>NZ_CP077941.1:3340113-3643760 GCF_019722725.1 Vreelandella profundi
CTTCAGTAGCAACGTGGATGTGCAGAACCGTAGACATTACAGACTTACGCGGCGCCTCATGCGACCGCCCATAACGAGGATGCTGTTATGCGTCAACTCGACCTTCAGGTCGTTCACACCGCTTTGCAGTGGGCTCGCAAGGGTCACTCCTTTTGGCTGTGCACGGTGCTTTCAACCTACGGCTCGGCACCCCGTACACCCGGCGCGATGCTGGCCGTGCGGGCGGACGGCCAACTCATCGGCTCCCTTTCAGGCGGCTGCGTCGAGGAGGCCTTTCTCGAAAGTCTCGCTGACGGCGAGCTGCGTGCACCGACCCAGATCGTCCTGTATGGGGAGAGCGATGAAGAGCGTCAGCGGCTGCAACTGCCGTGCGGCGGTGTTCTTAAGGTACTAGTCGAGCATCGCGCACCGGACAAAACCTGGGTCGACCATCTGCAGGGCATGTACAACGCACTGCTCGGCCAACGTCGGTTGGTGCGTGAACTCGACCTGTCCTCCGGTGCCTTCGTGCTCATGGCGGACGACCATGGCGGCGAGATTGCGCAGCTCCTGAACGAACGCGTGCGAATACGCATCGGCCCTGTGCTTAGGCTGATTCTTGCCGGGTTGTCGCCGGTGGCCGAATACTGCGCCAGCTTCGCTCGTACCATCGGCTGTGAGGTGATTGCCTGTGACCCGCGCGAAGAGATGCTGCGACGCCCACCCGAGGGAGTCCAAGTACATCCAGTGCTGCCTTCCGAATTCATCGCCGCTGGCCATTGCCACGAAGCTACCGCTGTGGTCGCACTGACCCACGACCCACGCATCGACGACTTGGCGCTGATGGAGGCAGTGCGTTCCCCGGCCTTTTACATCGGCGCTATGGGCTCGCGGCAAACCTCCATCCGGCGTGCTGAACGGCTGAGCCGGGTCGGCGGACTGTCTTCACAGCAGATCGCGCGGATCCACATGCCCATCGGGCTTGACCTCGGCAGCAAAACGCCTGCCGAGATCGCCTTATCAGTGGTCGCCGACGTACTGCGCGTTTATCACGGGAAAGGTCGCGATGCGCTCTGAAACGAAAGTAGTAGACTTGTCGCTGATCGACCTACACCTGCCGCGGCAGGTTGGGTGATAAACTTATAGAGCACACCATCCTGCCACTACACCCGCGACCATAAGGAGCTAGCGATGTCCACCGCGCAACGCGTCTTCCACGGCAAGTTCGGGAGAGTCGCCCTCCTCGATATGGACCGACCACTTGTAACCCATTCGCACCACGAATGCCATGTGCTGGTGAAGGTGTCAGGCTCCGACACATTTTTCAACGTCAATGGCCACCAAGTACCTCTTACCGACCGCAATGCGGTACTGATCAACGCTTGGCAGCCGCATTTCTTTGATTACCAGCCCAGCGCCGAGCAGACACAGATTCTCGCGCTCTATATCGAACCGGCCTGGCTGGCTGAAGCCCAGCATACGTTAGCCCTGAGCTCGCATCCGGGATTTTTTGCCCAGCCTAGTATTGAGCTTAACAGCAAGAAACGGGCGATGGCCGACCGGTTAATAGCCGAGGCCTATAGTGCCGGGCTAATTCCACGCGAACACATTGAATTTTTACTATTTGATTTTCTAATCGAGCTTATCGAGGATTTCTCTCAATGGAAGCACCTGTGCCGCCTCGGCACTCAGATGCGCCAAGGATTCAATGATGCACGCATCCGCCGTGCTTGCGCCTACCTGCAAACCCATCTTGACGATCCTGATTGCGTTGCCAACGCTGCGAAGGCCGCTGGGTTATCCCGTGCGCACTTCTTTACCTTATTTCGCAAAGACACTGGCATGACACCAAGGCTCATGCTCAATGATGCGAGAATGCGGCGGGCCTTCATTTGGCTTGAGCGAGAGCGCAGCGGTACTCTAGGCCAACTCGCTGAGAACCTTGGATTTACCGAGCAGGGTCACTTTACTCGATTCTTCCGCCAACACATTGGCGCATCTCCAAGCCAGTATCGATGTGTAGTGGACAGTTATTGGACAGGAGATATGTGACCACGATAGTGTGACCCACAAGATGTTCGCGAGACTAGCTCAACGAACATACAGATAAAAGTGAACCGCCCCGGTTATTCCGGAGACCGGTTTGTTTGAGTCAGGCAGCTTCACCCGACTCCTCCAATTGACGATAATACGTCCTTTCTCGTTCTGCTGGTGGAACGTTTCCAATGGATTCCAGCAGTCGGCGATTGTTGAACCAGTCAACCCACTCCAGCGTGGCATACTCAACGGTATCCAGTCCCCTCCATGGGCCACGATGATGGATCACCTCCGTTTTGAACAAGCCGATGATGGTCTCGGCCCGCGCATTGTCGTAGGAGTCGCCGGTGGTGACATCTGAGGCATTGATACCCTGGTCAGCCATACGCTCGGTGTAGCGGATCGAGAGATATTGGATTCCCCTATCACTATGGTGGATCAACCCTTGTCTGTGTTTTCGTGCCCACAGAGCTGGCTCCAGAGCGTCCAGCACCAGTGCTGTTCTCATCGACGTCGCTACACGCCAACCCACCGTGCATAAACATCGATAACGAACGCAACGTAAACGAAGCCAGACCAAGTAGCGACATAGGTAAAATCGGCCACCCAAAGCTGATTAGGACGCATGGCCGTAAAGTCACGCTTCACTAAATCAGGTACCCGTTTCTGGCCGTGATCACTTATTAGCCGTGAAGGGGCGTTGGCCTCGCACCACGCCGCGAATTCCTAGGCGGCGCATGAGCTGTTCTACAGTGCAACGAGCAACATTAACGCCTTCACGGCGGAGTTGCCGCCAGACCTTACGGGCACCGTAGACGCAGAAGTTTTCTTCCCACACTCGCTGAATCTCAGCGGTAAGAAACTCATCCTGCCGATACCGGTCTGCCCGCCGTTCAGGGTCAGCTTCAAGTGCCTTGTGGTGATATGGCAGTTGGGCAGTTGGCTACAAATCGACTCGACCCCGAACTGAGCAAGATGCTCATCGATAAATGACACTATCAACTGGGTTTGCGGTCGAGCTCCGCCTGGGCGAAAAAAGCAGCCGCCTTACGGAGAATTTCATTGGCCGCTTCAATTCGGTGTTTTCACGCTCTAGCTGCTGGAGTCGTTCATGTTCAGACAGGTTAACCGAGCGTTTTCCTGCGTGAGTTCTGTGCGTTTGCACCAGGCTCTCAAGGTCTCTGGTGTACAACCGAACTTGCTGGCAATGGAACAGATCGCCGCCCACTTGGACGGGTATTCGCCTTGCTGTTCAATAACTAAACGAACAGCTCGCTCCCGCACTTATGGGGAATATCGTTTTGGTGAGTTCATGACTTCATCCTCTCAAGATATGAAGTCTCTGGTAAAGCCGGGGCGGTTCACACTTCAAAAAATATCCTTGGGTCCTATCACCACAAATTTACCAAGCTGAAAATATCGATACTCTTGTTCACACTATTGTTCAAAATTGTGAGCAGCAACTTGCGTCGTGAGTCTAACAATCGCATGTTGTCAGACTGGTTTTCCGCTGCACTCCAAACCAGCCGCAAATACGGGCGTTATGTGCTTATAAATGTCTTATTACTAGATTTAGGAATTAATTAATATTATGGAAAATGTTTTTAGATCTCGTCCATTCAAAATAAGAAATGCTGACGAATATGATGTGACAAATGTACTAGGATTAGGCGGTCTCAATAACCAAGTGCAACACCTGACTCACTTGGTAAGCTATCGCCATGACTCATCAATACCACCATCTCTCCGCCGAAGAACGTGCTGCCATCATGTTAATGCACACGAAGCATTCGTTGCGTGAGATCGCTCGTCGCCTCGACCGCTCCGTGAGTACCGTATCGCGTGAGCTACCACGTCATACGATCAGTGCTGAAAAGGGGTACGACGCCAGTCTTGCAGGGTTTCGAGCCCACTTAACGCGACGACGAGCACGCCGCGTACCAAAGCTGCATCCGGATAGCCAGCTGTTTGAGCTAATGATCTACTTGCTGCGCAAGTACTGGTCACCGCGCCAAATCGCCCTCACACTGAAGCGTATGTATCCTCATGACCCAAAACACCATGTCTCGCACGAGACCATCTACAATGCGCTCTATGTGATGCCTCGTGGCTCGCTCAAGAAGGAACTCATCGCTTGCCTACGTCAGGGAAAAGGTAAGCGACGTCCTCGCAGTCGAGGCAACGACAGACGCCAACAAATTCCAGAGCTTGTGAGCATTCACATGCGACCACCCGAAATTGAAGATCGCCTCATGCCTGGCCATTGGGAAGGTGATCTCATTATGGGTGCAAATAACCGTTCCGCCGTAGGCACGTTAGTGGAGCGCACTACCCGACTCGTCATCCTAGTGAAGCTAGAGGGCACCACCGCGACAGCCACTGCGGTGGGCTTTAGCGACAAACTGAATGAAGTGCCTAGGGCTCTGCGTCTGTCCATGACTTACGACCAAGGACGCGAAATGGTAAAGCATGCGGAGATTACGCAGCGCACGGGCACCGCTATCTACTTTGCAGATCCGCACAGCCCTTGGCAGCGCGGCTCTAATGAAAACACTAACGGCCTTCTCCGTCAGTACTTACCGAAGGGCACCGATTTGTCGGTGTACTGCCAAGAAGAACTTGATGCCATTGCTGATTCGTTAAATACCCGACCTAGAGAGACACTGAACGCACGAACACCTTTAGAGGTTTACGCTGACGTGCTGAAGAAAGCGATACCTGGCACTCAGACCTTACAATAGTGTTGCGTTTGGAACTTGAGACCGCCTTATTTGTAAGCCCCATAAATGGACTGGCAACTCCGTTTGATTACGAAAATTCGATAATCAAAGGTCGTATGGGGTCAGGTAAAACAATGTATTTGAGAGCAAATCACGCCTACTATTTGTCAGCGCTTGTTCCTAGCTTGATTCATAATCACGATGAGGTTATCCTGCCCGTTTTTATACGTTTGAATGATTTTCAACATATTAAAGAACCGTCTGAAATATATCGTGCAATTATAATAAAAGTGATAGAAGAGCTTACTTCAATTTATCTGCATTTAGTAGATATGAAGCACTTGGCTGCTATTCAATCAGGAATAAAACATCTGCCCGATTCATTGCTAGGGGCGCACAAACTTGCTTCCAATATTAAGCTGTTGGCGCAACTTGGTAGTGAAGAATACATTGAAAGGGTTACTAATGAGCTTGGTTTAAAGGGAGGCTTAAAGCCAAAGTTTATAGAGTTATCTGCGGAATACAAAAATATAAGCTTCACTGAACTTAAAAAGAAGCCTAATCCCGGTATAAAAGATATCGAAGATTGTTATAAAAACCTCTTAGAAGGACAGGGGGGAAAAATATTATTGCTAATTGATGAGGCGGGATCATTGGATAAAAGCTTCTTTAAAGAAAACGATGACTCATGCTTCTTTGAGATTTTAATGAATCAATTTAGAACCTCTTCTTTTATAAGAACTAAAATTGCAGTTTACCCAAACTCCTATTCAGATATGTTGACTGAAACTCGATACGGTGATGCGGTTAATTTGGAAGATGATGTGAAAAACCAAGCTGGATTTGAGGTTTTCCGTTCCCGAACAGTGAACATGATTGAGAATTATCTAAACCCTAACTCATATGAAGAAGTATCTATAAAAATTTCAGATATTTTTGACTTGTCAACAACAGATACAACAGGGGATGCAATAGAGCAAATAATATACGCTTCAAGCGGCAATATGAGGCGTATGATGCAACTATTGGATTTAACCATGGAAACAGCCTATTTAGAAAATAACGGGCCAACCAAGATTACCAAAGATCACGCCCTCATTACTTTAAATAAGCATGCGCAAAAAGCTGAAGCCGAATTCCCATCACAAGACCTAGACTTGCTAAATTCTTTGACGAAAGTTTGTAAGGCAAGAAGCGCTTTTAAATTTAAGTTTCCAAATGTGCCTCTTCATAAGTATACAAACCGCTCAGAAGAATTTAACCTAGTTAATGTTATGCAATTGGGTTCAGGCCGTAGAGCAACAGTCTACGAATTTGATTATGCTTATTCTGTTTATAAAGATATACCAACCCATAGAATGATTGATTCAGAAAAAGTTAATAGCTTTAGAACTAATGTAAATGGCCGTTGGCTGGAGCGTGAAGCAACTATAAGTGATGAAGTGCTTCTTCATGCTGATTTACCTGGAAAGATCGAAGGTACGGTTGACTATATGAAAGGTGAATCGGGGTTTATTGTTTGTGATCACGGGGAACAATACTTTTTTAGAGTTGGTGATGTAATTGAATCTGATAGATCCAAGCCAATTTATCAATCAAAACGAATTCGTTTCTACCCGTCAATGCTTGGAGACTCAAAATCGGCCGTGCTCTTAGAGGTGATTTAAGGCACATAAAAAGTAAATGCAGGTGACGCCTTTGGTGCACCTGATTTAAGCGCTCTATCAGCGACGTCACCCCATTCTCAGTAGCATCCGGGTTTAGAGTCTGAAGTTACTTTATCGTTTTTTAACGCCAGTTGCTCTGCATAGGCGGAAGGCGTTAACCCTCCAAGTCCTTTCTTCGGCCGCTCCTCGTTGTATTCCCGTCGCCACGCCTCGATGACGACCCTGGCGTGATGTAGGCTGGTGAACCAGTGCTCGTTGAGACATTCATCCCGAAAACGCCCGTTAAACGATTCGATGTAGGCGTTTTGATTGGGTTGTCCAGGTTCGATTAAAAACAGTGCAACGCCACGTAGATGCGCCCATAACAGCATGGCCCGCCCACAGAATTCCTTTCCATTGTCCGTACGAATGGCGCTAGGTAGGCCGCGTTGTAAAGCCAGATGATCCAGCATCCGTGTTAAAAACAGACCACCAATGGCACGTTCAGGCACGATAGCCACGGCTTCATGCGTAGCGTCGTCGACAACGGTGAGGTTCTTAATGACGCGGCCTTCCGCTGTACGGTCAAACACAAAATCCATTGACCAGACCTGATTGGCAGCATTAGGGCGGCTCAGTGGCTTACGCTCAGACATGGGAACCTTCTTGCGCTTGCGCCGTTTTATCTGCAATCGAGCCGCGGCATAGAGGCGCTCGACGCGCTTATGATTGACCCGTTCACCGGCTTGACGCAGCTTCAGATAGATCATGCCAGCGCCATAACGACGATGCCGATGGGCCAAGCTAACAATGCGTTCACGCAGTGCCTCATTGCGATCAGGGGCCGCTTGATAGCGCAACGCGCTGGCACTCATACAGATGACACAGAGCGCACGGCGCTCACTCAGGCCACGCGAGACCATGAAGCGCACCATCTCGCGGCGTGCAGGCGCGCTCACCACTTTTTTCTCAGCGCCTCGCGAGTGACCTCCATCTCCAGTAGCGATTCGGCGAGTAGCTTCTTTAATCGCGTATTTTCGGTTTCGAGTTCTTTGAGTCGCTTGGCGTCCGGTACGCTCATTCCGCCGAACTTGCTGCGCCAAAGATAATAGCTGGCTTCTGAGAAACCGTGCCGACGGCACAGCTCCTTGATGGGCAGTCCCGCTTCGGCTTCGCCCAGGAAACCAATGATCTGTTCTTCGCTGAAACGCTTCTTCATGTCCAATCTCCTTACGCATAGGATCGGACTCTAAAGTGTAGCGCTACTCAATCAGGGGGGGACGTCGTCAGTGCCGCCGAAAAGACTGCTCCTGTCCGAGGCTGTGTGAAAACGTAGCTGTCGCTATACTCTACCCATAACAGATCGTGGGAGGTACCGATGAAACGTTTCGTCGCAGGTGAATCCCGGTCCCAAGCTACGTTGTTTCCTGTGCTTCTGGATGATTTCCTTTCTGAAGACAATCCGGTTCGGGCCATTGAGGCTTTCGTGGACGCCCTCAACCGATAGCTGAATAGCCCAGCATCTCACTCACCACCAGAAGTGCACAAAACTGGTAAGGTTAAGTGCATTTCCGTGACTGCTTACCAAGGATTTGGCATGGCGAATTCCCAACCATTCATTACGTCAATGCGTTTCTACGACGACCACGCTGATCGATTGTTTAACCAGTACCAGTCCCTGAGTTTTGAAAATGCGCATAGTGAATGGATGCATCAACTTCCTGAGCAGGCTGGTTTAGCACTAGACGTTGGCGCTGGAAGCGGGCGCGATGCTAAAGCACTTGCAGAGCGCGGTTGGCAGGTAATGGCGGTAGAGCCAGCAGAAAAGCTGAGAACGTTAGGGCAAAAGTATACGCACGAAAGGGATGTCAGTTGGATTGACGATACTTTGCCTGCTTTAAATTGCATTCGTCAGCTTTCACAGCGCTTTCAACTGATTCTGGTATCAGCGGTGTGGATGCATTTACCACCTAATGAACAGCAACGTGCTTTGCGGGTTCTTAGCTCACTGCTTACGCCGGGTGGGCTTATGGTAATCACCTGCCGTGAAGGCCCGGATAGTAATGAGCGTCAGTTTCATTCGGTCAACATGAGCATGCTGGATAGTTGGGCTCGTGATCTGGCGTTACTCCCCTTGCAGGCAAGCCATAGCGGCGACCAGCTTGGGCGCCAAAGTGTTGCTTGGCATCTACGTGTGTTCAGGCTGCCTGATGATGGCACTGGGGCACTGCCTTCCCTTCGGCATATTATCGTTAATGATGACAAGGCATCTTCTTACAAGCTCGGTTTGCTACGCACGCTGACACGCCTTGCCGATAGCGCACCTGGCATAGTGATTTCACGAACAGAAGAATGGGTGACGGTACCTCTGGGAGCAGTAGGTCTCTTCTGGATAAAACTGTACCGTCCCTTATTGATAGAGCGTGATTTGCGCCAATCTCCCGGCGAGAAGGGGTATGGTTTCGCTAAGGATGATTTCTATCGCTTAAAGCAACTATCGCCACATGATCTGCGCATTGGCTCAGCCTTTTATGATCCTCAATGTGCTGCCACCGTCATGCGAGCAATCCGCGATGCCTGCCAAACAGTTCTAAAGATGCCTGCTCACTTCACCACCTGGCCCGGCAGCCAGCGGCCTGTATTTGATGGAAGTTATCAAGGGCTACGCATCCGCGAACAGGCCGTTCGACTTGATAGCGCCACGCTGGCTTCTTTCGGAACATTTCGTATCCCTACCTCGCTATGGGACTCTATGAGCCGCTACGCCTGCTGGATCGAGCCTGCCATTGTTCATGAGTGGGCTCAGTTAATGCAGCGGTATGACGCCACTTACGATATCGGCACATTGCATCTCGCCTTGCAGTGGCAAGAAAGTCGCCGTGACACACAGCAGGCGCGTCAACTGGTCACTCAACGTTTACATGAACCGGCCCCATTGTCTTGCGTCTGGTCACAAAATGATTTGCACAGGCAAAATTACGCTATCGACCACTGCTTTCCCTGGTCGCGCTGGAACAACAATGATCTATGGAATTTGCTGCCAGCGACAGCAAAAGCCAATCAATCCAAATCGGATCGACTGCCTGCAGCTCAAGTGATGCAAAAGGCTAAACAGGACATTATGCACTGGTGGCAATATCTCGATGCCAGTACAGTCCGTCAGCAATTTCGTGATGAAGCTGCCGTAGCACTGCCACTTGCCACGCCAACGTCTTCTCTGGATGGAATTTTTAACAGCGCATTACTACAACGCCAACGATTGAAGGCGAATCAGCAACTTGCGGAATGGATGGGAGTGCGCTGATAAGCCTGTGCCACACCTTGTGTCAGGTAAGAGCTAAAGGTCATTAGCTTGATGACAGTTATTAGATCAAATGTTGACGAGTTTGGCACACTGATGACACAGATTTGACACACGCAAAACAAAAGGGCCTACGCGTTAACGTAAACCCTTGATATTATGGCGCGCCCGGCAGGATTTGAACCTGCGACCCTCGGCTTCGGAGGCCGATACTCTATCCAACTGAGCTACGGGCGCTTGTGGGTGCGTATCGTAACCGTGCGGGCGCGATGTGTCCAGCCGTATGCCGCGTGAGTCCTTTGGTCAATTGACCCTTTTCCTTTCTCTGGTGCATGCTTCGTAGGCACTTTCTCACCTTCGTACATTGGGAACATAATAAAATGAAAACTTTTGCACGTAGCACGCTGGCATTGGGCATCTCACTGGCGTTCGTTAGCGCCGCGAACGCCGCTGATTTTGCGGATATGGACCCCGTTACCCTGCGCTTGGCCCACGTGGTCAATGAGCAGGATGGTTTCCACATCGCGGCCACTAAGTTTGAAGAGCTGGTGGAAGAGCGCACCGAGGGCAAGGTGGATATTGAGATCTACCCCAATGCTTCGCTGGGCGACGAGCGCACGCTGTTGGAAGGCATGCAGATCGGCACAGTGGATATGGGTGTGATTACCAACGGGCCGGTGGCCAACTTTGTCGAAGATATGGCGGTGTTCGAACTGCCGTTCCTATTTCCCTCGCCAGACGCCGCCTATAAAGTGCTCGATGGCCCGATTGGCCAGGAGCTGCTGGATAAGCTATCAGACGTCAACCTGAAAGGCCTGGCCTACGCCGAGCGCGGCTTTCGTAACCTGACTAACAGCGAGCGGGCGATTAACGCGCCAGAAGATCTTGATGGCCTGCGTATTCGCGTGATGGAAAACCCGGTGTATACCGACACTTTCCGTGAGCTAGGCGCCAACGCGATTCCCATGGCGTGGACCGAAGCCCTCACCGCGATGCAGCAGGGCACGATCGACGGGCAGGAAAACCCGGTGAACGTGATCCATTCGTTCAAGCTCGATGAAACCCAAAATTACATGACGCTTTCGCGCCATACCTACGCACCGGCCATTTTTGTGATGGGCATGCCGGTCTGGAATCAGCTACCCGAACCCGTGCAGGTGGTGTTGAAAGAGTCGGCGCAGGAAGCGGCGGAGTACGAGCGCCAGGTCAACGCCGAGATGGAAGCCGAGCAGTTAGCAGCGCTGCGCGAAGCGGGCATGGAGATCAACGAAACGCCGGATATTGAAGCGTTCCAAGCCGCGGTTGCGCCTGTGTATGAGAAGTACGGCGAACAGTTTGGCGATTACCTACCGCGTATTCGCGAAGCGCTGAGCGAGTAAGCAGCACCTCAAGCATTGCTTAATCCGTTAACGCGAAAGGCCACCGTTTGGTGGCCTTTTGCTTAGATTAAAGCAGCTATTACGTGGCGCGCTTAGGCTAAAATTTTGCCTGGATTGAGCAGGTTCTTAGGATCTAGCGCCAGCTTCATGCGCCGCATCAGCGCGATTTCTTCTGGCGAGCGTGAAAGCGCCAGGTAGTCGCGTTTTTCAAGCCCCACGCCGTGTTCGGCGGAAATCGAGCCGTTGTATTTGACTAACGAACCGTATACCAGTTCTTCCACTTCGCGGCGGCTGTGCGGGCTGGCATCGCGCACCGTAATCATAATGTGCAGGTTGCCATCGCCTAAATGGCCAAACACGACCATCGTGCCGGTTTCCGGCCACTGCGCGTTTAGCTTGCCCTCTAATGCCGTTACGTATTCATTCATATGCGTGATCGGCAGGCTGATATCGTAGGAGAACATGGGATTAAGCTCATGCACCAGCGTTTCGATATCCTCGCGCACATCCCAGATACCCTGGCGCTGCGTGCTGGAGTTAGCCAGCACGGCATCGGTGATTAGCCCCGCTTCCAGCGCTTTTTCTAGCACGCGGGCGAATGCCTCTGCTTCCTGCTTTTCATCAGAGCCCAGGGTTTCGATGATGGCATAGAACGGTGAGTCGGTTGCCAACAGCGGCGTATGTTTGGTGGTTGCAGAGGTCATCAACGCGTAGTGATTGTTCCACAGCGCTTCAAAGGCGCTCAGGCTGTTCGCAAGCTCTTTAGATGCGAGCTTTAGCAGCGATGTCAGCGCGTCAAACGAGGGCACGGCGACGAGGGCCGTTTGCTCGCTGGGCATATTCGGATGCAGGCGCAGCACGGCGCGCGTGACGATCCCTAGCGTACCTTCGCTGCCGATGAACATCTGCTTAAGATCATAGCCGGCGTTATTTTTCAGCATGGTATTCATCGAGCTCACCACGGTGCCATCGCTCAATACCACCTCTAGCCCCAGCACTTGCTGGCGCATCATACCGTAGCGTATAACCCGGATACCGCCCGCATTGGTAGCGATGTTGCCGCCAATGGTGCAAGAACCGCGTGCGCCTAGGTCGAGTGCAAACTGCATGTCGATCTCTTGGGCAGCTTCCTGGACACGCTGAAGCGTCACGCCTGCCTGTACCTGCATCGTCGAACCGATAGCGTCGATGCTCTCGATCTGATTCATTAGCTCTAGCGATACAACCAACTCATTGGGGCTGGCCACGGCGCCGTGCACGATGCCGGTTAATCCGCCATGCGTCACCACCGGCTGCTTGGCGGCATGGCATTTCGCCATGACTTGGCTGAGTTGCTCGGTCGATTGCGGTCTGATGATCGCTTTCGCTTCGCAAGGCGCTTTGGTGAACCAGTCGACGCTTCGCTGCGCGATATCGTCGCCTAGCAGCACACCCGTTTTGCCTACGATGTTTAAAAGATCGTTAATCAGCGTGTCCATTATCTGTTCCTATTATGGCCAGTCGGCGCAGTGAGCAATCTGGCGATCTTGGGCAGGCGTGCCGCAACGCCCCTCTTCCGATTCGCTGGGCTGTGCAGGCTATCGCCAACGGGGCGCTTGCTCAAGCCCGCGTTCTAGCACTTTTTTCCTTTCTATGATGAATCACAGGAGTAGAATCATTTATTTGTGCGCTAAAACCAATATGCTATAGATGACGCCCCTGTCACAGATAGCCCCTTGTTTCACTATAAAAAACTGCCCACTCCAAGGAGATTACGTGGATAACGCCACCCGTTCCAAGATGCCTTACCCGCTGCTTCAGCGCGCGACGCTTGCCATGGTTTGCACCAGCCTTCTGGGCCTTTCGCTGGCCGCTCATGCCGACACGCTACCCGCCACCACGCTGCGTTTAGCGCATGTTGTTAATAGCGATGACACTTACCATATTGCGGCAACGCGCTTTCAGGAACTGCTCAGCGAAAAGAGCGACGGTGCGATCAGCATCGAAATTTTCCCGAATGCTTCGCTAGGCGATGAGCGCACGCTGCTGGAAGGTATGCAGATTGGTACCGTCGATATGGGCGTTATTACCAACGGGCCGGTGGCTAACTTCGTTGATGAGTTTTCCGTTTTTGAGCTGCCGTTTCTGTTTCCTTCTGCCGAAGCCGCCTACTCGATGTTAGATGGTGACATCGGCCAGGAGATCCTCGATAAGCTGGAAGGCGTCAATCTCAAAGGGCTGGCTTACGCCGAGCGCGGTTTTCGTAACATTACCAATAGCCGCAACGCGATTAATACGCCTGACGATCTTGATGGTTTAAGGCTGCGCGTGATCGAGAACGAAGTGTATGTGGATACCTTCCGCACGCTGGGTGCCAATGCCGTGCCGATGGCCTGGACCGAAGCACTGACCGCCCTGCAGCAGGGCACCATTGAGGGGCAGGAAAACCCCATCAATGCGATCTATGCGTTCAATCTGGCGGAAACTCAGGACTACCTGACCATGACCCGCCACATTTATGCACCGGCGCTGTTTATTATGAGCCTGCCCAAGTGGAATGCACTGCCCGAAGACGTGCAGACCTTAGTGCTTGAGGCATCACATGAGGCCTCCGCCTACGCACGCGAACAAAATGCCGAGATGGAAGCCGAGCAGCTAGCCGCCCTTGAAGCCGCCGGCATGGAAATCAACGACTCGCCGGACCTTGAAGCGTTTCAGGCCGCGGTAGCCCCGGTCTACGAAAAGTACGGCAGTCAGTTCGGTGACTATCTTCCCCGCATCCAGGAGGCGCTGCAGTAACGTGGCCACTTTGTCGCAATCGTTATTATCGCTATTAAGAGGCATTGAGCGCGGGCTGGATAAGATTCTCCAGCCTATCGTATTCCTTGGCATGGCCGCCCTGATTGGCGTGATCACGCTGCAAATTGTCTCGCGGGTACTGTTTAGCGCCGTCGGCTGGACCGAAGAAGTCGCCCGTTTTCTACTGGTATGGATCACCTTTTTGGCCGGCACCCTGGCGTTTCAGCGCGGGCGGCATATTGCCGTGACCTTTGCGGTGGATGCCCTGCCCGGCCGACTTCGCCAAGCGGCACGGATTATCGCCCTACTCATCGTGCTGGCCTTTATGATCACGCTGATTGTGATTGGCTACCGCTATATGCAGGTGCAGAGCTTTCAGAAATCTGCCTCGCTGCGCTTGTCGATGACCTACGTGTATGCGGTGATGCCTATCTGCGCGGCCATGATGGCGTGGTATGCGCTGGTCGATATTCTAGAGCTGCTGCTTAACGGCGAGACCTCTCATCACCAGGAGGAGCCACTATGACGCTACTACTATTTGGGCTTTTCTTCCTATTTATGCTGCTGGGCGTGCCGATCGCTTTTGCGATTGGCGCAAGCGCCCTGTATGCCCTGTATCAGTCGGGCGTGCCGCTGATGGTAGTAACCCAGCAGATGTTTCAGGGCATCAACTCCTTTGCGCTCGTCGCGATCCCGATGTTTATTCTGGCCGGTGATTTGATGGCGCAGGGTAAGGTGAGCGAGAAACTGGTCAGCTTTGCCGATTCGCTAGTGGGTTTTATGCGCGGCGGGCTGTCGGTAGTTTCCGTAATGGCGGGCATGTTCTTTGCCGCGATTTCCGGCTCAGGGGCCGCTACAACGGCGGCCGTGGGTTCAAGTCTTGTGCCAGAGCTTAAGCGCAAGGGTTACGATCCGGCCTCGGCGGCTAGCCTGATCGCGGCGAGCGGCACCATTGGCGTGGTCATTCCGCCCTCGGTGCCGATGATTATCTATGCGGTTATTGCCCAACAGTCGGTATCCAAGCTGTTTTTAAACGGCTTTTTGCCAGGGCTCGCAATGGGATTAGGGCTAATGGCCATCGCCATTGCGCAGGCTTATAAGCGCCAATACCCTAAAGGTACGCCGCTATCGCTAACCACTATTCTGCGCACCTTTAAAGATGCCAGCTGGGGGCTGATGACGCCGGCGATCATCCTGGGCGGTATTTTCACGGGGCTATTCACACCGTCCGAAGCCGCGGTCGTCGCGGTTAATTACGCCATGCTGGTATCGCTGTTTGTGTACCGTGACCTTACGCTAGTGCAGGTTTATAAGCTGTTGATTCGCTCGGCGATGACCACGGCGGTGATTATGCTAGTGATTGCGATGTCAGCGGTGCTGAGCTGGACGCTCTCCAGCTGGCAGGTGCCGGGCGCCATTGCTCAAGCCGTGCTGTCGCTCTCGACCAACCCTTACGTGATTATGCTGCTGGTGGTTGGCATTATTTTGCTCACCGGAGTGTTTATTGAAACGGCCAGTGCGCTGATTATTCTCACGCCGGTGCTGTTACCGCTGGTGCTGCAGCTAGGGATTGACCCTATCCACTTTGGTTTGATCATTGTAGTGGGGCTTTCCATTGGCATGATTACCCCGCCGGTGGCGATTAACCTGTACGTGGCGTCATCGATCACGCAGCTGCCGCTTGAGCGCATCACCCGCGCCATCGTGCCGTATTTATTGGGGCTGATTGGCGTGCTATTGCTTGTCGTTTACGTGCCGATACTCATGGGCTGGTCGGGACGTTAACAACGCAGACCTTTGTGGGCGCAGCCACCTTCAATGCCTTAGACCAAGCCCAGGATGGCTTGGTCGGGCTTAGCAGGAGACACCATGAGCGCACAGCGCCCAACAAGCTCGTCACAGGCCGCCTTGGCGTATCAGCCAATGGAGGTGCGCCACGATGCCACTGGCTGGCATGCCAACGTTCAGGAGGACATGCTGGCACTGGAAGTACCGGTGGCGCTGGTCTACAACGGCATCTCCCACGCGGTGATGATGGCCAGCCCTACCGACCTGGAAGACTTGGCGCTGGGGTTTAGCCTTTCTGAAGGTATCCTTGCCCATCCGCACGAGTGCTATGACATGGAGCTAAGTGAGGAAGAGCATGGGCTGGCCGTTCACCTAACGATTTCGACCCAAAGATTGGTGGAACTCAAACAGCGCCGCCGCAATTTGACCGGCCGCACCGGCTGCGGTCTATGCGGAACAGAATCCTTGGAACAAGCGATTCGCCCGGTTCCCCATGTGGTTGCGCCAGCGCTTAGCGACGCGGCTATTCAGCACGCGCTTGGCGAATTATCCGCCCACCAGCCGTTACAGGCGGTGACTGGCGCCAGCCACGGTGCCGCCTGGTGCGATTTACACGGGCGCATTCAACGGCTGCGCGAGGATGTTGGCCGCCACAATGCGTTAGACAAGCTGATCGGCTCTCTGGCCCGCGATGGGGTGCCGCTTGATGAAGGCTTTGTGCTGGTATCAAGTAGGGCTAGCTACGAGATGGTGCACAAGTGTGCCAGCGCAGGCATTGGTGCGCTGGTCGCTGTCTCTGCGGCCACGGCGCTGGCAGTGGAACAGGCCCGCGAGGCGGGTTTACTGCTGGCTGGCTTTGCACGCCCAGGTCGTCATTTGATCTATCACCGCCCTCTTACAACAGCTGCCTATGGACAGGATGACTAGCGCGAAAGCCCCTTAAACTGATGGTCTTACATGTGCCAATTTTGCCCACTTTAGGTATTTTTCTACTGTGTAAGCAGTTATTTAGCTAACAATTGTAGGTTTCATAACATGGGTTAAGGTGTGCATTAGGTTAGTCGTTCAATGTACTTAGGTGGTGGCCAAGGATGGCCCGTTTTAGCAAGCTGCTAACCACATTCTTCAGTTGCCCCGACCACTTATACCGCCTGGTCAGGGCGACTTTTTTGTTATACGGCTGTCGTAACACCAGGCCGACGCTCGTCAAGCATCCCTTTATCGAGAATAAAGCGGATGATCTCCTCAAGCCCGACCCCGTCATAGAGATTGGTAAATACAAACGGCCGCTCGCCGCGCATCTTCTTGGAATCTCGCGCCATAATGTCTAACGACGCGTGAACCTGTTCCGCGATATCCATCTTATTGATAATCAGCAAATCAGACTTGGTGATGCCTGGCCCGCCCTTGCGCGGAATTTTGTCCCCAGCGGAAACGTCGATCACGTAAAGCGTTAGATCGGAAAGCTCAGGGCTAAAGGTCGCCGAAAGGTTATCGCCACCCGACTCCACCATCACTAGCTCAAGCTTCGGGTGGCGCGCCTGTAGCTCATCAATGGCGGCAAGGTTCATCGAAGCATCTTCACGAATAGCCGTATGCGGGCAGCCGCCGGTTTCGACGCCCAAAATGCGATCTGCTGGCAGGGCATCGTGTTTGAGCAAAAAATCGGCGTCTTCGCGGGTATAGATATCGTTAGTGACCACGGCGATATCGTAATAATCGCGTAGCGCTAGGCAAAGCTGCTTGAGCAGCGCCGTTTTACCAGAACCCACCGGGCCGCCTACTCCAATACGTAAACAGTGCGTCATAACTATGTCCTCAATAAGCGGGTTAACCGCTGAGCTATTTAACTTCTTAAAGGTAAATATTTTAGCTTCTAAACAGGCGTGAATATTGCGTTTCGTGTAATGCGCTGGCGAGCGCCAACCCAGGCAGCACCGGGCCAAGCTCGTCGTCATCTAACGTCAGCGCATGATCAACCGCAGCGACCAAAGCGGGGCGCAGCTGCTCAATAATGCGCTGCGCGGCGGTGTGGCCAAGCGGTAGCGCTTTGCAGGCCACGGCTAGCTGATTTTCCAGCCACGCCCAGGCAAAGCCGAGCAACATTTGCCGAATAGACGCGCCACGCAGGTGGGCCGCGAAGGCAAAGAGCGTCACATAGCCAGGGTGAGCCGGTAGCAAAGGCGGAAGTAAGTCTTCACTTGGCATCAGGTTCAAACTGCCCAACAAGCGCTTTAGCGATGCGCCCAGGCGGCTATCTTCAGCGGCTAACTCCGCCGTTTCCCGCGTGGCGGCCAGCCACTCATCCCACTGCGCGATTGAATCGCGGTCTGCGCAACCAATGGCCTTGTGCAACCGCGCGAGTACCGGTAGTTCGCAGCGCGTTATGCCATCTTCTAAGACGCCGCACAGCCATTCAGTCAGGCTGGCCTCATCCCGTACCCAGTCAAGCTCAAACGCGCTTTCCAAGCCTTGCGAGAAAGCAAATGCCCCAATGGGCAACGCCGGGCTAACCAGCTGCATCAGCCCAAGCAGCGCTAAATCGTCGTGCTGCCCGGCGGATGCGGTTTGCTCAGTGGGCATGGTGGTGCTCATGCGCATGATCGTGATCGTGATCGTGATCGTGCGTATGGTCGTGGCCGTGCGCATGGCCATGGGAGTGCCCACCGCCTATTTGGTTATAGGCGCCCGGTTCTGGGTCGAAGGTCGCGTCATGGTGCTCCAGCGTGGCGCCTAACAGCACGGCCAGTTCCTCCAGCACGTGATCGGGCGGGAAGCGCACCCAGCTGCCTTTTTCATCGTCACCTAAGGCTAACTGAACGTGGCGATTACCCAGATGATAAGCCAGCCGCGCAAGCGGTAAGCCAGTACTCACTCGCGCGGTAACCACCGGTTCTATGGCGGCACAGATACGTACCACTTCGCCGCTTTCAGCTTTTAGGCCTTCGCCGCTACGCAGTACCGGCCCGCGATCTAAAAACAACCCAAGCTCACGGCCACTGTCGCTTTTTGCTTTTAAGCGACCACGAATGCGCAGCTCAAAGGGCAGCGTGAGCGTGTCATTAGCGGCGCTCTCGTCTATCGGCCCTAAACGTTCTATCAGTTTTAGCATTGCTATTTCCCGTTGAAATTTTCCGCAGCCTAGCCGGGATAGCCCTACGTGAGGGCGCTGTAAATACATCCTTGTAAGCTACTTGTGCCATCTGACCGCCATGGATGGCGGAAATGCCGGAATTGTTGGGAACATTTTCCGGCCATGGCAAAAGACTCTCACTACGAGCTACCCCGGCTAATCTGACTGTGGAGGTGTCGCCCACTCTTTCAAAACAAGTGATAGCGCTGGGCCAGCGGCAGCTCGGTGGCCGGTTCACAGGTTAAAATCTCGCCGTCACAGCGCACTTCGTAGGTTTGCGGGTCGACGGTGAGTTCGGGGCAGGCATCATTAAGCTTCATATCTTTTTTACGAACACCGCGAACGTTTTTACACGCAGCCAGGGTGCTTTGCAGGCCCAGGCGCTCCTTAATACCGGCATCTAGCGCGGCCTGGCTAACGAAGTTGAGCCGAATTTGACTAGTGGCACGGCCAAAGGCGCCAAACATGGGCCGGTAGTGAACCGGCTGCGGCGTGGGAATTGAAGCATTGGGATCGCCCATGGGCGCGCCCACAATCATGCCGCCTTTTAAAATCAGTGCCGGTTTAACACCGAAGAAAGCAGGCTTCCACAGCACCAGGTCAGCCAGTTTACCCACTTCTATTGATCCCACTTCATGGGCGATACCGTGCGTGATCGCTGGATTGATGGTGTATTTAGCGATATAGCGCTTAGCGCGAAAGTTATCGGCGCCCAGTGCTTCGTCTTCTGGCAGTAAGCCCCGCTGTACTCTCATTTTATGCGCAGTTTGCCAGGTGCGGCAGACCACCTCGCCTACGCGCCCCATGGCTTGGGAGTCTGAGGCGATCATCGAGATCACGCCAAGATCATGCAGAATGTCTTCAGCGGCAATGGTTTCGCGGCGGATGCGTGAGTCTGCAAAGGCCACGTCTTCAGGAATATTAGGGTCAAGGTGATGACACACCATCAGCATATCCAGATGCTCGTCGATGGTGTTGATCGTGTAGGGCCGTGTCGGGTTGGTGGATGACGGCAGCACGTACTCTTTCGAACAGGCGGTTAGGATATCCGGCGCGTGGCCGCCGCCCGCCCCTTCAGTGTGATAGGTGTGAATACCGCGCTCTTTAAAGGCTGCCAGGGTGTCTTCGACAAAGCCCGACTCGTTGAGCGTGTCGGTATGAATAGCAATCTGCACATCATACTTTTCCGCCACGGTTAAGCAGTTATCAATGGAGGCCGGCGTGGTGCCCCAATCTTCGTGGAGCTTTAGGCCCATGGCACCCGCTTCTAGCTGGGCCTCAAGCGCCTCAGGCAGGCTGGCGTTACCTTTACCCAACAGGCCGATATTCATTGGCAAATCATCAACGGCTTGCAGCATTTTACCAATATGCCAGGCGCCGGGCGTGCAGGTCGTGGCGTTGGTACCGGTAGCCGGCCCGGTGCCGCCGCCTAGCATGGTAGTGATACCACTCATCAATGCTTCTTCGACCTGCTGGGGGCAAATAAAGTGAATATGCGAGTCGATGCCGCCCGCGGTAAGAATTTTGCCTTCGCCTGAGATAATCTCAGTGCCGGGGCCAATCACGATGTCTACATCGGGCTGTACGTCCGGATTGCCGGATTTTCCAATCGCAGCGATCCGGCCATTTTGCAGCCCTACATCGGCTTTAACGATGCCCCACCAGTCTAAAATCAGCGCGTTGGTGATCACAGTATCCATCACCATGTCATCCACACGCTGGCTTTGGCCCATGCCATCGCGAATCACTTTGCCACCGCCGAACTTCACTTCATCGCCGTAATGCGTGGCGTCTTTTTCAACTTCAATCCACAGCTCGGTGTCGCCCAGGCGCACACGGTCGCCCACCGTGGGGCCATACATGTCGGCATAGGCCCGCCGACTGATCTTATTAACCGGTTTCATTGTTTACCTCCATCGAGCGCACCCATGACTTCGCCACGGAATCCGTAAATTTCGCGCTTGCCGACAAAGGGAATCAGCGTGACTTCACGAGTCTGGCCAGGCTCAAAGCGAATCGCCGTGCCTGCTGCCACGTCTAAACGAAAGCCGCGTGTTTTGACGCGATCGAAAATGAGCGCGGGATTGGCTTCAGCAAAATGATAGTGAGAGCCTAGCTGGATGGGCCGGTCGCCGGTATTCGCAACGTCTACCGTAATGCGCTCACGTCCCACGCACAGCTCGATATCGCCCTCTTTTAACTGATACTCACCAGGAATCATCGTATCTTCTCCAAGAGGGGCGCTTAGTTGATGGGAGTGTGCACAGTGACCAGCTTAGTACCATCCGGAAACGTGGCTTCTACCTGGACTTCGTCAACCATCTCGGCAACGCCTTCCATTACGTCTTCACGGCTAAGTATTTCACGGCCATAGCTCATTAAATCCGCCACGCTGCGGCCATCCCGAGCACCTTCAATGATTTCAAAGCTGATCAGCGCCACCGCTTCGGGATAGTTGAGTTTCAAACCACGCGCTTTGCGGCGCTCGGCAAGCTGGGCGGCTGAAAACAGCATCAGCTTATCTTTGTCTCGCGGGGTTAATTCCATTGGGTGTCTCTCCACAGGTGTAGCACAAGCGTGATTATCAGGTTAGCCAAATACGCGGCGTATGCGCTTCACGTTCAATCCAGCGCGGGCGCAGCAGCTGCCAGGCCTGTTCACACAGCGCCCAGGCTTCATTGCGTGAATGGCCCAAGTAGCGCAGCAGCAGTACGCCGTAACGCACGGTGACGGCCCAGCGGGGGTTATCCGGCAGCGCTTCGCGCAGGGCATCAATAGCGGCAGGTGCATCAGCAATACCTACCGCCCAGAGAGTAGCCTGTACGGTTGCGCCGCCTTGCCCCCAGCGTCCTGCAAAGCGCGGGTGTAACGGGTCAAGTGGCTGGCGCTCTAACCACAGCGGCCGGCCATCTAACGTGAGCCGAAAGTGTTGTTCAATGCGCCCAGAAATGTAGGGCAAATCGCTTGCCGGGCGCCCCAGCGCCATCATTTCCCAACCTAAGCAGCGAGCGCTGCCGTGCAGGGCGATATGCGTGCGCTGCTCACCTTTCGAGCCATCAAAGGCGATGGTTTCTTGAGGCAGCCATTCCAGAATCGCGTCGTCTTCCACGTTTAGCTGAGTGTGCTGGGTCCAGGCAACGCCTTGGCTGTCGGCTTTGTACAGTTTGTTGGCCGCGGGCGTGGTGAGCAGCGCATGGGCACCGCTTTTTACCTGGGCCGAAATGGTTAACGCATCGCCACTCACTAATCCGCCGGGCGGATGCAGCACATAAACATGGCAAGGGCCGTCGTAGGCACCGCTCTTGCCTTCCATGTAGCGCCCCTCTGGATAGAAAGGCCGCTGCACTCGCAGCGGCCCCTGATGGCGCGCCTGTACCATTCGCGTGGCGCCACCGCGCTGAGCAAACGTTAATGCCAGCGAGGCCGCCCAGCGGCGGCTTGCATCAAAGCGATGCCCGGAGTCAGCGTGCAGCGTCGGTGTTGTGGTGTCGCACAAAATCATGAGGCGCGGCTGCTCTCTTTTTAATAGGCGTTTCAATAACAAGTGCAATTAATGCGCCAAAATAGTGAAAGACAGCTTAAAGCAACGCTTACATAGGCTTAGGTATCAAAATGCATCTTTGACCAGCCCCGCCTGCACCAGTAGCGATCAAAAAAATAATTTAATGCACCAAAAAGATGCTCTTAGCGTTATTCACAACTCTCGATTAACGCAACATCCGCCTTAACAAAGAGTGCTGTTCGCCTTAGCCAGTTAATGGCATAACATTAGTTAATATAGCCAAATAGCTACGCTCTCTAACGCACTGACATAGGAGCCTGCCCATGCTTGAACTGCGCCCCAACTGTGAATGCTGCGATAAAGATTTACCGCCTGAAGCAGACGCGCTGATCTGCACGTTTGAATGTACGTTTTGCCCAACGTGTGCCAATGACGTGTTGGATGGGCTCTGCCCAAACTGTGGGGGCAACTTTGCACAACGCCCACTTCGACCCAGCCACTTACTGGTGAAGTACCCGGCGTCAAGCGAGCGTATCGTTAAAGCTCACGGCGGTAACAGGGCCTAGCGGTTTACCGCTATGTGTCAAAAGACCACAGGCTGGCTACTTTTCATTTGGAAGCTTTCCGATAACATCTACTTCTCGCTCCAGCAGCAACTGCTCTGCTGCCCACCAAGGTAGATGGCTTCGTGCAATTACAACGTTCTGCAGACAGGCTCTGGTATCGCACAGCGCTTTTTATAGCGTTTGTGGCGATGAGTCTGCTGCTGGTGGGGCCGCTCATTTCGCAGTATCAGGCCAACGGGGAGCATCACGCTGATCACAAAGCTAGTCACCACACTGGCGACCATCATCAACACGCGGCCCCGCAAGCAAGTAATAACCATCAGCATCATACGAGTCACGTTGAAACGCTAGAACCTATTTTCACCTGGTTCCACCAATGTGGCTATTGCGCGGTCTGGCAGCAGTTTCCGACAACGCATACTTTTCTTCCCGCGATCAGCCTGCAGGCGTTTATCAAGCATAACACTCTGCTGACGCAACCGAAGCAGGCGATGCAGTCCTGCGACAACTACCCCCACGCGCTAACGCGCGCCCCACCCTTTTTCCGCTTTGTATAACGCCACATCATCAGCCCTTTCAGCCTGAAGCTCGCTTCTGGCTGGCGGCTGTGTATACCAAGAAAAAGGGATCATCATGTCGCATCCAGTTATTGGGCATGGCGTCGTTACGCCTGCCCGCTTGAAAAACCGTTTTCAACGACACGCACTGACATTAAGCATCGCCGCGGCATCAGGCTTCGCTGTCCAAGGCGTATGGGCGCAGTCGCCTTCCGCTCACCACGAGCATCAGCATTCGCTGAATACGATGGTGGTGACCGCCGTACCGCTAAGCTCACCGCTCACGGTGGAAACCGACCCGCGCATACCGCGACAACCGGCCCCTGCCAGCGACGGCGCCGACTATCTGCAGACCATCCCCGGGTTCTCTGCCATTCGTAACGGCGGCACCAACGGTGACCCGGTTTTCCGTGGCATGTTTGGCTCTCGGTTGCGCATTCTTACCAATGGCAACCAGATGCTCGGCGCCTGCCCAGCGCGCATGGACGCGCCTACGTCCTATATCTCACCTGAAAATTACGACAGCCTCACCGTCACCAAAGGTCCGCAGTCCGTTCTGTGGGGCCCTGGCGCTTCAGCGGCAACGGTGCGCTTTGACCGCGGCCCGGAGGAGTTCGATGAAGCTGGCGTACGTATAGATGGCAGCGTCATGTTGGGTACCTATGGGCGCTTTGATCGCCGCATTGATGCCGCTATGGGTAATCAAGACGGCTACCTGCGCCTTACCGGCAACCAATCCGAAGCCAATGACTATCAGGATGGCGACGGCAACGCCGTGCCCTCGTTATGGGATAAGTGGAACGGTGACGTAGCGCTTGGTTGGACACCCGACGATGATACCTGGCTTGAAGTCACCGCAGGCCGAGGAGACGGTGAAGCGCGCTATGCCGGGCGGGGTATGGATGGCAGTAAATTCCTGCGCGAAACCGTGGGCATTCGTTTCCAGCGCGAGAATTTAGGCGAGCACTGGAAACGCCTGGAAATGCAGGCCAACTATGCCTATGCCGACCATATTATGGATAACTTCACGCTACGTTCACCGGGCAGCATGGACATGGGTGGCGGCATGGACATGGGCGGCAGCATGGATATGGGCGGCGGCATGGATATGGGCGGCGGCATGGATATGGGTGGCGGCATGGACATGGGCGGCAGCATGGACATGAGTGACGGCATGGCTATGCGGCTAGATCGCCGCACCCGCAGCGCGCGCGTCGCATCAACGTGGGAGTGGGAGAATACTACGTGGACTGCCGGTGTCGATGTTGAGCATCAGGTACACCGCAATCTGGATGGCGAGCGCTGGCAGCCGGACTACGAGCAGACCCAGTTTGGCGCCTTCAGCGAAGTCACCCGTTTTATCGGTGACCGTGATCGCCTTATTGGTGGGGCTCGCTTGGACCGCTATCGCGTCAGTGACGAAAGCCTGGACACGGATACTGCCGGGCTCACCCGCCGCGACACCCTGCCCAGCGCCTTTATCCGCTACGAGCAGGATTTAACCTCAGCACCGGTCACTTGGTATGCCGGTATTGGGCATGTGGAACGCTTTCCCGACTACTGGGAACTGAGTTCCAGCCAGGCAGGCCCGGCCGGTAGCGTGAATGCCTTTGACGGTGTTCAACCCGAAAAAACCACCCAGCTGGATATCGGCGCGCAGTACAACGACCAGCGCCTAAGCGCATGGGTGTCAGGGTATGCCGGGTATGTTAACGATTTCATCTTGTTCGATTACAACACCGCGGGTATGGGCGGTACTCAAATCGATAACATCGATGCCCAGATTGCGGGTGCCGAAGTGGGCGCCAGCTATCAAATAACCGACAACTGGGTAAGCAATGCCTCGCTGGCCTATGCCTGGGGGCGAAATGCCAATGACGATGAAGCATTACCCCAGATCCCGCCGCTGGAAGCGAATGTCGGCCTGACCTATGCACGCGATGCCTACTCCGTGGGTGGCCTATGGCGTGGCGTTGCGGCACAAAACCGCACTGCGCTGGAAAAAGGCAATGTCGTCGGCCAGGACCTGGAATCGTCCTCAGGCTTCGGGGTGTTCTCGCTTAACGGCGCGTATCAGGCAAGCAACCACCTGACCTTGAGTATGGGGGTGGATAACGTGTTCGACACCACCTACACCGAGCACTTGAATCTGGCGGGTAATGCATCCTTTGGCTACCCCGCTGATTTGGATCGCGGCATTAATGAGCCTGGCCGCATGGTGTGGGCACGGGCCGATTTCAGCTTCTAATTTACTTAGGTGCTTAGTAGAGCACCTGTTTATCCTTACCGCTTAAAACCACCAGGCTAGATGCCTGGTGGTCTGGAGACACTGCATGTCTAGTGCATCATCCCCACAAGAAGGTAAACGCAAGACCTTCGATCTGTATCGCGCCGTCTGGCGCTGGCATTTTTATGCAGGCCTTTTGGTGCTGCCCTTTATGATTACCCTGGCGATTACCGGCGGGCTGTACCTTTTCAGAGACGAACTGGATGCACTGATACACGCTGATGTGAAGCGCGTGGCTGTTCAAGAGGCAGTGCTGCCGCCCTCTTCACTGGTGAGCGCAGCGCTGACGGCCCACCCCGGCACCGCTATAAAATTCACCGACCCCGCGACGCCGGAAAGCTCGGCAGAAATCACGGTTAATACAACGGCGGGCGAGCGATTAGCGGTTTACGTCGACCCATATACTGCCAATGTGCTGGGTGCGCTGGATGATCGTGGCACGGTGATGTGGACCGTTCGCTATTTGCACAGTTTGAAATACTTTGGCCCTACGGCGCGCAAACTGATTGAAATAGCCGGCGGCTGGTCAATTCTTCTGGTGCTCACCGGCATTTACCTGTGGTGGCCACGGCGTAAAGGCGCGGGCGGCGTGATTAGCGTACGCGGAAAGCCCAAGAAGCGCGTTTTCTGGCGCGATCTTCACGCTGTAACGGGCATCTTTGTCGGTGGGTTTATTGTGTTTCTGGCCATTACCGGCATGCCCTGGTCGGGCGTATGGGGCGGGCAGGTTAATCAGTGGGCTAACGGTAACAATTTCGGCTATCCCGCCGGTGTACGGGTGGAAGTGCCCATGTCCGAGGCACGTTTAAGCGAGCAAAGCCCAACGAGCTGGTCACTCGAACAGGCGCAGGTTCCAGAATCCACGCAGGGGCCAGAACAGGCAGAGAGCATTGGCCTGGACGACGCTGTCGCCACCTTCAATGAACTGGGGCTATATCATGGCTATACGGTAAGCCTGCCGACGACGGAAACAGGTGTTTACACCGGCTCGGTCTATCCCAATGACCTTAGCCAGCAGCGCGTGGTGCATCTGGACCAGTACACTGGTGAGCGCTTGATCGACATGAGTTACGCCGACTACGGCCCCTTGGGTCGCTGGCTGGAGTTTGGCATTAACGTGCATATGGGCCAGCAGTTTGGGTTATTTAATCAGCTGCTGTTTCTGGCCGTCTGCATGGCGATTATCTTACTGGCAGTATCGGCTGGCGTGATGTGGTGGAAGCGCCGCCCCTCGCGCGCGATGGGTGTACCGCCACTACCGGCTGATAAACGCGTGTTCCGGGGATTGATTGCCATTTTGGCGGTCGGTGGTCTGCTATTTCCGCTTGTCGGCGCGTCGCTAATCGTGATGCTGCTGCTTGATTGGCTGATTGTGCGTCCAAGACAAGAAAAACAACTAGCCTAAGCTCACTAACGCTCCGGCCCTTATGCTATCACTAGCATAAGGGCCGGAAGGTGTTTAAACATGTGCCTTAGCAACCACGTCTGGCATGGTTAAAAACTCATTATCAGGGGCCTGATACCAAGTTCTTAAGGTCAGCCACGATAGACGTCATCGAATCACTGTCGCGGACCATGAATTTTGCTTTACCGTGGCGATCAAACGCAAAAACGGCGCTGGAGTGAGTGACCTCATAGTTGCCGTGCTCATCCTTTTCGCCGTATTCGTAGGCAATACGATATCGGTTAGCGACCGCGTCTATATCAGCTCTATCGCCGGTCAGGCCGATAAACTCGGGCCCAAATGCATCGGTATAGGTTTGCAGCACGCTGGGCGTGTCACGCTCAGGATCAACCGAGATAAACAACACATGTAGCTTGTCCCGATCACCCTCATCCAATTGCCGTATGGCTGATGCAACGGTTGAAAGCATGATAGGGCAAACATCAGGGCAGTTCGTAAAGCCAAAGTAAACCAGCGTGGCTTTATCGGCATAGGCCGTTTCATCGACGGTCTCGCTATCTTCATTGACTAAATCAAAATCGAGTTCCGGCAGCATGTCGGAAACGTCGTTAGTGCGCCAACTTTCGTCGCTACATCCTACTAGCAACAATAGCCCGATAAACAAACATAGCCTTTTAATCATAGCTAAACATCCACCGCAAGAACTGTCTTACATTGATCCGGGAGCAACGACGGTGAAGGTAACCGGCAGCTCTGGCTGATTTTCAAAGTGAAGCAGCACATCCACTTCGTCGCCTTGCTCCAACGGCTCAGCTCTGTGCATGAACATAAGATGATAACCTTTGGGAGCAAAGGCAAAGCTCTCACCAGGCGCGACGTCGACTTTTTCAACAGACTCCATGCGCGCCATATCATTTTCAGTGGTGCTAACGTGCATTTCGGTCATATGAAACGCAGCGCTTTCTGCGCCCACCAAGGTGAGCGGTTCATCACTTGTATTGGTAATATTAAAGTAGCCGGCACCGGGTAAGTCGCCGGGCAATAGACTCAGCCTCGCGTCGGTGACTTCAGGTTCAGCAGCCTGCACGCTGCCTGCCGACAGCGCTAACGCTAAGAGCCCCCACACTGCTTTAGTACGCACGTTTAGCATTTTAACTTCCCCTTATTGTTAACGTTAAGTTGTAGACAGAAAAGTGTTAAGCCACCTGATGAGACACTATTCGACAACGCAGCGGACGCTGTCATGGGACTAATCAGGCGTTAGTAAAGAAGCGCTATTAACACAGAGAGCCAAGCGCACAGTTCGACTTATATCGACGCGAATTAATATCGAGCACGAGGTCGTGGTTAGTCGTGTCATAAAAGAAGGGCGCAAAGCCTTTTTCTGCTGACGGCGTTTTGTATAAGCCGCACACACCGTAGCCGTAGTTAACACTCTGCAAATACTGAAGCTCGACGTCACCAGGCGTCTCAAGCGATGTCGCCGTCGCTAATGCTCGCTGAATATCCCCTTCTTGCTTTTGATCAGACATCGCCTGACTACCAAAAATGAGCCCGCCCAAAATGAGGATGGCGGTAAGGGGAATGGCGACAAGCAGTATGAAAGGACGGTTTTTACGCATAGGTGAGCTTTCTTAGCAGTAGTCCACATTGAGGTTAACGTCGTTGACAATGACTCTAGCGGTTGCAGACCCATTTATCCATTGAGAGTGGCCAATTGCGCCAATCTGCCACACCCAATGGAGCGCTACTAGACTATTTCAAAGGCCTCGTTGAGCATGCTATACCGTCAGGTGCTGCTTAATAAGCTCGTTAGAAAGCTCACTGATCTCGCCTTTGGCAACCGGACGGCCGCGGTCCATAATCACGAAGCGGTCGGCGTACTTGCGCGCAAAAGGCAGCTTCTGTTCGACCAGTAGCACCGTCAAACCATCCTCGTTAATCAGCTGACGAATGACCTGGCCAATCTGGGCGACGATATTGGGCTGAATGCCCTCCCCCGGCTCATCCAAAATCAGCAGCTGGGGTTCAATCACCAGCGCCCGGCCAATCGCCAGCTGCTGCTGCTGGCCACCGGAAAGGTCGCCGCCACGGCGGTGTTTCATTTCTTTCAGCACGGGGAACAGTTCGTATATCCGTTCGGGGATTTTCTTCAGCCCGTCCCGGCGCGCAGCTAAGCCGGTGCGCAGGTTCTCTTCCACGGTGAGTAGTGGAAAAATCTGCCGGCCCTGGGGCACGTAACCGATTCCCAGCCGTGAGCGTTGTTCAACGGCTTTTTGCGTCAGATCAATCTCACCTGCATCTCCGCCTGTGTAGCGTAACGCGCCGCTCTTAACCGCCACTTCGCCCATTACTGCTTTTAATAGCGTGGTTTTACCCACGCCGTTGCGGCCCATCACGCAGGTACACTGGCCGGCGGGCACCTCAAGATCCAGGTCCCAAAGAGTGTGGCTTTCGCCATAAAACTGGTTGAGCTTTTCAATGGCTAGCATCAGGCGGCCTCCTCGTCATCAGCACCCAAATACACCTCGATCACCTTGGGGTCGCTGGATACCTGATCCATGGTGCCTTCCGCCAGCACGCTGCCCTGATGCAATACGGTGACTTGGCGTGCAATCGAGCGCACAAACCCCATATCGTGCTCCACGACGACCACGGACTGCTTGCCAGCAAGCCCCGTGAGCAGTTCAGCGGTGCGCTCCATCTCTTGCTCGGTCATGCCGGCGACCGGCTCGTCCACGAGCAGTAAGCGCGGGCGCTGCATTAATAGCATACCGATCTCTAGCCACTGCTTCTGGCCGTGGGAAAGGATACCCGCGGGCTGGTGGCGTAGCGCCGTCAAGCCGATGGTTTCCAGCACTTCATCGATGCGGTCTTTAATCTCACCGGTCATGCGGGCGGTGAGCGTGGGGAAAATTCGCTTATCCGCCGACATGGCAAGCTCCAGGTTTTCAAATACCGAGAGCGCTTCAAACACCGTGGGCTTTTGAAACTTGCGACCAATGCCTAAGCTTGCGATATCGGGCTCGTTCATATTAAGCAGGTTATGGCGGCTGCCAAACCAAACGCTGCCGCTATTAGGGCGAGTTTTACCGGTGATAATATCCATCATGGTGGTTTTACCTGCGCCGTTAGGGCCGATAATGCAGCGCAGCTCGCCATCATCAATGGTCAAATTAAGGTTATTGATCGCTTTAAAGCCATCGAAGCTAACGGTGACATCCTCCATATACAGGATAGGGCCATGGCGCACGTCCACCGGTGAATCCTGCGGTGCCATAAAGTCGAACACCCGATCACGCTGAGTTAGCGATTGCAGCAAGCTCATGCGGAAGCCTCCTTGGGCGTGGTGGGTTTGGCGGTATTATCGTCGCGCTTACGCCGCTTGATATGGCGAAACAGCCCCGCCACACCCTTGGGCAGAAATACCGTGACCAGTACGAACATCCCCCCTAGCGCAAACAGCCACGCATCCGGCATGACGCCGGTAAAAAACGTTTTGGCGTAGTTGACTAAAATAGCGCCAATCACCGCGCCATAAAGCGTGGCGCGACCGCCTAAAGCCACCCACAGCACAATCTCAATGGAGAAAATCGGCGAGAACTCGCTGGGATTAATGATCCCCACCTGCGGCACATACAGCGCTCCCGCCAAGCCTGCCAACATCGCCGACACCACGAACACAAACAGCTGAAAGCGTTCGACTCGATAGCCAAGAAAGCGCGTACGTGCTTCGGCATCACGCGTGGCGATACTGACCCGGCCCAGCTTGCTGGTCACTATGGCGCGGCACAGAATATAACCCAGCGCCAGCGCAACCCCGGTGGCGATAAACAGGCCCAGGCGCGTATCGTTACTGCGCAGGTTGTATCCCAGCAGCTCGCGGAAGTCGGTTAAGCCATTGTTGCCGCCAAACCCCATCTCATTGCGAAAGAACGCCAGCATTAAGGCAAACGTCAGCGCCTGGGTAATGATCGACAGGTACACCCCGGTCACCCGCGAGCGAAACGCCAGGAAGCCAAACACTAACGCCAGCAGCCCCGGTGCCAACAGCACCATGGCAAAGGCAAACCAGGCCATGTCGAAGCCCTGCCAGAACCACGGCAGGCTGTCCCAGTTTAAGAACACCATGAAGTCCGGCAGCACCGGGTGGCCGTAGGTACCCCGATCACCTATTTGGCGCATCAGGTACATGCCCATGGCATACCCGCCAATGGCAAAAAAGGCGCCGTGCCCCAGGCTCAAAATACCCAGATAGCCCCACACTAAATCCACCGCCACCGCTAGCAGCGCGTAGCTTAGGTACTTACCGAACAAATTGACTGTATACGCCCCCACATGCAGTGGATTCTCCGGCGGCACCGCCACGTGCAGCAGCGTCACCAGCACTAGCGCTGCCAATAGCACCGCTAGGAAAATCTGCGTAGAGCGCTCGCCGAATGGGCGAATTAGCCAAAAATTGGTCGATGATTCGGTCGTTAATGACATCGCTTAGCCCTCCGCAGCCCGGCCCTTCTGCGGGAAGAGTCCACGCGGGCGTTTTTGAATGAATAGGATGATAAAGACCAAGACGATAATTTTGGCCAGCACTGCGCCCGCCCAAGGCTCTAACACCTGATTAATAATCCCCAGCGAGAGGCCCGCCACCAGCGTTCCCCACAGGTTGCCGACGCCGCCAAACACCACCACCATAAAGGAGTCGATGATGTAGTTTTGCCCCAGGTTAGGGCCAACGTTGGTTAACTGGGAAAGCGCGACACCGGCCAGGCCGGCCACGCCCGAACCGAGCGCGAAGGTCATAATATCGACACGGGTAGCGCGAATACCCATCGAGCGGGCCATGGTCCTGTTTTGCGTCACGGCACGCACATCAAGCCCTAGCCGTGTGCGGCGCATAATCAGCATCAGCGCCGCAAACACCACCAGCGCAAACCCCAGCACCACCATACGGTTAAGCGTGAGTGACAGCGCATCGTTAATCACCAGCGAGCCACTCATCCATTCCGGCGTAATCACCGTGCGGTTAAGCGGCGAAATAACGGTGCGCACCAGCTGCTGCAGAATCAGGCTGATACCAAAGGTCGCTAGCAGAGTTTCCAGCGGACGGCCTTTCAAAAACTGAATAACGCCACGCTCGATAGCAATTCCCGCTAACGCTGCGACCATAAAGCCCGCAGGAATAGACAGAATCAGCGCCAACCCAGGCTGGCCGGGCAGCAGCTGCTGCATTCCCCAGGTGGTATAAGCGCCCAGCATCATCAGTTCACCGTGGGCCATATTGATTACGCCCATGACGCCAAAGGTAATCGCCAGGCCTATCGCTGCCAGCACCAGCACCGAGCCGAGACTTAAGCCAAAGTAGAGAGTTTCCAAGCCACGATTAATCTTGAGATTTTGTTCAATGCTGCCCAAAGCGCTCGCCGCTGCGTCTGCCACAATAGGATCATCCCCGTTCACGGCGCGGCTTAGCGCGACTCGTGCGCGAGGATGCAAACTGCCACGCAGCGCTTCAACGCCCGCCAGCTCACCGCTTTCCACTTGGTAGATCGCTAACGCTTGGGAAAGTCTGCGGGCAACCTGACTATCCTGCTCGTCGGCAATCAGTTCACTGAGCGGCTCAGCCAGCGTTTCGTCCACTTCGCCCAACAGCCGTTCTGCCGAGCGGCGGCGACGCTCAACGTTAGGCGAGTAAAGGTCAACCACGGCGATGGCGCTACGCAGCTGATTGCGCAGCGCGTTATTTATGCCGATACGATCTAAGTCGCGGCGCGACATCTGGCCCAGCGCTTCGCCCGCTAGTACATCGGCAACCGGCCACTCGCGGCCGCTATTGTCGAGCACCAGCACTATTCTGCCATCGTCGGTACTCTGTAAGCGGCCATCCAATAGCGCCTGCAGCCAATCGCGGGCGCGCTCATCATCGCTTTGCAAAATCGCGGTGATGGCGTCGCCTTTGTCGCTATATGATTCAACGTCCAGCGCTTCTAGCAGCTCAAGGGCGACGGCGTCAGCGTTAGCGGTAGAACTCGTTTGGGCTTGCGAGGTGACTGTGATGCTCAACAACAGCAGGCACAGTAGCCCTAAGGAAAGGAAACGCCTCATGGGGTTCTTCCTTTGGTTATCTGAGAGGGAAAGGTAGCGTGCTCCTCTACGCCTCACTTTTCAGTCAGGCGTAGAGGGAAATCATCGTTATTCTGCGAGGGCCGCTTCGGCTTCTTCTACGGCGGTACTGCCGCCGCACGAGCCGTTCACGACGTTAAAGTTGCCGCATTCCATCGGCTTGCGCCAATCGGCAATCAGGTCACGCGAACCGGGTAGGTAATCCGACCAAGCATCGCCGGCCACGGTAGACGGCGTCTGCCAGACAATATCAAACTGGCCGTTATCCTGAATTTCACCAATCAGCACCGGCTTGGTGATGTGATGGTTGGGCATCATCGCCGCATAGCCGCCGGATAGATTCGGCACCGTCACGCCAATAATCGCATCTTTTACGCTGTCGACATCGGTGGTGCCTGCTTTACGAACCGCTTCTGCCCACATGTTAAAACCAATGTAGTGCGCTTCCATCGGGTCATTCGTCACCGCCTCTTCGTCGCCGGTGTAGTCGATCCAGGCATCGATAAAGTCATAGTTGTCATCATTATCGACGCTCATGAAGTAGTTCCAAGCGGCTAAATGCCCCACCAGCGGGCTCGTATCGATACCGGTAAGTTCCTGTTCGCCCACGGAGAAGGCGATGACCGGAATATCGGCAGCGTCGATGCCCTGGTTAGCAAGCTCGGTGTAAAACGGCACGTTGGCATCGCCATTAATCGTCGAGATGACGGCGGTGCGCTTGCCCTCTTCACCGAAACGGCTCAGCTCAGACACAATATTCTGCCAATCGGAATGGCCGAATGGCGTGTAGTTGACCATGATGTCTTCGTCGGCGATGCCATACTCATCTTTGAGAAACGCCTCAAGAATGCGATTGGTCGTGCGCGGATACACGTAGTCGGTGCCGATCAGCGCGAAGCGCTCGATGCCCACTTCGTTGATTAGATACTCAACGGCAGGAATCGCCTGCTGGTTAGGCGCTGCGCCGGTGTAAAAGACGTTTTCTGAGGACTCTTCACCTTCATACTGCACCGGATAGAACAGCAGGCCGTTGAGTTCTTCCACGACAGGCAGCACCGCTTTACGTGAAACCGAGGTCCAGTTACCGAATATAACGTCAACCTCTTCCTGGGCCAGCAGCTCACGGGCGCGTTCAGCAAATAGCGGCCAGTTAGAAGCGGGATCGACAACAACAGCCTCTAGCTGACGACCCAGCAGGCCACCCGCTTCGTTCTGCTGCTCAATCAACATTTCGACGGTGTCTTTAAGAACGGTCTCACTGATCGCCATAGTGCCGGAGAGCGAGTGTAAAATGCCGACCTTAATCGGATCTTCGCTCTGATCAGCGTCTTGAGCGATGGCCGGAGCGCTGGCGCCCATCACAGCAGCGGTGAGCAAGGCGAGCGCAAAGCGACCAGGAGAGCGGATTGCGCTCAGGTGTGTCGAGCGAGCGCTTGTGTTGTATGGCAATGTGATCACTTGAACCTCCTTGCACCCCTTATGTGTGGGGCTTGTTAATTGGCTTCGCATTCAGGGCCGTTGTGTTAGTTCCCCTAATACGTCCACGAGCCATTAACACTTGCAAGGGATGCGCCAGATTGGCACAACACTTTTTTATAGCTATCTATTCAATCACTTATTGATATTCTAAAAAACCATAGGCTAACCCAACGCACCAAAATGAAGCATCACATCTAACCTTAAGCACTCTATCAATGCACCAATAAAAACCTGTGCACCAACCAGGCACTTGGCGGGCGACGCTGCGCAACAGAAACTCTAGGCTCACTGCCTGGTTACAAAGGCGACAAAAGCGTGAGATACAAAAAAGGAGCCTGGGTATCCCCAAGGCTCCTTATTAATCATCCAAAACGTACCGCTAATGAGTTACGCAGCGGCACTTTTCTTGCGACGTTTTTTCAGTAGCGGTAAGCCAAGCGACAGTAAGGCTACCAGCAGCAGCCCCAGCGAAATCGGCTTATCGATGAACGTTGTCCAATCGCCACCCGAGATTTGCAGCGCACGGCGCATGGACTCTTCCATGATATTACCCAAAATCAGCGCCAGGATTAGCGGCGCCGCCGGGAAACCAAACAGGCGCATTCCCAGGCCAACCAAGCCAAAGCCCAACAGCAGCAGCAGATCAAACACGCTGAAGCTCATACCGTAAACGCCGATCATGCAGAAGATTAGGATGAGCGATAACAGCAATGGCCGGGGCATATCGAGAATTTTGGCGATATAGGGAATCAGCGGCAGGTTAAGTGCCAGCAGGAAGATATTGCCGATATACATACTGGCGACCACGCCCCAGAACACGTCCGGACGCTGTTCAAGCATCATAGGGCCGGGGTTAACGCCCATTACCAGCAGTGCGCCGAGTAGAACCGCGGTAGTGCCCGAGCCCGGCACACCTAGCGTTAATAGCGGTACAAAGGAGCCGGTACAGGCAGCGTTATTGGCCGCTTCTGGCGCCGCAACGCCCTTGATATTGCCCTGCCCAAAGGTGTGGCCATCTTTAGCAATACGCTTTTCCATGCTGTAGCCCAAAAATGAGCCGATGGTTGCGCCCGCACCCGGCAGTACGCCGGTAAAGAAACCCAGCACCGAGCTGCGGCCAACCGGACCTGCGATCTCTTTTACTTCACTGCGGGTCAGCTTCAGCGAGCCAATCGCATTGCGCGGCGCTTCTTTGCCACCGCCGCCGCGCAGCAGCATGTAAAACACCTCAGCAAGCGCGAAAATACCCAGCGCTACGACCAGGAAGTCGATACCGTCCAGCAATTGAATCGACCCGAAGGTGAAACGTTCGGTACCGGTCTGCATATCGATACCCACAATCGAGATAATCACCCCAACCACGGCGGCAATCAGTCCTTTGACCAGTGACTTATCCGACAGCGAAACCACGGCGGTTAAGCCTAACACCATAAGCGCAAAGTACTCAGAAGGGCCAAAGCTGACGGCCACTTTCGATAACAGCGGTGCGACGAGCATCAGGAAAATAACCGACACCGTGCCGCCTACGAATGACGAATAGGCCGCAATGGCCAGCGCTTTACCCGCCAGGCCTTTCTTGGCCATCGGATAACCGTCAAACGAGGTCGCCACGGTGCCCGCCACGCCCGGAGCGTTGAGCAAAATCGATGACGTAGAGCCGCCGAAGATAGCACCGTAATACACCCCTGCCATTAAGATTAAGCCTGAAGAAGGCTCCATGGAAAAGGTGATAGGAATCATAAGGGCAAGCGCGCTAATAGGGCCTAGGCCCGGCAGCATACCGATAATAGTGCCGGCAAATACGCCAGCAAACACGTAAGCGATATTCATCGGCTCAAGCGCGATGCCAAAGCCGTACATCAGATTATTGAAGGCATCCATGGGAATTACTCTCTTAAAGACCTGCTAGCTTAATTTCGGCTAAACGGCTGGTTTAGAAAGGCAGCACGCCAGTGGGTAGATAGACATCCATCACTCGCGTCATGGTGAGATAGAGCGCTAGCACTACCCCCAGCGATGTCGCGAGGTTAACCGTATGGCGACGGTAGCCGTAGTAAGCCGTTAAGCCCACGCAGAGCAGCGTCGAGGCGAGCACAAAGCCAATCGGCACCAGTAAAAACGCATAGGCGGCAATCGCCAGCGAGGTCACGATGATGCGTGCCCAGGGCGTTAATAGCAGCGGCCCTTGCTGTGCCTCTTGATCAATGTCATCAGCACCGGCAATCGGCGTAGGCTTCTCAAAGAACAGAAAACCCGACAGGATCAATAACGAAAACCCCAATACTTTGGGAAACAGGTCAGAATCGACCGGCCGCGGTAACGGGAAGGTTGGGATTTGCCATGCCATCGCGATGTAGGCGACAGCCAGTAGCGCCAATATCAGCGCTAACCACTGATTGGTGTTTAAACGAGTCATAGGAATCTCTCCGAAGGAGCCAACGCACCGACTGTCGTTAACAACCCGCTTTAGCCACGGTCTTTAAGAACAGGTGGTTAAAAACAAGTGATTAACAACAGGCGTGCCCCAGCCGCACTTAGGCGGCCGGGTTATACGGTAGTAGGATTACTGGCGCAGCAAGCCAAGTTCGCCCAGCACGTCGCTGAACTGCTCTTGCTGCTGATCCAGGAAGGCACCAAATTCTTCGCTGTCTTGGTAGGCGTCGATCCAGCCCAGCTGGTCGCTCGCTTCACGCCAGGCGTCGGTTTCAAGCATTTCAGCGAACAGATCTTCGTAGTAAGCCACGGCTTCTTCCGGCATATCCGGCGTGCCCATGATGCCGCGCCAGATATCGAAGGTATAGTCAAAGCCCTGCTCTTGATAGGTAGGCACTTCACTCAAACCGCCACCCAGGCGCTCTTCAGAGGAGACACCCAGCGCACGAAGCTGGCTTCCTTCACCAAGCTGGCCAACCGCTTCACCAGCGCCACCGACCACGGCTTCGATATGGCCGCCCATCAGGTTGGTCATGGCATCGCCGCCACCTGAGAAAGGAATGTAATTAACGGCAGAGGCTTCTATACCGGCCGCTGAGGCCAAGCCTGCAATCGCAATATGATCCATGGAGCCAGGCGCACTGCCGCCGCCAACGCTCAAGCTGGGGTCTTCTTTCAGCGCATTGAGCAGATCTTCAAGGGTCTGATACTCAGAGTCCGCCGCCACCAGAATGATCGAGTAGTCGGTATTAATCCTAGCGATAGGGGTAAAGTCGGTGTGGTCATAGCGTGAGGCGCCAGCCAGCGGTACCAGAATCATCGGCGGGCTGGTTGCAAACAGCTTGTGCGGGTTGCCGGTGTCGCGAGCCACTTGCGCCCATGCAACAGCGCCGCCGCCGCCGGGTACGTTGATCGCGGCAAAGCTTTCGTCAGCCAGCTCTTCTTGCTGGATCACCCGCGACATGGTGCGGGCAAGCGTGTCCCAACCACCACCCGGATTAGCTGGCGCGACGAATTCAATCGAGCGGCTTGGCGCCCACTCTTGCGCCTGTGCGGCGCTCGTCATTCCAGCAAATGCGGCTAGCGGTAAAGCAAATACAGATAAGCGCTTGAGAGTAAGCGAGGTCATGATGGCGTTCTCCATATCTCAGTGTTGTTGTATGGGTATTGGTATAAATAATTGTCTTATTATGTGATGACACGCCGCGAACGTTAGAAGACCGTGCCCCTGACCGACAAGCTTGTGCGCATAAAAGACAAAAAGTTCTTTATGGGCATTTTGTTCATTGTGTTCAAGCGCATTCATCGCTCATTAACGTGGCGGCGGCGCATCTTTCAGAATACACCGCCGCCTATTGCTAACAATGCCCAAAATTCAGCTTAGCTGTGAGGCATCATTGAATCAAACGGCTATTACGCCAAGCAAAACAGCACACATCAACAGCACGATACTCAACCCCCACATCCAGAAGAACGAGTAGCGCAAGTGCTTGTGCATCTCAAGACCTGATAGCCCTAGCGCCAGCCATACGGCGGGAGCCAAGGGAGATACGAAAGTGCCCACGATGTTACCAATGATCATGGCATAGGCCGTCGAATAGGAGTCGATATCAAAGGAAAGGCCGATTTGCTCTACCACGGGGAACAGGGCGAAGTAGTAGGCATCCGTGCTAAGCAGCAAGTCTAACGGCACACCCAGCACCCCAATGATGATATGCAGGTAGTCGGAGAAAGCGCTCGGCAGCACCGTCACCACATCATTGGCGATGGCATTTAACATGCCCGTGCCGTTCAAAACCCCCAGGAACAGGCCAGCGGAGATAATGATAGAGGCCATGGTTAAGGCGCCCGGCGCATGCGCTTGAATGCGCGCCATCTGCTCTTTAGGCGTGCGATAGTTCACCAGCAGCGCCACAGAGACACCCAGTAAAAACGCCAAACCCGCAGGCAATATACCGGCAACCAGAATCGTGATGACGGCAAGAGCGATGATGGCATTAAGCCAGATCAGCTTCGGGCGCTGCAGGCTGGGATCGACGTCATTTGAGACGACGCCCTGGGTCAGTGGCCCTTCTCCATGCTCCTGACTAGGCTGCAGGGTGCCGTAGGTTCTTAAAATTCTGCGCTTTTCCAGAATGCCCATAAAAATCGCCAGCGCCAGCATTAACACCACGCCGATGGCCTGGATCTGAATCAGCGGATACCACAATTCGGTGACATCTAAATCCAGTACCGATGCCACTCGCCCCAATGGCCCGCCCCACGGCACCATATTTACTATGGAAGCAGAACCGGCGATAAGCAGCAGCAGCAAGTAAGGATTCATGCGTAGCCGCAAATAGAGCGGCAACAGTGCCGGTATAGTAATCAGGAAAGTGGAGGCACCGGAGCCATCTAGCTGTGCCACCATGGCAATGAGCACGGTAATCAGAGCGACGGTAATAATGTTGCCTCTCGATAAGGCGATCATCTTATTGATCACCGGCTCGAACAGCCCCGTGTCCTGCATGATTCCAAAGAAAATAATGGCGAAAATGAACATTACTGCGACATTCATCACGGAGCTTAGCCCCGCGCTAAAAAACTCGCCTAGATCCGTCGCACCAAAGCCTGCCGCAAAGGCTGCAATGACCGGCGGAATAACCATGGCTACCAGAGGAGAAACGCGCCCACTAATAAGCAGGCCGACGATAACGATGATGGTGATAAAACCAATGACACTTAAGCTCATTCGTCATTAACCTTTTCTTTAATTCTTAAGCTTAATCATCCCTAGCAACGCCGAACACGCGCCCGCCTTAGGTCTCAATAGACTTAGCGACGAGCCGCATCGCGCTCAGACCCATTGAGGGCATAGCGACAAGCGTTGGTTGCCTAATAACTGAGTCGGGGTATTCTCCCCGCCCAAGGGAATGACTAACGTTAGAAATTGGCTGAAATGGGAAGGATCCTACGCATTCACCTTCAGGGTGACACTAGGTCCAGTCAGGAACATCGGAGGCAGTCCAGACCCTCTCAAACGCCTTAATGTCAGGGATTCTGACTATCATGGCGCTCTTCTTGTGAAGAAATTATTACTATGCTGGCGTGCTGGGCGCACATTAAAGGATTGGTGCAACGCCTCTCAACGTTATGAACATAATGAACAAAAAGTTCGTTTTGAGCGTTGTGTGCATTTTGCTCACGCGGCATCGTCCTTTCTTGTAATGCTATTCCTCTTCACACCAAGGCAAGGCGTCACCGACCAAACGATATCGGCGCTCGGGCCTGCCGACATCGCCGTAGCCTAGCTCGGCGTTTACCAGCTGCACCGAGACCAAAAACTCTAAATAGCGGCGCGCCGTCGAGCGGCTAGTGCCCATCTCCCGCGCCACCTGCATCGCAGCCTGGGGCTGAGATGATGCCTGAAGCGCGGCCACCACCGCACGCAGGGTTAGGCGATCAATCCCCTTGGGAAGCACGCGTGCTTTCTGCGTCGAACGTCCCGCTCCGCTGGGCTGTACTCGCGCTAGCACGTGGTCCAATTCATCCTGACTCAGCTCTGCGTAGTTGGCCAGCACTTCGCGCTCACGGCGAAAGCGAATGAGCATCTGGCTCATCCGGGCGGCTTCAATCGGCTTAATCAGATAATCAAAGACGCCGCCGCGCAGCGCCTCGCTAATCGTTTCCACCTCACGAGCAGCCGTTACCATCACGATATCCACATGCACATAGTCACGCCGAATGGCCCATAAAAGCTCCAGCCCTTCTACATCGGGTAAGTAGGCATCCAGCAAAATCAGATGAATATCATTGGCATGCTGGGCCATCAGCGCTTTAGCCTCACTGCCATTGCGCGCCATACCGACAACATAAAAGCCGTCGCTTTGCTCAATAAAGGCTTTATGGATATCGGCAATGCGAAAATCATCTTCGATGACCAAGATGCCGTATTGCTTGGCAGACATGCGTTTTCCCCTAGCAATGTTTCATCATTGTTGTAGTGGCAATATGTAGTGGCGATGGTAACAGGCGCCGGTGTTGCCGTTTGCGCCGATCAGCTCGCTAGAGCAACAAAGTGCTGCGTTCATACGGTGCGGGAAGCGGCGCACAGCGAGCGGTCTAGCACGGCGATAAAACACGCGCCCTCAAGCTCACTTTCCTCTAGCGTCACCGCGCCTCCGTTTTGACGACACAGCCTTGCGACGAGCGCTAAGCCAATGCCCTGATGCTTGCCGCTTTTGGTTGAAAAGCCGTCTTGGAAAATCGACTCTGCGAGTTCAGCGGGCACGCCTGGGCCGTTATCTTCCACCTCAATCAGCAGCTGCTCGCCTAGATCAGTGAAGAACAGGCGCACTTTAGGCTCCTTACTCGGCCCATTAAGCGCGGCGTGGCAGGCGTTATCTAACAGATTGCCGACCACACTCATCATGACTTCTTGCCCAGTAGGGGTGAGCGGGCAAGAAAGCGAACTTTGCGAGTCGATTTCCAGCGCCACGCCCAGCTCCCGCGCTCGGGTGAGTTTACCCAGTAGCGTGCCACTAAGCACGGCGTCAGCCACATGGCGCATTAAAAAGCTCATCTGCGCCTGGGTACGCTTGGTTTCTTGGTGGATCAGCGCCAGCGCCTCGTCGGTGCGCTTTAACTGCAGCAAGCCCGAAATAGTGTAAAGCTTATTGGAAAACTCATGCGCCTGAGCGCGCAGCATATCCACGTCACGGCTGGCCTGGGTCAGTGCTTGAGACAGGTCAATGATCTCGCGACGGCTACGAAAGGTCGCCACCGCGCCTTCGATCTCACCCTCATGCAGAATCGGCACGCGGTTCACTACCACCGGGTGATCGCCCAGCCACATCTCCTGATCAAATTCCTGCTCGCCGTGCTTGAGGACTTCTAATAATCGAGAATTCGGCACCACCCCGCGAATGGGCTGCCCGAGCAGCACATGCGCATCGTCTAGATCAAGAAAGCGCCGCGCCTGCTGGTTAACCAGAGTGATATGGCCCTCACGATTAACCGCCAGCACCCCCTCGTGAATAGATTGCAAAATGGCTTCTTTTTCCATCGCTAGGCGGGCAATTTCATAGGGTTCAAGCCCCAGAATCACTCGTTTAAGATGCTGCGACAGCCAGTAAGCACCGGCAAACCCCAGGCAAATCATTAACCCAACCAGCCACCAGCCGAAGCTGGTGTGTCTGCCGACATCCATAGCAACGCGATCCATCATAAAGCCGACGGAAACAACGCCAATGATATTGCCCTCTTCATCCCAGATAGGGGCTTTACCTCGCATAGCGGTGCCCAATGAGCCGGTCGCCTCTGAGACATAAAATTGACCATAAATCAGCGCTTGATCGTTGTCCCCCCCCACCATCTTCTCGCCAATCCGTTCCTGCACCGGATGCGAGTAGCGCCTGCTTTGCGCGTCACCCACCACGACATATCGGGCCCCCGTTTCATGGCGAATGCGCTCCGCGAGCGGCTGAATAATGAAAGACGGGTCGGGAATAGCAAACGCGTTGATAATTTGCGGCATCGACGCCACCGTTTTAGCCACCGCCAGCGCCCGCTCGCCCATCTGCTGGCTAATAATTTCCGCCTTACGATGATTGAGATACGTACCCTGTGCCAGTAGCATGCCGGCTAGCAATAGCCCGACCAACAGCATTACCTGAAGACGAAAGCTGCGTTTATACCAGCTGCGTCTGGCGCGAGTACGGCGCCAGCGCTGTAGGTCCGCTAAGGTGCGGAGGCGAGAAATGGTCATAGATACGCTCAAAATACGTGGCATCGTCATTATGACACGCGCCAGCAAACGGCGTTGAACGTCGTCACTTTCTGTCATCGTTCGCTGATATAATGGCCGAATGCCTTACTCAAGGAGGGACCTTGTGGCGATCACTCGATGGATGCTTTTGCTGGCCTGCTGGCCATTTTGGCTAACCGCAGCTTATGCTAGCCCTTTCTATGCACCACCGGCGCCGAAAGAAGACGCCCCGGTTTTCAGCGGTGATGCTGAATTCGGCTTTACGCGCCTTTCAGGCAACACCGACAGCCAAACGCTGATTGGCAAAATGCTGTTAACGTGGCTAACGGGTAATTATACCTATTCGCTGCGCGGTGAAGTCCGCAACGTGACGAAAGATGATGAAACCAGCGCTGAGCAATATTTGGTGGCCGGGCGCGAGCGCTATGATTTAGAAGGTCCACACTATTTGTTTGGCTTCGCCCGCTGGGAAAAAGACCGCTTTGCCGGCTATGACCAGCAGCTCTCCGTGATTGGCGGCTATGGCCGACAGATCCTTGAGACCGATGCTCATACGCTGTCGCTAGAAGCAGGCCCCGGCTACCGTCATGACCGCTTACGCGACGACGATAACGATCGACTGGCCGTGGCCTACACCGCCCTCGACTACCGCTGGGGATTTTCTGAGTATGCGGATCTTCAGCAGGAAATGTCAGTAGAATACACCGAGCAAAATATCACCTCTCGTTCGCTAACCGCGCTTACCGCACGGCTTAACTCAAAGCTTTCCCTGCGCCTGTCACACGAAATCAAGCACAACTCCGAGCCGCCTGCTGATGCCAGTGAACGTACCGACAGCACCGTAAGCGCGTCGCTTCTTTACCGCTGGTGAGCCAAAAGTGTGCAGGCCAATCTTTTTACGCACCAAAATAAAACGGATTAGACGTTGGTCTATATTGTCGATATACTGTGTCCAGTTTCCTGTCCTCGCGCCATTCATTGAATGGCGCTTTTTTTTGAGCTGATTTCAGACGACATAGACGCGTCAGATCCTTATCGACGTGTGTTGATAGCGGCTTATCCGCCTCCCGGCCCCCATAAAGGTAGTTAAAACATGAACAACCCTGGCCCTAACGCTGAGGGCGCCAAGCGGTCTCCTCTCGGCGATCCTATTGTACTGATTCTCAGCGTCGGCTTTATCATCGCCTTTTTGGCGCTGTCGCTTTACGACGTTGACCTAGTTGCCAACAGCATAAGCGCAGGCTTTGCATGGACTGCACTGGTCTTAGGTAGCTACTTTCAACTGCTGCTACTGCTGACGTTCTTTATTGCGATTGGCTTGGCCATGACCCCGGCCGCCAAAGCTAAAATCGGCAACCTAGACACACCGGAAATGAGCACCTTTAAGTGGCTCTCAATTATTCTGTGTACGCTACTCGCAGGCGGCGGCGTATTTTTTGCGGCTGGTGAGCCGGTGTATCACTTTGTAGTGACGCCTCCCGCCTTTGATAGCGAAGCAGGCACGCCCGAAGCCGTTACCGGTGCATTGGCTCAATCGTTTATGCATTGGGGCTTTATGGCCTGGGCGGTGTTGGGTTCTCTAACCGCCGTTGTATTGGCCCATGCCCATTACGTGAAAGGCCAGCCGCTTCAGCCGCGTACGCTGCTTTATCCCATTCTGGGCGAGCGGCTAATGCGCGGCCCCCTCGGCGGCATAGTCGACGCTTGCTGCGTGATCGCCTTAGTGGCAGGCACCGTGGGCCCGATTGGCTTTCTAGCCACCCAGGTCAGCTATGGACTGCACGAGCTATTCGGCCTGCCCGAGGGCTATACCGGTCAGCTAATCATTCTTGCCGTGCTTGGCACCGTCTATGTGCTTTCTGCGATGAGCGGTGTCCATAAAGGCATTCAAATTCTTAGCCGCTTTAATGTGATTCTGGCGCTGGCTATCGGTGCGGTGATTATTGTCTTTGGCCCGACGCTATTTTTAGTGAATAGCTATGTTTCCGGCATGGGCACCTATATTAGCGAATTCTTCACGATGGCGACGATGACCTCAGAAACCGCGCCGGCGTGGTGGATGCAGTGGTGGACCGTCTTCTTCTTTTCCTGGTTTATCGGCTATGCGCCGCTGATGGCGATTTTTGTGGCGCGCATTTCACGCGGCCGCAGCATTCGCGAAATGATCGTTGCCGTGGCGATTCTTGCACCGATTGCGACCACCGTGTGGTTTACCCTGCTGGGCGGTTCGGGCATTTATTACCAGCTAAACGGCGTGATCGATTTAACCGATGCGCTGACGAACTTCCAGTTTGACGTTGCCACACTAACAGTTGCCCAGGCACTGCCCGGCGGCACCTGGATGGCTCTGGCGATTCTGCTTCTGACCACCATTTTTGTCGCAACGACAGGCGATTCAATGAGCTACGCCATTGCAGTCGTCGGTGCAGGCCATGACGACCCAAGCTCAGCAATGCGTGCGTTCTGGGGCATCGCCATGGCGCTGATGGCCGCCGTTTTGCTACATATGGGCGCAGGTCAAATTGGCGCGCTGCAGCAGTTTATCGTCATAACCGCGATTCCGGTGTCGTTGATTTTGCTGCCCTCACTCTGGAATGGCCCGCAGGCGGCGTATGCCATGGCGCGTGAGCAGGGGATTATTGACCGTTAATCACATCCGCCGCTGCTAATAATGGCAGTGGCGTTTGGCAATTAATTTTCCGCTCGCTTCATGAGCTATGATTAACCCCTTACACCGCCCCGGTGCTAGTCACCGGGGCGATTGACAGGTTATCAGGAGCTCCTCGCTTGGCATCACGCAATCTTCCTTCAACCGCCGCCATGCAGTGTTTTGAAGCCGCGGCGCGTCATATGAGCTTTACCCGGGCAGCCGATGAGCTGAGCCTGACGCAAAGCGCGGTCAGCAAGCAGGTCGCGCATCTTGAGTCGATCTTGCAACATAAGCTGTTTCGACGGGTTAGACGCAGCCTTCTACTCACGCCAGAAGGCGCTATTTTTCTGAGCGACGTACGCAAATTGCTTGCCCAGCTTGAGATGTCGACCCATACCATCATGACCTACAGCGGCAATAGTGAGGTACTCAAAGTCGCCACGCTGCCAAGCTTTGGCAGCCGCTGGCTAGCCGACAAACTGCCGGCCTTTTTAGCCGCGAATCCGGGTATTAGTCTGGAGTTTCATGACCGCGTGGAGGACTTTGATCTAGAGCAGCAAGATATCGATATCGCGCTGTTTTACGGTCACGGCAGTTGGCCTAATCTTGCCTGCCATAAACTGGTGGATGAAGAGATGGTCGCCGTTGCCGCCCCTACTCTGCTGGCTCAGCACCCCGTTGAGGCCGCCAAAGACTTAGCTCAACTGCCGCTACTGCACCTTTCCACTCGCCCTGATGCCTGGCACCACTGGTTTGCGGGCCAGGAGATTGCGACTGATCGCAGCTATCACGGCACCCGCTTTGAAACCTTTCCCATGCTGGTACGCACCGCCATGGCCGGCGGCGGCGTCGCGCTGGTTCCACACTTTGTCGTAGACGAAGAGCTGGCCGCCAACCGGCTTATGCTGGCCTGGCCGCATCGTTTGCATAGTGAAAGCGCGTATTACTTGGTCTATCCCGAGCATTTAGGCGAGCTTGCTAAAGTTCGCCGTTTTGTCGAGCACTTGACGGCGAGTGCGGCTGTGACCACAGCCATTGAGAGTCGTCTATAAACAACTCAGGCCGCACGTTTAATGCAGCCCGAGGGGTGTCACATCATCAAGGAAGAGTGAATTAGCCCGCTAGCGCTGCCAATATGCGCTGCTGAGAGGCCTGCTCCCGCTCGGCATAAAGCGCCAGCTCATCCGTCACCGGCACACCTAATGCTTCTTCAAACGCCTCTCGATTGGCGTTGCCAGCATAGGCATCGTTGGCGCCGCCGCCCAAATTAGACTGAAAAATACCCGCCGCGCTGACCGGCAAAAAGTCTTCATAGGTAATGGGCTGCGCCTCTACCAATCCTTGTGCTATCAGGGCATCCATATCGCTATTGGTATTGCCTGTCGCGGCTTTTCCGGCATCGGTGAGGTGATAGTGGAAGTAGGCGAGCCCTTCGCGGCGCATCGCTTCATCACTGTCAGGTAGCGCGGTAAATACTTTATCCATCACCGCTTGGTGGGCATCGTTATCGAGCCCTGCGGTCTGCTTACGGCCTTCATTTAACAGCTGATCGTAAAGCGCCCGGCCTTTAGGCGTGAGCGCCATGCCTCGCTGCTCGATCTCGCCAAATCGTGCGGTATGCGTACCCTGGGCATCACCGGCAAAGCGAATGGATTCTTCTAACGCTTTAAAACTCGTTTGGCGAAGTAAGATAGGGTTTTCACGGCGCGGCGGACCTTCGATCACGGCCTTAGGATTCATGCCAACGCTCGGCATGCGGCGCTGAGCTTCGTCAATATCCAGGGTACGCGGGGTTAAATGGTTGATGTGCGGGCCACGAAAACACACTACATCGGCAATCAGGCGGTGTTCAGCGCTCAGCGCCTGATAGGTGTCTAGGTCTACCGTGGCATCCTGGTGCCAGCGGAAGGTTTCCAGGGCCTCTTTAACGAACTGGTCTGCCTCGTCAGAGGTCAACCCACCCTGGGTTTCAAAGCATTCAATCAGCTCGCGCGCCTTGGCGGTGAAAATATCCCGCTTTGCGAGGATCTCCTCAGCACGCTGACGCAGCGTCTCGCTCTCGATAAGCTCTAGGCGCAGCAGCGACGTAAACACGCGGAAAGGATTACACGCCAGAGCCTCATCTTCGATAGGACGAAAAGCCGTCGAGTGCACCGGCACGCCTGCCTCTGACAAATCGTAATAGCCAACCGGGTACATGCCCATCACCGCAAATAGGCGGCGCAGCATGGATAATTCATCGGCGGAACCTACGCGAATTGCCCCGTGGCGCTCTACGCTCAGTCGCGCCAGTTCTCCCTGGGCTTCCAAGCGGCGGCGCAGCTCAGGCTGCTGGCTTAGCGTCTCCTGGTTAACCTGCTCCACCAGCTCCAACAGCGTGCCGTACTGGGGCACTTCCGTTTGGTACATCTCCGACATGGCAGTGGAGAAACGGTCGCGCACGTCATTGGTGGCTAAAAAAGGGGTCTGAGTCATTTCACGGCTCTTGATAACGTATTGCGAGAGTGACAGCAGCGCAGGCATGCAGAGAAAATCATCGCCGTTGCTTATTCTGTCATTGAGAGTTAATGCCCCTATCAAAGCAAATTCAAACGGTAGATCACAAACGAAAAAAAACGCTCAATGCATGCCAAATTGGAATGCATGGCGAATTAAGTGACTTTCGTTGAAACGTTTGAAGCAAACACGCGCAGAAAAGAAATGAATAGCGCACGCAACGCAGTGAGGCCGCCCGTAGGCGGCCTCACTGAGGTTTAAGATGACAACGGATTAGGTTTCATCCACATCATCATGGTCAGGCTTTTCATGCTCAAATGTTTCGGAGGCTGATTGACGGCTGCGAGGGTCAAACCGATCATCCGACGTGGAGAGATCACCGGTTTTAGGCTGCCCAGCGGGGCTACCATCAATCGTAAAGGCTTGCTGCATAACCCGTAAGTTCGCGGGCGGTGCAGAGCCGGTTTTATCTTGCCCGAAGTAGAGCGTCGTATGCGGGAACGGAATCTCGATACCAGCCTCATCAAAGCGCAGCTTGACCAAACGGTTGTAGGCACGGCCAACGCCCCACTGATCGCCCGGCGTGGTTTTAATCACCACGCGGATGTTCACGGAGCTATCTGCCAAGGCGATTACGCCTGCCACCGTCATATCGGCCAACAGCTTATGGCTATGCTCTTCGCTGGCTTTGAGATCTTCAAACGCAAGCTTGAGCTGCTCAATGGCGCCGTCAATGCTTTCACGGTAAGCAATACCGTACTCGCCAACGTGATTACCAAACTCACGCATATAGTTGGAGACAGTATCGACGCTTGAAAACGGCACAATGTGATACGTGCCCGAAAGGTCACGGATGCCCACAGAGCGGATGCTGAGCTTTTCAGCGGTACCGGTAATGCCACCCACGGTGACGACATCGCCGGTATTCATCGCGTTTTCGATCTGAATAAACACGCCCGTAATCACGTCTTGAACGAGCTTCTGGGCGCCGAAACCAATCGCTAAACCAAGCACACCGGCACCTGCAATCAGCGGGCCAATATTGATGCCAATTTCCGACAGCACAATCATGCCGGTAATGGTCACCATGGCAATGGCCAGCGCATTGCGGAACAGGCTGAGCAGCGTTTTCGCCCGTGCAGAAGGCTCACCCATACCCGTTTCCGGGTTGAGCTTGTGCTCAATCAAGCTTGCCAAACACAGCCAAACAGCGAGTGAAACAACCAAGATAACGGCAACGCCGGTTAGGTTGCCGACTAAGTTCGCGCCGCGCTCAGAGGCGTACCAGGCGGCTAAATTAAAGGCACCCCAGGCATTCAGCACCAGCATGATGACCACGACCAAAATGATCGTGCGCAGCACGCGCAGGGCATTAGGCACATAGCTATTTAGGCGCGTTTCAAGCAGCGGTAGCTTACGACGCAGGTCGTCTGACAGCGTGATGCGCCGGCCAATCGTCTGCGTCAAGAAAGTTGACACCAATAGCCCGATCACAACCGCTGCTAACGTCTTCAGCGTTGCGTACATAACAAACGGCAGCGCATCGCCAGGGCGAATGAGCGTCAGTACAAACACCATCAGGAAATAAAACAGAGCAAACAGATGCCAGGTGCGTGCAAATAGCTGCAGAGACACACGGCTGGCCGTCATCGTGGTTCTTGAGGCGGCTGCGTTAAGATTATTTCGCACGCGAACACGGTTTTTAAGCACAAAGCCGACGGCGTAAATGAACGCCATTAGCATGATCAGCGTACCCACTACCTGACCAAGCGATAGGGCCAGATAGAAGTTAACCAACGGCACCACAACCATAAGGCCGTAACCAACCATGCCAATCAAACGTGCCAACCAACGGTTCCAGTAGGACGCTTCCTGGGCCGAAATAGGCAGCAGGCGCAGCCCTTCATAGCGTGAAGAGAACAGCATCCGCACAGCGGCTTTAAGCAGTTCGATAATTAAGAAAGCATTTAAAAACAGCGATGCGCGAGTAGAAAGCTCACCGGTTTCACCCACCGCAAAGGTGGCTAATAAATTACCGCCCACATAGGCAAGGGCAACGAGCAGCACATCAATGAGCGCGGCAATCAACACGCAGCCAATCAAGCGCAAGACGGGGGTTAAGTTGCTGCCATTGAGCGACCAGCTGCTGAGCTTGGTAAACAGCGGCTTGGCTAGGCGCCGAAAAATCATAAACATCGCAAATGTCGCGACAATCACGATGCCCAGGTTGATCGCTGCACTGGTGAAAGCAGCCAAATCAAAGACGCTATCGGCCTCTTGCCCCGTGAATAGGTCTCCTAAGATGCTCACTACTTGCTCAAACTGGCCCCCCACATCGCTCACTATTTGGCTGGTGAGCTCGGCTAACTGGCGCGGCAGGGATACATCTTCCGGCGCCAGCTCGCTGCCCTGGGCAGCGGCCTCGGGCGACAGTTCAGAAGCAACGCTTTCGGGCAGCGCTGAAGCTTGATTGCGCAACATTTCAATCAATTCTTGTCGCGAAGACTCATCTTCTAACAGACCGGCCAACGCCTCGTAGGAGGTAGGCTCTGCCTGAGCAGATGAGGCTGAACTATCGGCATTGGCCGATTCGCTGGGCGTGCTCTGCGCCATTGCTGGCGTGGCCATTAAGGCAATCATTGCCAGCAGCCAGACACCTAGCCAGGGTAATATACGAAGTGGCTTCACACCTTAACCTCCCTTTGGGTGAGTATTCTTTTCAATCTAGCGGCTGCAGGGTGTTACGCAGCCAATATTGCCGACACTGACAACTAAGCCAGTTATAAAGCTGTACAGGGTAACACGACTTGATTAACAAGGTGTTTCACTGACATAGCGGTGCCAGCCATTGATTCGCCAAGAGCAGCACCAGTGCGTAGCGAGCGCCCTTGGCAACCACAATCCACGCTAACGCCCGCCACCAGGGCAGCCGAAATACACCGGCGAGCACGGTGAGCGGATCACCGACAATCGGCGCCCATGACATCAGCAGACTCACTTCGCCAAAACGGTGGTACCAACCCTCGGCGCGTGCCAAGCTGCGTGGCGATGCCGGAAACCAGCGGCGGTCCTGAAACCGGCGTGCATAGCGCCCCATCGCAACGTTGATCATGCTGCCGAGCGTATTGCCCGCCGTGGCCACGAACCACAGAGCAAGCGTAGGCTCACCCACGCACCAGAGCCGTGCTAGCCACACTTCAGACCCACCGGGTAATAAGGTGGCGCTTACCAAGGCGACTAGAAACAAACTTAGCATTGCTTTAAAAACATTATTGCAAAACCATAGCCCCTGTCGGCCTACGCTAGCGCGGCACTTGCCCGCCCAGCTGCTGGGTAATTTCATCGGCGGTTTGACGAACAAGATCACCCAGGGTTAGCAATCGAGCTTCGGGAATCCTTGCCATCGGGCCTGAAACCGATATTGCCGCCATTGGCCTGCCGTGCTCATCAAACACACAGGCAGCCACGCAGTGCAGGCCAATGGCATGCTCCTCACGATCACAGGCAAAGCCCTGCGCGCGAATTTTCGCCATCTCGGCTTGCAGCGTGTCGGGCTGATAGAGCGTATTCGTCGTCACTCGTGCAAGCTCGCCTTGTTCCAGCAGCTGCAGGCGCTCATCATCGGGCATCCACGCCAGTAGCGCTTTACCCACACCGGAGGCGTGCAGCGGCGCGCGGGAGCCCAGGCGGGTAATCATGCGCATCATCTGAGGCGACTCGTGCTGAGCAAGAAATACCGCCGTTGCCCCATCGCGAATGCCCACGTTAGCCGTTTCGGCCGTTTCGGTCGTTAGCCGACGCAGAAATGGGCGACTGGTCGCCACTACGTCGCGCGCTTCCAGAAAGCTGTTGCCGATACGGAAGGTTTTGACATCGATCCGCCACAGACCTTGCTCATTTTCTTGCGTCACAAAGCCTTGGCTTTGTAGCGCCTGCAGCAGCCGATGGGTCGTTGAGGGCGCAAGCTCAGCCATCTCTGCCACTTCTGACAGCGCTAAGCCTAGCGGGCTGGCCGCGAGATGCTCCATCAGCGTTAGGCCACGTACCAGTGACTGGCTATGGCCCCCGCTGGCTTTGGCGGTACTCGCCGGACGACCGACCGTCCTGCGTTTGGCTTCACTCACCGGGCTCTCTCCTAAAAGGCTCTTTTAAAAAACGATCTTAAAAGCGCCTTTCCTGAAGACGCCGTCCCTGGAAACAGCATTTCTGACAATACCGTTCCTGAAAATACTATTTCTAAACATACTATTTCTAAACATAATCAGAGCATCAGGATAACGTGCCAAAGCGACCGCTGTCGCGTTTACGGAAACGAATTCCACTAAAGCAGTAGCGTCACGTTAACAATGCCGCCATTGCGGTGGTCGCTTGCCAATAAACGCATCAATACCTTCGCCTACGTCCTCGGCCAGCATATTGCAGGCCATCGTTTCACCGGCAAAGGCGTAAGCCTCGTCAAGCGGTATGGCAAGCTGGCGAGCAAACATCGCTTTGCCGGTACGCACCGCCACGGCGCTTTTAGCACAGATGCTTGCGGTCAGCGTCGCTACAGCCTCATCCAGCGCATCATCGTCGGCCACACGATTAATCAACCCCCACTCGGCGGCCTGCTCGGCGCTGATAAACTCGCCGGTGAGCAGCATTTCCATGGCACGTTTACGCGCCACGTTGCGCGACAGTGCCACGGCGGGCGTAGAGCAAAATAGCCCTACATTAATGCCCGACACGGCAAACCGGGCACTGCGCGCGGCTACCGCTAAATCGCAGCTCGCCACCAGTTGGCAGCCAGCGGCCGTGGCAATACCCTGAACCTTAGCAATCACCGGCACCGGCAGGTTAACAATGGCCTGCATTACCTCGCTACAGCGGGTAAACAACGCCTGGTAGTAAGCTTTAGTGGGGTTGGCGCGCATCTGCTTTAAATCATGCCCGGCGCAAAAGGCCTTGCCCTCTGCGGCGATCACGACGCAGCGCACGCGGCTATCGTCGGCAATCTCGGCTAACGCCTGCTGAAAGGCTTGTAGCATAGCTTCAGAGAGCGCATTAAAACGCTCAGGAGCGCGCATGGTTAGCGTTGTAACACCTTGATGGTCGCTGCGTTGCAGGATGGGGGCGATTGAAGATGGTTCTTCAGAAGAGGCCCCTTGAGAAGACGAGCCGTTAGAGATGATGGGCATGATGAACTCCAATTTGAGTAACACATGGCCCATCAGTCTAGCGCACAAGGTGCGCGCATTGATCGCTACTTCTTCATTTTGCGCGTGTCGCGCCCTAAGGGATGGGGCTCGCCACGAGACTTGGCAAGCTCAATCTGGCGCTGGCGTTCGCGCGCAGCGGCGCGGGTTTTCTCGGGCAGCGAATCAATACAGTGGGGGCAGCTAATGCCGGGCTCAAAGGCGGAGGACTGCATATCGTTGGCCGAGATCGGCATACGGCAGGCGTGGCACTGCTCAAACTCACCTTTGCTTAAATCGTGGCGTACCGTGACGCGGTTATCGAACACAAAGCACTCGCCGCGCCACAGCGACTGCGCTTCCGGGACCTTCTCCAGGTAGTTCAGCACGCCGCCCTTTAAGTGATAAACCTCTTCAAAGCCCTCTTTAAGCATAAAGCTCGAGGCTTTTTCGCAGCGAATGCCGCCGGTGCAGAACATGGCCACTTTTTTATGCTTTTCAGGGTCGTAGTGCTCGCGCACGTACTCAGGGAATTCCCGAAAGGTCGTAGTTTTTGGGTCTATCGCGCGCTCAAAGCTGCCGATGGCCACTTCATAGTCGTTGCGCGTATCGATCACCAGCACTTCTGGGTCGGCAATCACGGCGTTCCAGTCTTCCGGCTCAACGTAGGTACCGACGGTGTCGTTGGGGTCAATATCCGGCACGCCGAGCGTCACGATCTCTTTTTTGAGCTTCACCTTAGTGCGATAGAACGGCGTTGCATCGCAGTAAGACTCTTTATGATCAATATCAGCCAGGCGCGAGTCGGCGGTCAGCCAGCTAAGCAGCGCATCAATGCCAGCGCGACTGCCTGCAACCGTGCCGTTAATGCCTTCTTTAGCGAGCAGCAAGGTACCCGTGACACCGTTATCCAGCATTGTTTGGTGCAGCGGGTCACGCAGCGCTTCAAAGTCGTTCAAAGTGACAAATTTATACAGCGCCGCGACCACGGTGGGCGGCACGGGGCTGGAAGGAGTGCTGGAGATTGTGGTGGCTACTGACATGTGAAGCTCCTGGTAGTCGCCCTCGCAAAGGGCGGACCGGGTGAATAATCGCGCTCATTCTACCCCAAAGCGTCGCGCGCTTGAATCTTGGATGCCTTCGCCGGGGGTCAAACGGTGATCTCAATCCATCGATTTATTCGACGAGATCGTACTGAAACCTTCACCCCACGCCGTTCTAACGAGGCGTATATTGGGCCTATTCCACCCCACGCACGTCAGGGAGTACTTCATGATTATTCGTCGAGCTAATGAACGCGGCTACGCTGACCACGGCTGGCTACGTTCTTACCATACCTTTTCCTTCGCCAACTACGTCGATCCAAAGCACATGGGGTTTCGCGCCCTGCGCGTTATCAATGAAGACCGCGTGACGGGCGGCAATGGCTTTGGCGCTCACTCCCACCGGGACATGGAGATTATCTCCTACGTGCTGGAAGGGGAAATGGAGCACAAAGACAATATGGGCAACGGTGAGGTCATGCGCCCGGGCGACGTGCAGCGTATGTCGGCAGGCACCGGCGTGCAGCACAGCGAGTTTAACCATTCTCAGCAGGCCGACCTGCATTTTCTGCAGATATGGATTGAGCCCAAACAGCTAGGCATTGCCCCCAGCTACGAGCAGAAAGCCTTCCCGACGGCTGAGCGGCAAGGAAAGTGGCGCCTAGTGGCCTCTCAAGAGGGCCGCGAAGGCTCCGTCAGCGTCAATCAAGACGTTAACCTTTATGCAGGGCTGTTCGCGGCAGGTGAGAGCGCGACTACGCCAACCACTCGCCATGCCTGGCTGCATGTTGTTAACGGCACTATGGCGATTAACGGTGAAACGCTCGGCGCAGGCGACGCAGCCGCTTTTCAGCCGGAAGAGGCAATTACCCTTACCGGCAAGGAAGCGGGCGAAGTGCTGCTGTTTGATTTGGCTTAGCGGTTTGACCTGGCTTAATAGCCTGCACCAACTAAAACGGCGCCTCAAAAGAGGCGCCGTTTTTTTGCTGTGGCTTTTACCGCTAAGCGTTAGCTGTTATGCGCCGAGTAGAGCGCACGAATTTTCAGCGTGTGGTCTACCTGCTTCAACGCTTCAAGCGCTTGAGGGCCGTAGGCTTTATCAACATCGATGACCACATAGCCGACTTTCTCATTGGTCTGCAGATACTGGCCGGAGATATTGATGCCATTTTCAGACAACACACGGTTAATCTGCGACAGCACGCCCGGTACGTTGTCATGAATATGCAGCAGGCGATGCTTGTCTGGATGCGCAGGCAGCGCCACTTCAGGGAAGTTAACTGAGGTCACGGTAGTGCCGTTATCAGAATACGTAATCAGTTTTTCTGACACTTCAATGCCGATGTTCTCCTGAGCTTCCAGGGTTGAACCACCCACGTGCGGCGTCAAAATCACGTTTTCTAGGCCACGCAGCGGGCTCTGAAACTCCTCGTTGTTACCTTTCGGCTCCACTGGGAAGACATCAATCGCCGCACCGTTTAGCTTGCCCGCTTTAATCGCATCCGCCAGCGGTTCGATTTCCACCACGCTGCCGCGTGCAGCATTGATCAAAATTGCGCCTTGTTTCATGGCCGCAATCTCTTTCGCGCCGATCATCCAGCGGGTTGAAGCAAGATCAGGCACGTGAAGGCTGACCACATCCGCACGCCCTAACAGCTCTTCAAGGCTGCCCACTTGGCTGGCATTACCCATGCCCAGCTTAGCAATGACGTCGTAAAAAATAACGTTAAAGCCCAGCGACTCGGCCAGCACAGAGAGCTGCGCGCCGATGCTGCCGTAGCCAACAATACCCAGCGTTTTACCGCGGGCTTCATGGGAATTTTTCGCTGATTTCAGCCAGCCGCCCTGATGGGCACGAGCGTTTTTCTCAGGAATGCCGCGCAGCAGCATAATCGATTCTGCCAGCACCAGCTCAGCCACGGAGCGCGTATTAGAGTACGGGGCATTGAACACCGCGATGCCACGCGTCAGCGCCGCCGTCAAATCGACCTGGTTGGTGCCTATACAGAAACAGCCAACGCCCACCAGCTTCTCTGCCGCTTCGAAAACGCGCTCAGTCAGCTGCGTCCGCGAGCGAATACCGATGAAGTGCACATCGCGGATCTTTTCGATCAGCGCATCTTCATCCAGCGACGTCGGCAGGTGCTCAATGCTGGCGTAACCTGATGAGTGAAAATTGTCCACCGCGCTTTGGTGGACGCCCTCGAGTAGCAGGATCTTGATCTTGCTCTTGTCCAGGGACGTTTTGGCCATGGCTGAATCAACCTCTAATGGGCGGCGGCATGCGCCGTGTATCGGTTCACGGGAGGCCCATATCCTAGCACAGCCCGCCCCATTCAGACCGATTCAAGATGATGAAAAGTGTGCGGGCTAACGATGAATCTGTCGCAAGTCGTTGCCTTAAGCGTATGTGGAAAGGCAGACGTCCCCCCCAGGCGTCGGTGTATACTGTGTGCTTATATTTAAAATATCGGTTTGCAGGCACCCCAATGAGCGACACCACATCATCTCCGCAGGATTTTGCCGCGACGGTTGAGCAACTTGAAACCATCGTCGAACGCCTAGAGTCAGGCGAGCTCTCATTGGAAAATGCGCTGACGGCATTTGAGCAGGGCGTGCGATTAACCCGCGATGCTCAGCAGCGCCTGGATACCGCTGAGCTTAAAGTGCGGGCACTCAGTGAAGACAGCGAAGGACGCTTAAACGTGACACCCTTTGCCGGCCCTGACGATGCTAAGCCCGATCTCAAGGACGTTCCCAAGGGCGAGGCCGAGGAAGACAGCAAGGAGATGCCCCCATGGTAGCCACGCAGTCTAGCCAGCTTGCCGCCCTGCGCCTTACTAGCACTGCCCGCGTAGATGCGACCCTAGCGGCGCTGTTTGATTATAGAAAGCTTGATAATCGCCCAGCGGTCGCGCCCCGGCTTGAGGCCGCCATGCGCCATGGCCTGCTAGCCGGCGGTAAACGCCTGCGCCCACTGCTGGTGTATATGGCGGGCCACGCGGTGGGCGCAGAAGACGACGCGCTGGACGCCCCTGCCGCAGCGATTGAGCTGATTCACGCCTACTCGCTGATTCATGACGACCTGCCCGCCATGGACGACGACGATCTGCGTCGCGGCCAGCCTACCGTGCATAAAGCCTTCGATGAGGCGACCGCGATTCTAGCCGGAGATGCGCTGCAGGCGCTGGCCTTTGAAGTACTGGCCAGCACGGCGCATCCACGGCTAGGTAATTTGATATATACGCTTGCCTGCGCCTCGGGGCGCGATGGCATGGTGGCAGGCCAAGCGCTGGATCTGGACGCGGTCGGTGGTCATCCGGATGTCGATGCGCTGGCCCACATGCACGCCCATAAAACCGGCGCCCTGATCGTTGCCGCCGTGCGCTTAGGCGGCCTTGTAGCGGTGGCGGAAGACGACCCGCGTTTAAACGCCCTGACTCGCTACGCCGCCGCCATTGGTTTAGCCTTCCAGATTCACGACGACATACTGGACGTGACCGGCGACACCGCTACCCTAGGTAAAACGTCAGGCGCCGATGCCGCGCGTGCCAAGCCCACCTATCCCAGCCTGCTGGGTTTAGAGGGCGCACAGCGTAAAGCACAAAGCCTGATCGACGAGGCCATTGCCGCGCTTACCCCACTGGGTGAGCGTGCTGCACCGCTGGCCGATCTTGCTCACTATATGATCGAGCGCGACCACTAAACAATGTCTATGAAAACATGCCCATGAAGCTGTTCGACGAGATTCCCCGTGAGCGCCCGGCAACGCCGCTGCTCGACTCTTTTGATCATCCCGCTGCTCTGCGGGCCATGAATTCGCACCAGCTCGCCCAGCTGGCCGACGAGCTGCGCGCCTATTTGCTGTATAGCGTAGGCGTATCTGGTGGCCACTTTGGCGCAGGGCTTGGCGTTGTCGAACTCAGCGTTGCGCTGCACCGCGCCTTTCATACGCCGGACGACCGTTTAGTGTGGGACGTTGGCCATCAGGCCTACCCGCACAAAATCCTTACCGGTCGTCGTGAGACGATGCTAAGCATTCGCCAACACGGCGGCTTAGCGGCCTTCCCAAACCGTGCCGAATCCGAGTACGACACCTTCGGCGTGGGGCATTCCAGCACCTCCATTTCAGCGGCGCTCGGCATGGCCTTGGCCGCCAAAGCGCAGGGCAGTCAGCGGCGCGTTTGCGCCATTATTGGCGACGGTGCGCTGACCGCAGGCATGGCGTTTGAAGGCCTTGCCCATGCCGGCCACGTCAATGCCAATCTGCTCGTGGTGCTCAACGACAACGAAATGTCGATTTCCGAGAACGTTGGCGGCATGGCCACCTATCTCGCCCGGGTACTCTCCAGCAAGCCCTATCTCAAGATTCGCGAAGAGAGCAAGAAAGTTCTTTCACACCTGCCCGGCGCGCTAGAACTTGCTCGGCGCACCGAAGAGCACATGAAAGGCATGGTCAGCCCCGCCACGCTGTTTGAAGAGATGGGCTTTAACTACGTAGGCCCCATCGATGGCCACGATTTGGGCGCGCTCACCGAGACGCTTGAAAACCTGCGTGAGCTTGACGGGCCGCAGTTTCTGCATATCAAAACGGTGAAAGGAAAAGGTTTCTTACCAGCAGAAGCGGATCAGATTGGCTATCACGCGATTACTAAGCTCGAAAAGCCCAGCGCTATCGCCAACGCCCCGACGGTTAAAAAACCTGACGTTAAAAGCGCCGTTAAGAAAAAGTACTGCAACGTGTTCGGCGATTGGCTTTGCGATATGGCTGCACACGATTCGCGCCTGCTAGGGATCACCCCCGCGATGCGTGAAGGCTCCGACTTAATTCGCTTCTCTAAGCAGTACCCGGAGCGCTATTTCGATGTCGCGATCGCCGAGCAGCACGCCGTAACGTTAGCGGCGGGCATGGCCTGCGAAGGCATGAAGCCCGTCGTTGCCATTTACTCGACCTTTCTGCAGCGCGGCTATGATCAGTTAATTCACGATGTGGCGGTGCAAAACCTGGACGTCACCTTCGCGATTGATAGAGCGGGCCTGGTAGGCGAAGACGGCCCCACGCATCACGGCAGCATGGATCTTTCCTTCTTACGCTGCGTGCCGGGCATGGTAATTCTCGCCCCTGCCGATGAAGCCGAGTGTCGCGCCATGCTCAGCGCTGCTTATTACCACCCTGGCCCTGCTGCCGTGCGCTACCCGCGTGGCACCGGCCCGGGCGTCGATACTCCCGCCCACCTTGAGCCTTTAGCGATTGGCAAAGCGCAGATCCGCCGCCAGTCTTCTAACGACGGCGTGCGCATCGCGCTGCTCGCCTTTGGCAGCTTAAACGGCCCTGCTGCCGAGATTGCCGAGCGCTTAAATGCGACGCACATCAATATGCGCTCCATTAAACCGTTGGATCGCGATGCCGTGCTTCACGCCGCCGATGAACACGAACTGCTGGTCACGTTGGAAGAGAACGTTGTGGCTGGCGGTGCAGGCAGCGCGGTTAACGAGCTGCTGCATGCCGAAGGCGTTCAGATAGAGATATTAAATCTCGGCCTACCGGATACCTTCATCGAGCACGGCACGCCCGACCAGCTGCTGCGCGACTGCGGCCTGGACGCTGAGGGCATTGAAGCCGCCATTCGCCGGCGGCTGCCGTAGCGAATGCTAGGCGCTTAAGCCGCAATCTTAATCCATCTCGAAAAGCGGTTTAATCAACAGTACCCGCAGCGCCGAGCTTGCCCCACCGGCGGGCTGGGTGTGAACCCAGCCCGCCTCTTCAAGCGTGGCGCAGGCGCGGCGGATAAGCGCATGCTCAATATCCAAACGTCTCGCTAATAGCGCGCTGGAAACACCCTTGTCAGAGGGCGGCGACGCATCAACCGCCAGCAGCACTAGCGCGGCCAGGGTGTCGAGTTCCGGATAAGCGGCCTGCAGCGCGGCGAGTGCGCGCTGCAGATGCTGATCCTCCGTTGGTTCAGGCATTGGCTCAGACACTTACTCAGACAATCCGCGCGCTGGCTTCCAAGCGAATAGCAATCGACTTGGAGGCTGGGGTATGGCTTTGATCGCCTTTATGATCCAGCGGGATCAGCGGGTTAGTTTCAGGGTAGTAAGCGGCGGCACAGCCTTCGGGCGTCGCGTAGGCAACGACTTTAAAGCCATCCACCCGGCGGGTAATGCCATCGCCCGATTCGCCAATCAAATCAACCCACTGGCCTGCCTTAAAGCCCAGCCGATCAATATCCTTCGTATTCAGGAAAATCACCTGGCGGCCGTTTTCAATGCCGCGATAGCGATCGTTATAGCCGTATATCGTGGTGTTGTACTGATCGTGGGAGCGCATGGTTTGCAGGGTTAGCCAGCCGCCTTCTCGGCCCGTCATCTGCTGATGCATTACCTGCTCTGGCAGCCTGTCATCAGAAAACTCGGCCTTGCCGCTCTGGGTAGGAAAGCGCAGCTCAAAGGCCGGATTCATCAGCCAAAAACCGCGCGGTTCGCGCACGCGCTCATTAAAATTATCAAAGCCGGGAATGACGGCCTCGATATGATCACGGATCACGTCGTAGTCGTCACGCATGGCGGCCCAGTCAACCACGTCGTTACCCAGCAAGCGCTCGGCCAGGCCGGTCAGTATGGTGATTTCAGAGGGTAGCGTGCTATCCACCGGGCGGTTAATGCCCGCCGATCCGTGCACCATGCTCATTGAGTCTTCTACGGTAATCAGCTGCGGCTTGCCTGCTGCGCTGCGATCGACCTCGGTGCGCCCCAGGCAGGGCAGAATCAGCGCGTCTTTACCCGTCACTAAATGGCTGCGGTTGAGCTTGGTGCTAATAAACGCCGTTAGGCGGCATTGAGCCATCGCCGCTTCGGTCACTCGGCTGTCGGAAATAGCGCGGGTGAAATTACCGGCTAGGCCGATAAACACCTTGCCCGGCTGATCGCGCATGGTCTGAACAGCGGCCACGGAATCAACGCCGAACGCTCTTGGCATGGGCCTTTGGTAACGGCTTTCCAGGGCATCTAGCAGTGCATCCGAGGGTTTTTCGAAAATACCCATCGTGCGATCACCCTGCACATTGGAATGTCCGCGTACCGGCGAGGTGCCCGCGCCGGGCTTACCCAGGTTGCCGCAGAGCAGCAGCAGGTTAACAATTTCGCGAACGGTGGGTACCGAGTGCACGTGCTGCGTAATGCCCATCGCCCAGCAGATGATAGTGGCTTTGGAGCGGGCATACAGCATCGCGGCCTGCTCGATTTCCGCTCGACTTAATCCTGCCTGAGCCTCAATCGTCTCCCAGGCAGTGGCCTCTACTTCGCTTCGATAGGCGTCAAGCTCAACGGTGTGTTCAGCGATAAACTGATGGTCCAGCACGGCTTCGCCGGCGGCATCTCGCTCAAACAGCGCTTTCGCCATGCCGCGCAAAACGGCCATATCGCCGCCCAGTTTAGGGCAAAAGTAATGTGAGCTGATCGCATGGCTGCCGTTATGCAGCATTTCAAGCGGCTTTTGCGGGTCGGCAAACTTCTCAAGCCCCCGCTCGCGCAGCGGATTGACACTAACAATAGTAGCGCCACGCTCGGCGGCTTCACGTAGCGTACCCAGCATACGCGGGTGGTTGGTGCCGGGGTTCTGGCCAAATACAAAAATCGCCTCGGCCTGCTCGAAATCCTCCAGCCGCACGCTGCCTTTGCCAGTGCCCAGCGCCGCGCCAAGGGCCACGCCGCTCGCCTCATGGCACATATTGGAACAGTCCGGCAGGTTGTTGGTGCCATAGAGCCGCGCCAGCAGCTGAAACACGTATGCCGACTCATTGCCCGCCTTGCCGGAGGTATAGAAGATAGCGTCATTGGGCGTGGGCAGCGCCTTAAGTTCAGCGGCCATCAGGTCGAGCGCCGCGTCCCAGGCAACCGGCTCGTAGTGATCGGTTTCGGCGTTGTAGCGCATTGGTTCGACTAGCCGCCCCTGATCTTCCAGGCGATAGTCATCCCAGGTTTTGAGTTCGCTAACGGTGTGCTTGGCAAAGAAATCTCGCGTGACTCGCTTGGAAGTGGACTCCCACGTCACTGCTTTTACGCCGTTCTCGCAGAACTCGAATGAAGAGCCGTGCTCAGGGTCACCCCAGGCGCAGCCGGGGCAGTCAAACCCATCGGGCTGATTAAGCTTAAATAGCGCCCGTGCATTGGCAGCCACAGAGCGGCTATGCAGTAAATGCTTGCCTACGGCCTTGAGCGCACCCCAGCCCCCGGCCGGGTTGTGATACTCAAAAACCTTGGGATCGTGTACCTTAGAGCTTTTTGGGGCATCCGGATTCGGCGAGGACATCGTGCTTCTCCATACAGAAGGGAAGGAAGCGCCGCGTTAGTCATTAGCCTGCTTCCTTATAGGACGTTACGTTCGACCAAAAGCACCGCCTGGTCAAGTAATGAACGCGCGGTGCTGCCATTAGCGATATGCGCCTTTACTGACCGGCGCTAAGCAAGCAGAGCGCTCGCCGCGCAAGAATGCCTTAAGCCCTTATCTTTCAACTACTTCGAGATTGCTATGCTATTACTTATTATCATTTTCAGCCTAATCGGCCTGGCGTTTGGCGGACCGGTTGGACTGCTGGTTGGCGGCGGTCTGGGTTGGTGGGCGGGGCAGCGACTCAGCCGCCGCTTAAACGGCGCCCGAGTGCGCATTCAAGAAGGCTTTCTTGAGTCGATTTTTTCCGTTATGGGCTGCCTGTGCCAAGCCGACGGAAAAGTCACCGAAGGCGAGCTGGACGTTGCCGAAAAGCTCTTTGATCAGATGCGCCTGCAGGGCGAGCATCGCGCCAAGGCGCGCGCCGCTTTCGAGCGGGGCCGTGCCGATGACTTCAACCTAGACGCCGAGCTTGCCGCGGTTAATCGCCTGACCCAGCGCCAGCCCGTTTTACGTCAGGTTTTTATCCAGGTTCAGCTCACCGCTATCTCAGCCGACGGCGTTCTGCATCCTGCCGAGCATGAAATGATTCTGCGCGTTGCACGCGGCGTGGGCTGTAGCGAAGCCGAAGTTCAGCAGATCGAAGCAATGCTGCACGGTGCCGCCGCAAACTCTCAAGGCGCCAGCGAAGAAGCGCTTAAAGACGCTTACCGTGTTCTGGGCGTTTCTGAAGACGCCAGCGATGCCGAGATCAAGAAAGCCTACCGCCGCTTAATGAGCCAAAACCACCCCGACAAGCTCGCGGGCAAAGGCTTGCCAGAAAGCATGCGCGACGTTGCACAGGCGCGCACTAGCGAAATTGGCAACGCCTATGAGCGTATCAGCGAATCACGCGCTTGATCATCGCGGCCTATTCGCCTTCAACGCCTACCTGCGCTAGAGTTAAACGCACCTTATTCAGATACTGGAGAAAGCATCATGCGCGTACAACTTTCTAGCATTATGGGCGTTGGTTTCACTATAGCGCTGGGCAGCCTGTCTGCTAGCGCGCTTGCTGAGCCCGCTGGTGAGCGACTTTCTGGCGATGAAATTCGTGAGCTGGTGTGGGGAAACCAGGTACAGGGAGCGATGGCAGGCGGCCAAGACTATAGCGAAATCTACCTTCCCGAAGGTGAAATTGTTGGCGACGGCTACTCAGGCCAGGCGACCATCGTTGATGACACCATGTGCTTCGATTACGGTGACGACGATATTAACTGCTACGGGGTTAGCCGCGATAGCGATGGCCGCATCGAATGGATCTCTGATGACGAAGTCATCGGCTACGGCAATGTCAGTGATGCGCCATGATCACGCTATACAGTTTTCCAAAATCGCGCTCTTTACGTGTGTCGTGGGCCCTTGAAGAGCTTGGCGTTGAGTATCAATGCCAACACATAGCGCTAGATAAAGGTGAGGGCCAAACGGCCGAGCATTTGGCGCGCCACCCTGATGGCAAGGTGCCTGCGCTTGAGGATGGTGACGTCCACTTATTTGAATCTGTGCCGATTTGCCGTTATTTGGCGGAAACGTATAGCAACGGCACGCTGCTACCTGATGACCCTGCTGCCCGTGCTCAGGTCGACCAGTGGCTCAGCTTTATCGTGACGGAAATCGAGCAACCGCTTTGGAATCAAGCCAAGCACACGTTTGCCCTGCCAGGCGATAAGCGTGTTCCCGCGATTCTACCGGTGTGTGCCTGGGAGTTTCAGCGCGCGCTGGCCGCTTTAGAGCGTCGCTATCACGGTCAAGAAAACTTGGTCGATGAGTCGTTTACACTCGCTGATGTGTTTTTAACCCACACTCTGTCGTGGGCGATCAGCATGAAACATCGCCTACCTGACACGCTAATGGCCTACCGCGAGCGCCATATTCAGCGCCCGGCTATGGCGCGTGCTATAGCCCGCGAAGAAGGCGCGGCTTAACGCCCTTAGCTGCCTTTCTGGCGAGGTGACCGCTGGAAAGGCAGATGGCTTATAGGGGCATTTCAGCCCCCTAATTCAGCCAATTCGTGTGTGCTGAGATCGCTTACTGCTCTCGAAATGTGTGCGTAAAACCGCACATTTACGCTTGTGCATCATTACGTGATCACGTAAATTCAACACTAAAGTCGATATCACATTCACTCACTTTGGTGCATTACCGCCCTCGATTTAGCCCTCCCGCCCTACGATCAACGACCTTTTACGGAGCCCTATGCTGCTACTGTTACTCATCCTCATGCCAGTAGCTGGCAGCATAATCGCCGCGCTCATGCCGACCAATGCGCGTAACCGTGAAGCATGGCTGGCCGGTGGCATTGCCTTTATCGGGCTGCTCATTACCGCCTATCTCTATACGCAGATAGGCCCTGGTGAACTAGGTACTGGAGAACTAGGCACTGGTGAGGTCGTCCGTTATCAGCTTGAGTGGATGCCCGATTACGGGCTGAATTTCATACTGCGTATGGATGGCTTAGCCTGGATGTTCTCGATGCTGATTCTAGGCATCGGCGTGCTGGTGGTTATTTACGCGCGTTACTACATGTCACCCGATGACCCCGTACCGCGCTTTTTCTCTTTCCTGTTAGCGTTTATGGCCTCCATGCTCGGCGTGGTGCTATCGGGTAATCTTATCCAGCTGGTTGTGTTTTGGGAGCTGACCAGCCTGACCTCCTTCTTACTGATTGGCTACTGGCATCACCGTGCAGATGCACGGCGCGGTGCGCGCATGGCGTTTACCGTGACGGCCACCGGTGGGCTTTGCTTACTGGTCGGCGTACTGATGCTTGGCCATATCGTTGGCAGCTATTCATTAGATGTGGTGCTGGCATCGGGCGATCTGATCCGTGCGCACCCTTGGTACTTGCCCACGCTGATTTTAATCGCGTTAGGGGCGCTGACAAAAAGCGCCCAGTTCCCGTTTCATTTTTGGCTACCTCATGCCATGGCGGCGCCGACGCCCGTCTCGGCTTTTTTGCATTCGGCGACGATGGTGAAAGCCGGCGTGTTTTTATTGATGCGCCTATGGCCGTCTCTTTCCGGCACGCCCGAATGGACATACATCATTGGTGGCGCGGGGCTCTGCACGCTACTCATTGGTGCATTCACCGCTATTTTTCAGCACGACCTTAAGGGCCTGCTGGCTTACTCAACGATCAGCCACCTGGGGTTAATTACCTTATTGCTGGGCATTGGCACACCGCTGGCGATGGTCGCTGCACTGTTTCACACGCTTAATCACGCTACGTTCAAAGCATCGCTGTTTATGGCGGCGGGTATTATCGACCATGAGAGCGGCACCCGAGATATGCGCCATTTGCGCGGGCTCTTTAAGGTGCTGCCGTATACCGCCACCTTGGCGATTGTTGCGAGTGCGGCCATGGCCGGCGTGCCGCTACTTAACGGCTTTCTGTCTAAAGAAATGTTTTTCGCCGAGGCGTTGGCAGTAGGGTCGGCCCGCAACTGGAGCATGTCCGCCGCGGCCGTGTTAATGGGTATTTTCAGCGTTGCCTATTCACTGCGGTTCATCAACGTATTCTTTGGGCCGCTGGCGACTGACCTACCGCGTGCGCCGCATGAACCACCGCGCTGGATGCGCTTCCCGGTTGAGCTACTGGTACTCTGCTGCCTGATCGTGGGGGTGATTCCTGGCTTGAGCGTGGGGCCGTTCCTCAATACGGCGGTAATATCAGTGCTCGGTGAGCAAACGCCCGACTATAGTCTTTCCGTTTGGCACGGCTTTAACCTGCCGCTGCTAATGAGCGTGATGGCTTTGGGCGGGGGCGTACTGTTTTACATCTGGCTACGCACACGCCACGGCTTGATCCAATCCAACCGCGTGCCGTTTCTCTATCGCTTTAATGGCAAACAAGCCTATGAGAGCACGATGCTGAGAATTTCCTCCAGCGCCTCGCTGCTTGAAAGGCTGTTGAGTACGCGGCGCGTACAGCCACAGCTGCTGCTAATGATTACGCTGCTCTTAGCGGTGCCGCTGCTGATCGTTCGGCCCGTTTCACTGCTGACTTTTTCAGCCAACGGCGAGTTTTCCCCGCTGTTCGCTGGCCTGTGGGTGATTGGCGCGATTTGTGCCGTGGCCGCCGCCTGGCAGGCTAAATACCACCGCTTAGCGGCGCTCAGTTTGGTGGGCGGTGTCGGCATCGTGGTCAGTATTACCTTCCTCTGGCTATCGGCGCCCGATCTCGCCCTGACCCAGCTCATGGTCGAAACCGTCACGACGGTGCTGATTCTACTTGGCCTTCGCTGGCTGCCTGCGCGGATTACCCCCAAAGAGCTAAACATACGGGCCACGCGCCTTTCGTGGTTTAGACGCTCGCGGGATATGGTAGTCGCCGTGGTCGCGGGCCTCTGCATGAGTATTGTCAGCTATGCGGTATTGGTGCGCTCGGCGCCCGTAGGCAGCATCTCTGACTTTTTCATGACCCGCGCGCTTAGCGAAGGCGGCGGCAGCAATGTGGTTAACGTGCTGCTGGTGGATTTTCGTAACTTCGATACGCTAGGCGAAATTGCCGTCCTCGCCGTGGTAGCGCTGACGGTATACGCCCTGCTGCGGCGCTTTCGCCCGGCGCCGGAAAGCCTGCCCATTCCGGCGCAACAAACCAATAATGTCGACCCCGCCGCCGGTCAAACGCCCGTACAGCAAGTGGAAAGCGGCTATTTAATGGTGCCCGCCGTTTATCTGCGCATGCTGCTTCCTATCATGGTGGTCATTGCTGCTTACTTCTTTATTCGTGGCCATAATCTTCCCGGCGGCGGTTTCGTTGCGGGGCTTACGTTTGCCGTCGCAATTATTGTTCAGTACATGCTGGGCGGCACGACCTGGGTAGAAAAACATCTGCGCTTACAGCCACACCGCTGGATTGCGTTTGGATTAATCATCGCGTGCGCAACGGGGCTGGGTTCCTGGCTGTTCGGCTATCCTTTCTTAACCACGCACACTGCCCATATGACGCTGCCGATACTGGGCGAGATTCACCTACCCAGCGCCTTTGTTTTCGATTTAGGCGTCTTTGGCGTAGTGGTAGGTTCAACAATCTTGATTCTCGTGGCCTTGGCTCACCAATCGGTGCGTAGCCATCGTCTGCCCATTAGTAACATCGCCCCCGTTATCAACAAGGAGGCCAACTGATGGAAGCCGTCATAGCGATTGCCATTGGCATTATGTTTGGCGCTGGCGTCTGGCTGATCCTGCGCCCACGCTCTTTCCAGGTCATTACCGGCCTGCTGCTCATTTCCTACGCGGTGAACCTGTTTATTTTCATTATGGGCCGCCTGTCGATCAATCAAGCACCGCTGACGCTGGGTGAAGGCGCCATTGACCCTTCGCTGTACGCTGACCCGCTACCGCAGGCGCTGGTGTTAACGGCGATAGTGATCGGCTTTGCGACCACCGCCCTCTATCTAGTGGTGATGATCGGCGCACGCGGCTTAACCGGCACGGACCATGTCGATGGTAAGGAGATGGATAAATGAGCCTACCGTGGGTTCAACACCTCATCCTTGCCCCGGTACTTGTACCCTTGCTATGCGGCGCACTGCTGATTTTGATTAACGAGCGCCGCCATGAGCGTAAGTTTTTTATCAATCTTGTCAGCACCGTGTCTTTGCTAGTGACTTCACTGGTGCTGCTTTATCTGTCTGACAGCGAATACTGGCCCGACGGCATTGGCGTTTATCTCTCAGCTAACTGGGCGGCGCCCTTCGGTATTGTGCTGCTGGTCGACCGGCTTACCGCGGTGATGATGCTGCTGACGTCAGTGCTGGCAATCGCCTCGTTAGTGTTTTCGATGTCGCGCTGGAGCCGTATCGGCGTCCACTTTCACTCGCTGTTTCAATTCTTATTAATGGGCATTAACGGCGCTTTTCTGACCAATGACCTGTTCAACCTATTCGTCTTCTTTGAGGTGATGCTGGCAGCGTCCTATGGGTTAGTGCTGCACGGCTATAACACCCGTCGCATCCGCGCGGGTATGCAATATATCGTGGTCAACTTGCTGGCATCGTTTTTCTTCTTGATAGGCGTGGCGCTGATTTACGCAACGACCGGCACCTTAAACATGACCGACCTCGCAGCGCGTTTAGACCTGTTAGCTGCCGAAGACTTGGTGCTGCTGAAAGTGGGCGTTGTCATTCTAGCGCTCGCCTTTTTGACCAAAAGCGCCATGTGGCCGCTGGGGTTCTGGCTGCCCACCACCTATTCAGCCGCATCGCCGCCGGTGGCCGCGATGATGGTACTGATGACCAAAGTTGGCGTGTACGTGCTGCTGCGACTGTGGCTGCTGCTGTTCTCGGATGGGCCGGCGGCAGGCTTTGGCTTCGATCTATTGCTATGGGGCGGGCTCGCCACGCTGGCCTTTGGCACCATTGGCTTGCTGGCCAGCCAAGAGCCAGGCCGTATGGCCGGCTATACTGCGGTCATTTCGTCCGGCACGCTGTTAGCAGCGGTAGGCTACGGGCAGCCCGAACTCATCAACATTGCGCTGTTTTATATGATTAGTTCGACACTCGCCGTCGCCGCGTTTCTGCTGCTGATTGAGCTGGTTGAGCGGATCAGAACGCCCGGCGCGGCGATGCTAGCGCTTACCATGGAGGCCTTTGCCGTTGATGACAAGCCTGACGAGCCGGTGGGTGTGCCGATTCCAGGCGCGCTGGCGTTTTTGGGACTCGCCTTCGCCGGATGCGCGCTGGTGATCACCGGCCTGCCGCCGCTCTCGGGCTTTGTGGCGAAATTTGGCCTGATGCATACCTTGCTCAATCCAGAGGGAATGTCGACCAGCATGGTGACGTGGCTACTGCTGACGCTGATAGTGCTTTCAGGTTTGGCGGGCATTATTTCGCTGATGCGCTTTGGCGTACGCACCTTTTGGGCCACTAAACATACGACAGCACCGCATTTACAGCGCTCGGAGGTGGCACCCATCACCGCACTGCTGCTGCTCTGCGTGCTGCTAACGGCCCAGGCGGGGCCGACCGTGGCCTATCTGGAGCGTAGCGCTGAGCCGCTTCATCAACCGGGGCTGTATATTGAGCGCATTGAATCGGCCCCGGTGATCACCCGAGAGCCATTGGGAGAACGCACATGAGCCTGCGCCGCTGGCTACCTTCGCCGATGCTTTCCGCAGCCCTGCTGGCCATGTGGTTAATGCTCAACCAGAGCGTAGCGCCCGCCCAGATACTGCTCGGCACGCTGCTTGCGATTGCCGCCCCCTTAATGACCAAGCCGCTGCGCCCGATGACGCCGGTACCGTTTAGAAAGCCGCTGGTGATGGCGCGCCTGCTGACGCTATCGTTAATAGAGATTATTCGCTCTTGCTTCAACGTGAGCCGAATCATTCTCTTCGCCAAGCCTAAAGGGCTGAATTCACAGTTTATTAAAGTGCCGCTGGACTTGAAGCATCCTCACGGCTTAGCGCTACTCTCGTGTCTCATTAACTCTACGCCGGGTACGGTGTGGGTAGAAATCTTACCCGACACACATGATTTGGTGCTGCATGTGTTTGATCTGCACGACGCCCAATGGTGGGTCGATACCATCAAGACACGCTACGAGAAACCGTTGATTGAGATCTTCGACACTGTATAGGAGCGCGCGCCCATGACGGCCCTTTTATCGTTAGCCATCAACTTCACGCTGGCGTGTATCATGCTGGCGATGATGCTATGCGTCGTGCGCCTGCTGCTTGGCCCCGCCGCGCAAGACCGGGTGCTCGCACTGGATACGCTATGGATGTGTGCAATGCTGCTCGCGTTAGCGCTAGGCATGCGTTTTGGTAATCTGATTTATTTTGAAGCCGCCATGCTCATCGCCTTGACGGGTTTTGTCTCGACAGTGGCACTCACGAAATTCTTAATGCGCGGCGAGGTGATCGAATGAGCCCTGACTTTGACAACCTGCCCTTATGGGTCAGCCTGCCCGTCACTCTGCTGCTGGTGCTGGGCAGCCTAATAGTGCTGATTGGCGCGATAGGCCTGGTACGTTTGCCGCACTTTTTTCAGCGTATTCATGGCCCGGCGATCACGGTCACCTTGGGCGCTGGCTGTATTTTAATCGCTTCAATGGTGTTCTTTACCGCGCTGCAGTCGCGCTTAGTGATTCACGAGCTGCTTATCACCGCGTTCATTTTGCTCACAGCGCCTGTCGTGGCCATGCTGATTATGCGCACCGCGGTCTATCGAGACCTTCGGGCGCGCCGGCGCGACGGTAAGACAGAATCCAACGAGGTTTATCCCTTCTCACCGGATGAGTAAGAAGGGCACAGCCCTTTGCTTAGCCCTTACGTTCAATATCCACATCGCTGGCGTGAGTAAAATCATCCAGGGCCATCATGTGGCCAAGTTTGCCAGCTTTGGTCGAAAGATAGTGTTCGTTATGGGGGTTTAGGCCGGTCGTGATGGGCAGGCGCTCCACTACGTTTACACCGTCGCGGGTGAGCGCATCAACCTTGCGCGGGTTATTAGTCATTAAGCGTAGCGATGTAACGCCTAAGTGATTGAGCATGGGTACGCACAGGTCGTAACGGCGCATGTCAGCACCAAAGCCGAGCTGCTCGTTGGCTTCAACCGTATCGGCGCCCTGGTCTTGCAGGTTGTAAGCCCGAATTTTGTTCAAAAGCCCAATGCCGCGTCCTTCTTGGCGCAGATAAAGCAGTACGCCGCGGCCCTCTTCAGCGATGCGTTTGAGCGCCTCCTGCAGCTGGTAGCCACAGTCGCAGCGCATCGAGAACAGCGCATCGCCGGTCAAACACTCAGAGTGCACGCGCCCAAGTACCGGCTCATCGCCGGTCACATCACCCAGCGTTAGCGCGATATGATCTTTGCCAGTAGCCTCATCTTCGAAGCCATGCATAGTAAAAGTGGCCCAGGGCATGGGCAGTCGGGAAGCGGCAATGAAGCGAATGGTCACAGGTTACCTCGTTGATTAACCAAACCAGTTAACCACACCAGTGTTGGCAAAGTAGGCAGGTATTCTATCAGGAAGCGGCGCCCGCCTCACGGTGGTTAGACGGCTAAATAGCGGAGAAAAATTGGCTGGGTGCGACGATTTTGCCACGCGGTAAGCCGCTCTCGCGCCTATCTTCAAGTACAACTTCAAGTACAATTACCCCCATACAATGCGGGCAAATTTCTTAAGAGCAAGTGTTTATGACGACTACACCGTTGAAAAATGATCGTTTTCTTCGCGCGCTGGCGCGTCAGCCCGTGGATCGCACGCCGGTATGGATGATGCGTCAGGCTGGCCGCTATCTGCCAGAATATCGCGCCAGACGGGCCGATGCAGGTAGTTTTATGGACCTGTGCCGCAATCAAGACCTGGCCTGCGAAGTAACGCTCCAGCCGCTGGAACGCTATCCATTGGATGCGGCTATCCTGTTTTCGGATATTTTAACCATTCCGGATGCGATGGGGCTTGGCCTGTACTTTGAAACTGGCGAAGGCCCTAAATTTCGTAAAACAGTACGCACGCAGGCAGACGTTGACGCGCTGAGCGTGCCCGATGCCGAGCGCGACCTGGATTACGTGATGCGCGCGGTGTCGACTATTCGCCACGAGCTGAACGGGCGCATGCCGCTGATCGGGTTCTCTGGCAGCCCCTGGACACTGGCGACTTACATGGTGGAAGGCAGCTCTAGCAAAGACTTCCGCCACTTGAAAACCATGCTCTATGACACGCCAGACACTCTGCACCAGTTGCTGGATACGCTGGCGCAGTCGGTGACCGACTATCTGAATGCGCAGATTCGCGCGGGTGCCCAGGCGGTGCAGATTTTTGATACCTGGGGCGGCGCGCTTTCAACACCTGCCTACCTTGAGTTTTCGCTGCGCTATATGAAGCAGATCGTGGCGGGCCTGATCCGCGAGCACGACGGGCGCCGCGTGCCGGTGATTCTGTTCACCAAAAACGGCGGCCAGTGGCTAGAGCACATCGCCGACGCCGGTGCCGATGCGCTGGGTATCGACTGGTCCACCGAGCTTTCCGATGCGCGCGCGCGCGTTGGTCATAAAGTGGCGCTGCAGGGCAACCTGGACCCCAACGTGCTGTTTGCCCGCCCCTCGGCAATCCGTAAAGAGGTTGCTCGCGTGCTGGAAAGCTACGGCCACGGCCCTGGCCACGTGTTTAACCTGGGCCACGGCATCAGCCAATTTACGCAACCGGACAACGTCACCGCCTTCATGGAGGCGCTGCACGAGCTAAGCCCACAGTATCACCAGGATATCTCGAGCCCATCCAACGTCACGCACCCAGGAGCCAATTGATGAGCGAATTACGCGACGACCAGTGGTTTACCGAAGTCTTTGATAGCCACGGCAGCGCCTTCTCACTGAAGATTTCTGAAAAGTTGCTGGACGTGCAGAGCCCGTACCAGCACCTGGAAGTCTACGCCACCGAAACCTACGGCAACTTAATGGTGCTGGATGGCTGCGTGATGCTGACCGATCGCGATAATTTTCTTTATCACGAGATGATTGCGCACCCGGCGCTGTTTACCCATCAAGATCCTAAGCGCGTGGTGATTATTGGCGGCGGCGACTGCGGCACCTTAAAAGAAGTGCTGCGTCACCCAGGCGTTGAAAAAGTCACTCAGATCGATATTGATGAAGAAGTTACCAAAGCCTCAGAGCGCTTCTTCCCAAGCCTAGTTGAAGCCAATAGCGACCCGCGGGCCGAGCTGCTGTTCGCCGATGGCGTGAAGTGGGTCGACGATGCACCGGATGAGAGCATCGACGTGCTGATTATCGACTCCACCGACCCGGTTGGCCCCGCCGAAGGGCTGTTTAAAACCGATTTCTTAACGCGCTGCCATCGTATTTTGAAAAGCGGCGGCGTCATGGTGCAGCAGAGCGAGTCGCCGCTTTATCACAGCGGATCGATCATTCGCGAACTGCGCCACGATATGCAGGAAGCTGGCTTTGACAGCGTTGCTACGCTGCCCTTCCCACAGCCGGTTTATCCCTCAGGCTGGTGGAGCGTCACGCTGGCCGGTAAATCTATCGACGTTAATGCATTCCGCGAACAGGCAGCGGCAGAGCATAATCTACCGCTTGAGTATTACAGCATTGAGGCCCATCGTGGTGCGTTAGCGCTGCCGCCATTTATGCGTAAAGCATTCGCGTAAATTTGCGCGCTGCATTTCGCTAAGGCCGGCACTGCTCGGCTTTCTTTTGCTTACGTTAACTTGCGGCCTTTCACGCTAAGGAATAATAAATGAATAACGCTCGTTGGTTGGGATTAGGAATCGGAGTATTGGTACCTGCGATGGCGATGTCCTCTACGCTGGAAACCGTTCAAGAACACGATAGCGTTCGCTGTGGCGTTAACGCTGCCCAACCGGGCTTTTCGTCCTTGGATGACGACAATCAGTACCGCGGTCTTGATACCGATGTGTGTCGAGCGATTGCCGCGGCAGTGCTAGGTGACGCTACAAAAGTAGACTTTGTGCCACTCAACTCGGTAGAGCGCTTCACCGCACTCCAGGCCGGAGAAGTCGATGTGCTATCTCGCACGACCACTTGGACGTCCAGTCGCGACACTACCCTGGGAATGAACTTTACCGGCGTAAGCTACTACGATGGCCAAGCTTTTATGGTCGCCAGCGATTTAGGTGTGCAAAGCGCCAAAGAGCTCGATGGTGCAGCCGTATGCACTCAGGCCGGCACCACCAGTGAGCTTAACCTCTCTGACTACTTTCGTATTAATGGCATGAGCTATGATGCGATTGTATTCGATGCTCCCGAGCAGTCAATTGCAGGCTTTGAAGCGGGCCGCTGCGACGTTTTAAGCTCTGATGCTTCCCAGCTGTACGCTCAGCGTATACAGCTCGCCGACCCCAATATGGCCATGGTGCTGCCCGAAATTATCTCTAAAGAACCGCTTGGCCCCGCCGTCCGCCAGGGTGATGACCAATGGTTCAATATTGTGAAATGGTCGCTATTTGCAATGCTCAATGCGGAAGAAATCGGTGTCACACAAGCCAACGTCGATGAACAGCTCAACTCCGAGAACCCCGATGTCATGCGACTGCTTGGCCAAGACAGTGATTTTGGCGAACCTATGGGCATCAACGCCGACTGGGCGTATCAAATCGTCAAACAGGTAGGCAACTACGCCGATATTTATGACCGTAATGTCGGCGCTAACTCTGATTTCCACATTGCCCGAGGCTTAAACGCGCTGTGGAAAGACGGCGGCATTCAATACGCTCCCCCTATTCGCTAACCCCGCACAAACCTCTCTTCGCAAGGGCAACATTAGTGGCTACGCACCAAAATAGAACAATCAGTAGCCACTAATGTTCTTTTTTACACCCATCCTTTCGTATAAAACGCTAATTTTGCGTTGAAAAGCGATGAAGTTACTGACATATCCTTGTTGGCATCTTACTTGCTAGGTTTAGTTACATGCTCCGGCATGCGTAATTCTGGGAATTCAGGATTCTAATTGATTCAAGGGGAACTATATGTTGAATAAAAAACACCTCGTGCTACTGGCGTCTGCTGGCTCAATGACGTTAGCGGGAATAGCAACGGCTCAAGCAGACGTCTTAGAAGATACCATCGAGCGCGGGGCCGTTCAGTGTGGCGTGAGTGACGGCCTGCCTGGTTTTTCTGCACCGGATGGCGACGGTAACTGGCAAGGCCTGGACGTTGATGTATGCCGTGCAGTCGCCGCCGCCGTTCTCGGCGATGCCGACGCGGTGAACTATATTTCACTCAACGCCGTTGAGCGTTTTACCGCGCTTCAGTCGGGCGAGGTGGATGTTCTTTCGCGCAATACCACCTGGACCACCACTCGGGATACCACCCTGGGCCTAAATTTCGCAGGGGTTAACTTCTACGACGGTATCGGCTTTATGGTTAGCCGCGACCTGGGTCTTAACGGTGCCATGGAACTGGATGGCGCCGCTATCTGTATCCAAACGGGCACCACGACCGAACTCAACGTGGCCGATTACTTCCGCGCCAACGATATGGAATTCGACCCCATCGTTTTCGATACCTCTGAGCAAACCGTTGGCGGCTTCCAGGCCGGGCGCTGCGATGTATTGACCTCCGACACCTCGCAGCTGGCCGCGCTACGTATCCAGCTTGACGACCCCGAAGGCGCGGTCATTCTGCCTGAAATTATTTCTAAAGAGCCGCTTGGCCCCGTCGTGCGTCAAGGCGATGACACGTGGTTTAACATCGTTAAGTGGTCGCTGTTCGCGATGATTAACGCCGAAGAATACGGCGTGACCAGCGAAAATGCTGAAGAAATGCTCAGCTCTGAAAATCCCGACGTGGCTCGCCTGCTAGGCCAGGACGGTAACTATGGCGAAGGCATGGGCTTAGAGGCTGACTGGGCTTACAACATTATCAGCCAGGTCGGTAACTACGCTGAAAGCTTTGAACGCAACGTCGGCATGGGCTCTCCGCTTGAAATTGAGCGCGGCGTGAACGCTCTTTGGAACGCCGGTGGCTTCCAGTACGCTCCCCCGATTCGCTAAGCGTCTCGCTTGACCCCGGCCCGCCGCCCTTTTCAGATACCCCTTTCAAGGGCTAGGCGGGCCATCTGATTGACCTTCCGTGTAGCGGAGACGCCATCCATGTCGGTAAGACCCAACATTCGCCCCGTCGGCCACAAGCCGCCGTTTTGGCGAGATCGCGCTAAGCGCGCGCTTATTTTCCAAATCATTTTGGTCGCCGTTGTCGCGGCTTTTCTGGCCTACATCATCCACAATACCCAAGCCAACTTAAATGCTCGGGGCATTACCACCGGCTTTGGATTTTTGAGTAACACGGCGGGCTTCGGCATTGTTCAAAGCCTGATCGATTACTCCTCGCAAAGCTCCTACGGCCGCACCTTCGTGGTTGGCTTGATCAATACGCTGCTGGTCGGCGGGCTGGGCGTCATCGCCGCGTCCATTATTGGCTTTACCGTCGGCATAGCGCGGTTGTCACCCAACTGGCTAATCGCACGCTTAGCCAACGCCTATATTGAAACTTTTCGAAACATTCCCGTGCTGCTGCAGATCTTTTTCTGGTATTTCGCGGTACTGCGCACGCTGCCCGGCGCCCGGGATAGCATGGCCTTTGGCGAAGCTTTCTTTCTGAATGTTCGCGGGCTTTATCTACCCCAGCCGCTGTTTGAATCCGGTTTTGGGCTGATTCCCGCTACGTTTGTAGTCGCGATCATTGCCAGCATCGCACTGATTATTTGGAACAGGCGCCGTCATGAAGCCACCGGCAAACGCCTGCCCGCCGGTTTGATATCGCTGGTAATCATTTTTGGTCTGCCGCTGCTGGTGCTAATCGCCACCGGCGTGCCGGTCACCTGGGAAATGCCTGAACTGCGCGGCTTTAATTTCCGAGGCGGCATTACCATCATTCCCGAGTTCCTGGCGCTGTGGCTGGCTCTGTCGATCTATACCGCATCGTTTATCGCTGAAATTGTGCGCTCAGGTATCCAGGCTATTCCCCATGGACAGACGGAAGCGGCACAGGCACTGAGCTTGCCGCGCAAACTGGTATTACGTCTGGTGGTCATTCCACAGGCCATGCGCGTCATCATTCCGCCGCTCACTAGCCAATATCTCAACCTGATTAAGAACTCGTCACTGGCCACCGCCATTGGCTACCCCGACCTTGTGTCGGTATTCGCCGGCACTACGCTCAATCAGACCGGTCAGGCAATCGAAGTTATTGCCATGACCATGGCGGTTTATCTTGTCATCAGCTTGCTGGTGTCCATGTTCATGAACTGGTTCAACGCTCGCGTTGCGCTGGTTGAACGCTAGGCCGGAGGCGACACCATGATTCACAACAAAGACACCATCCCTCAGCATCCGGCGCCCAAAGGCACGATTGGCCCGATCGCCTGGCTGCGCGGCAACCTGTTCAATGGGCCCGTCAATAGCATCTTCACGCTCTTGGGGCTGTATGTGCTGTATCTATTGGTCGTCCCCACGATTCAATGGGCCTTTATTGATGCTGACTGGGTGGGTTCCAGCCGCGAAGACTGCTCTCGAGCAGGCGCTTGCTGGGTATTCATTAACGCGCGTTTTTCACAGTTCATGTACGGCCTATACCCCAGCAGCGAGTACTGGCGGCCCAATATTGTGTTTGCCATGTTTGCGGCCATTATTGCCTGGATGGTCATTCCACGCCTGCCGTTTAAACGTTGGGTGGCGCTATTGGCTCTGCTGGTATTCCCGGTGATCGCCTACGTGCTTCTACACGGCGGCTACTTTGACCTGCCGCGTGTTTCAACGCATCGCTGGGGCGGTCTGATGCTGACGCTGCTATTGGCCACCGTCGGCATGGTAGGGGCACTGCCTATTGGCATTGTATTAGCGCTCGGGCGACGCTCGAACATGCCTATCGTCAAAACGTTCTGCGTGATTTTTATCGAGTTTTGGCGCGGTGTCCCACTCATCACCATTTTGTTTATGGCCTCGGTGATGCTGCCCCTGTTCCTACCTTCCGAAATCAGCGTGGATCGCCTTGTGCGTGCCCTGATCGGCTTAACGCTGTTCCAGAGTGCCTATATGGCGGAAGTTATTCGCGGCGGCCTACAGGCCATCCCTAAAGGCCAGGACGAGGCCGCAGCGGCGTTAGGTATGACCTATTGGAAACGTATGGGCCTGATCGTCATGCCTCAGGCGTTAAAAATGATGATCCCCGGCATCGTTAATACGTTTATCTCACTGTTTAAAGACACCACTTTGGTCATGATCATCGGGTTGTTTGACCTGCTGGGCATCGTGCAAGCGGCGCTTTCCGACTCGAACTGGCTGGGCTTCTCGCTTGAGGGCTATGTCTTTGCCGCATTCGTGTTCTGGATTTTCTGTTTCAGCATGTCGCGCTATAGCCAGTACTTAGAGCGCAAGCTCAATACCGGCCATCAGCGCTAACGCCGCTTCCCACTTTTTTAACATCCGTTTTAACACCCGATTTTGAGCAGGATGACAACATGACACAAGCAGCCACCAACGCTTCTGACCTGATGGTCGAGATGCGCAACGTCAACAAGTGGTACGGCGATTTCCACGTACTGCGTGATATCTATCTGGAAGTAAAACGCGGCGAGCGTATCGTGGTATGCGGCCCTTCGGGCTCAGGAAAATCAACGTTAATTCGCTGCATCAACCATCTTGAAGAGCATCAAAAAGGTGAAATCGTGGTGGGCGGCATACCGCTTACCCAGGATGTGAAACGCATCGAGCAGATTCGCCGCAGTGTCGGCATGGTATTCCAGCACTTCAATTTGTTCCCACATCTAACGGTACTGGAAAACTGCTGTATCGCACCGATGTGGGTACAAAAGAAGCCGCGCAAAGAGGCCGAAGCACTGGCGATGGAGTACCTAGAGCGGGTGCGCATTGCCGAGCAGGCCACTAAGTATCCGGGACAGCTTTCAGGCGGCCAGCAGCAGCGTGTGGCGATTGCCCGCTCGCTGTGTATGCATCCCGACGTGATGCTGTTTGACGAGCCTACCTCTGCACTTGACCCTGAGATGATCAAGGAAGTACTCGACGTTATGGTCGAGCTTGCGGAAGAAGGCATGACCATGATCTGTGTTACTCACGAAATGGGCTTCGCCAAAAAAGTGGCTGACCGGGTGATCTTTATGGACCAAGGGCAAATTATAGAAGAGAACGCGCCTGAACCCTTTTTCAACAACCCCCAGTCAGAGCGGACCCAGCTGTTCTTAAGCCAGATTTTGGGCCACTAGCCAATTGGCGAATATGCATGCTTTTTGACGCCTATATTTCGCTTACTTCTGCGCGCCTAGCGGCGTAATACTGGCTGGCATCAACGGCGTTTGCTGGCGATGCTGGCTCAGTGGCTTTTCAGCCAGGGCGGTCAAAAGGATTTGCAACGGATCACCGTGGCTAACCAGCAAGATCGTTTCTCCGCTGACCTTTTGCTCCCACTCACGGATTACCGCCTGCATACGCCCGGCAACGCTGCTAACGGCTTCAACCTGGTGTTGTTGATGCTCGGCATCCTGAGCATCTAATGCCCATATGCGGGGATAATGTTCATCCTCCTGCCCGTCTAACTCGCCGAAATGGCGTTCTCTTAAACGCGTATCCACGCTGAGGGCTAGTCCAAACGCAGCGGCCACGCGAGCAGCGGTCTGGGTAGTGCGTAGGAAATCAGAATGAATAACGCGCGTGGGCCTAGGCCACTGCCAGTCGATCATCACCTGGGCAAGCTGCTGCTCGCCATGTTCGGAAAGGCCAAAATCGGCGACCCCGCGCTCAGGCGAACTAATGATCAGCCCTTGCTGATTCGCTTGGCTATGGCCGTGACGCATTAATAAATAGCGGTTACGCCAATGGTCTGAGAGTGACTGTAAAGTATTTGACATAAGTTCGTCTTAAACCCTAAATTGAAGGTGTCTGTTTTCGGAAATAACCATTCTTCGTGCAAAATGTCCACTTACGAAACGTAGTTTGCGTCGTCTCAAGTGAAAACCACGAAGATTACAAAGCGAAATAACTACTCAGTTTTCAAAGACACGCTGCATTCAAAGACGCATCAAGCAGTAAAAAGCAGCAAGGCTTTAATAAAACAGCAAGACACAAAAACAACGCACAAACGAGGCTTACTATGGCAACTTCGCTTTTCTGCAAGCGCCCGCTTGCAATGCTGACAGCGGCATCCCTGCTTCCGCTAGCCCTGCTGTCTACCCACGCCTATGCGGAATGTGAGCGTGGTGATTTAGACGCCATTTATTGTGATGAAAATGGTGATATGGTCGCCGACCTACCCGCTGATGAGGCGGAATGGGCCAATCCAGATACGCTGATTTTTGCCTACACGCCGGTCGAAGATCCCGCGATCTATACCGATATCTGGCAGCCGTTCATTGATCATCTAGCGAAAGTCACCGAGCGCGACGTACGCTTTTTCGCGGTGCAGTCTAACGCTGCCCAGGTAGAGGCTATGCGCAGCGGCCGGCTACATATCGCGGGCTTCTCCACGGGCCCCACGCCTTTTGCAGTGAACCTTGCTGGCGCCGTTCCCTTCGCGTTGATGGGATCAGATGACGGGCAGTTTGGCTACACGTTACAGCTGTTTACGCACGTGGACTCCGATATTCACGAGCTGGCAGATCTAAAAGGCAAGCGCGTCGCCCACACATCACCAACGTCCAACTCGGGCAACTTAGCGCCCCGCGCACTGCTTCCTGAGCTCGGCATTACCCCGGATGAAGACTACGAAGTGGTCTATTCGGGAAGTCACGATCAGTCGATGCTCGGCGTTGTGGCGAAAGATTATGATGCCGCCCCCGTCGCCTCTGAAGTGGTTGACCGGATGGCCGCACGTGGCCTCTACGATGCCGACGACGTGCGCCTGATCTACGAGTCTGACCGCTTCCCCACCACCTCCTATAACTACGCTTATAACCTTGATCCCGCTTTAGTCGAAAAAATAGAAGAAGCCTTTTTCACCTTTGACTTTGCTGGCACCGAGCTTGGCGAAGAGTTTGAAGGCGTCGAGAAGTTTATTCCTATCAACTACAAAGATAACTGGCAGGTGATTCGTACCATCCAGGCAGCTAATAACGTGAGCTATACGCCCGAAAACCTGGAAGAGTAAAACGTAACGCACCGCTACTGGCGGTGCGCTTATTTTCTCGATGATGGAAGCGAACACATGCTGGAAATTACCAATCTGGTCAAACGTTATGGCCACGATGAAGCCGTACTTAAAGGGCTTGACCTAAAGGTAGAAGGAAACAGCGTTGTTTCTATCGTAGGCGCCTCGGGTGCGGGCAAAAGCACCATGCTGAGATGTATTAATCGTCTGGTCGAGCCGACCTCCGGCTCTATCAAACTCAACGGCACTGAGCTTGTGAATTTGAAAGGCGGCGATTTACGTCGCGCTCGGCGCAAGATTGGCATGGTGTTCCAAGGCTTTAACCTGTTAGATCGCTTAACCGTGATGGAAAACGTGCTGGCCGGCCGGCTAGGCTACGTAAATCTCTACCAGGCGATTTCACGTCGCTACCCGCAAGAAGACATTGAACGCGCGTTTGTGCTGATGGAGCGCGTCGGTATTGCCCATTACGCCAATAAGCGCGCTGATGAGCTTTCTGGTGGCGAGCGCCAGCGTGTCGGCGTGGTACGTGCGCTGATGCAAGAGCCTGAAGTCCTGCTGGCCGATGAGCCCACGGCCTCATTGGATCCGCGCACGTCTGAGCAGATTATGATCTTGCTGCAAAGTCTGGCCAGCGAGCTCTCACTGCCAGTGTTGATTAATATCCACAACGTCGCCCAGGCCAAAACCTATACCGAACGGATTGTCGGCTTACGTCACGGCAAAATGATTTTTGATGGCCTACCCGCGGACTTCAATAAAGACGCCTTAGACGCCATTTACGGGGGCATTGAAGCGCCAGACGATGCCATCACGGATACGCCCGTCGAGGAACGCTCCCATGACTCCGCCTGACGCTCATCCAGCGACGCCCCGCACGTGGAAAAAGCCACCGTTTATCGCTAACCCTCTGCTGCGCTACGGGCTAATCATTGTCGCAGCGGTGTACTTGGTATGGGCCTTTGGCTCGCTGCCGTTCAACTGGGCGCGTATTTCTGAAGGCCTACCCCGCGCTGCGCGCATATTTAGCGGCGGCTTTCCTCCTAATCTAGAGCGCTATGGGCTGCTCATTACGGGGTTTAAAGAGAGCTTTCAAATCGCTATTTTGGCCACCCTGCTGGGAGTTTTTCTGTCGATTCCCTTTGCGGTGATGGCCGCACGCAATATCGCCCCGATGCCTATTTATATCATTGGAAGAGCGGTGATTATTATATCGCGCAGCTTTCACCCGGTGATTGTGGCGATCCTCTTTGTGGCCGCCGTTGGGTTTGGCCCGCTGGCAGGTATTCTCACGCTAACCCTCTACTCGATTGGCTTTGTGGGCAAACTGCTCGCTGAGGAAATCGAAGAAATTGACTGGGGCCAAGTGGAAGCCATGAAGGCCGCCGGGGCAGGCTATGTCGCGATTCTGTTCTATGCGGTATTCCCACAGATTCTGCCGCGCCAAGTGGGCCTTTCGATGTACCAACTCGACAGCAACCTGCGCGCCTCTGCGGTCGTCGGGATTGTCGGTGCTGGTGGCATTGGGGGCACGCTAATGAATGCCTTTGGGCGCTACGACTACGATTTCGCCTTTGCGATTTTGCTCATTATCATCGCGGTCATTTTGCTCAGTGAAGGTGTCAGCGGCTGGGTAAGGAAAAAAATATGGTAGATCACGCACAGCAGCTTGCCGATCGCGTTTGGCAACGCTATGACCGCAAACAGCGCCTTACTCGCTACGCCGTACTGCTCGCCACCGTCATGCTGGTGGTATGGGCCGTGCGCGATATTGATATTTTCTGGCCCTGGGTATGGGACGCACCGAATCAGATCTCCAACCTGGGCGCACGCATGTGGCCACCCAGTGCAGCGGGTTTCAACAGTATTATCGCAGCGCTGATCGAGACCGTGCATATCGCGACGCTGGCCACTTTCCTAACTATTTTTTTAGCGCTACCGGTGGCTTTCATTGCCGCTCAAAACACCACGCCAAACCGTGCGTGCCTATGGTTGGGGCGTTTCATACTCGTCTCCAGCCGCTCGGTGAATACCATCATTTGGGCACTGCTGTTTGTGGCCATTTTTGGCCCCGGTGTGTTAGCGGGCATTCTCGCCATCGTGTTTCGCTCTATCGGTTTTATCGGCAAGTTGATGGGCGAAGCCATTGAGGAGATCGACCGCAAGCCGGTAGAAGCGATGGAAGCCACGGGCGCGTCCAAAGCCAAGGTGATTGCCTATGCGATTGTGCCGCAAGTCATGCCCGCCTTTTTTGCCATTGTGATACTGCGCTGGGACATCAACATCCGTGAATCGACGGTGCTGGGGCTTGTTGGTGCGGGTGGCATCGGGGTTATTTTGCAGGGCGCTATTGATACTTTCGCTTGGCCAACCGTGGCGACGATATTGATTGCGATCATCGTGCTGGTGCTGATTGGTGAGGCCATTACCAGCCTTCTACGTAGCAAGGTGCTGTAGAAGATTGTGCAAGCGTTTGACCTATCGTCAAACGCTTGCCATGGTTAAAGCATCATCAATGACCAGGAGGATGCACAGTGATGACAACCTATATTGTGGTAGCCGACGCCGCTCGCGCGCGTATCTTTACGCGTGATGCGCTGACGCTGGAAGAGCACGAAAGCCTGGTTCACGCACAAGGACGGCTGCACGAAGGAGATCTGGTCACCGATCGGCGCGGCGACATGCACGACGCTACGTCCACCACGTCACGCTCAACTGGAGAAGAAGGCTCGGCCTCCAAGCACGAAAACGAGCTCTTTGCGAAAGAGGTTGCCAACCGCCTTTATAACGCCCGTGTGGATAATCGCATGGAGAAGCTCATCATGGTGGCACCACCCAAATTCTTAGGCCTGCTACGCGACAAAATCGATGGCCCTACTCAGAAGCTAGTCATTCACTCGCTCTCGAAAGATCTTAGTAAAGCGTCACTTGAAGATATCCAGGCTGCCGTCAGCGATTTACGCTAAGCGAACAGTTAAGCAATCATCTAAACGATTAAGGAATCGGCGGCAGCGAGATATCGTCGCTGCGCTTGGCGCCGGCCGTCATCTCACGGCAGAGGCGTAGAAACTCGCGCACGCCCGTCGTGAGGTATTTATGCCGGTGCCAGATAAACGTGAATTGACGCCTTAGATCCAACTCCGGCGTGGGCAGCGGTACTAAGCTGCCGCGCCTAAAGGCATCGCGTAGCGCTAGGCGCGAAACGCAGCCAATCCCTAAGCCCGACTCCACCGCACGCTTAATACCCTCAGTATGTTCAAGTTCTAGCAGGGTATTGAACCGGCTGCGCCGGTGGCGGGCGGCGTGCTCGAGCGTCATACGCGTGCCGGAGCCCTCTTCGCGCATGATCCAGTCCTCACGCAACAGCTGCTCAAGCTCAAGATGCTCCAGGCCTGCCAGCGGGTGGCGCGGCGAGCAAAAGACACACAGCTCGTCTTCTACCCACGGCTGGCTAATGATCATGTCATCGTCGCACTGCCCCTCAATCAGCCCTAAATCCAGCGAGTGCTGGCGCACGCCTTCGATAATATGGCGGGTATTGCGCACCGCCAGGCGCACGCGGCTGCCGGGATGGCGCTGCATAAAGTCGCTGATTAAAAGAGTGGCTAAATAGTTACCTATCGTCAGCGTGGCCCCCACATCCAGCGACCCCACACCCTGCTGCCCGCGTAGCAGCTCTTCTATCTCTTCTCCGCGGTCTAGCAACGCGACGGCCTTGGGCAATAGCTGAAACCCCAACGCGTTGAGCTTTAAGCGCTTACCCACTCGGTCCAGCAGTTGGCAGTCAAACTGGCGCTCAAGCTCAGCCAGCGATGTACTGGTCGCTGACTGCGACATCACAAGCGCCCGCGCCGCCTGGGAAACGCTTTCATGCTGAGCTACCGCCACAAATACTTCCAATTGGCGCAGGGTGTAGTGCATAAATCCGGCCTATATCTATTTTACAGATAAGAGTTATCAATATAATTCGCTTAACAGATATATCACTATTCACTTAGAATTACCGGCAACATATTTAATCATTTTTATTCTTTTTAAGAATAACGCTGCGGCAGTTTAGTCACCGCATCGGTTAAGGGAGATCGGTATGAGTAAGTTTGCTCTGGAAGAAGTGCTTAGCGTTCACCACTGGAACGATACCTTGTTCAGCTTCCGCACCACGCGTGAACGCAGCCTTCGCTTCAAAACGGGTCAGTTTGTCATGATCGGCCTGGAAGTTAACGGCAAGCCGCTGATGCGCGCTTACTCGATTGCCAGCCCCAACTATGAAGACCACCTTGAGTTCTTCAGTATCAAAGTGCCCGATGGCCCGCTGACGTCACGCCTGCAGCACTTAAAGGTGGGCGACCAGATTATGGTTAGCCGCAAGCCCACTGGCACCCTGGTCTGCGACGACCTGCTGCCGGGCCGCAACCTGTACATGCTTTCTACCGGTACGGGTCTCGCGCCCTTTATGAGCCTGATCCAAGACCCAGACGTTTACGAGCGCTATGAGAAAGTGGTGCTGATCCACGGCGTGCGTGAAGTCTCTGAATTAGCCTATGCCGACTTCATCACCAAAGAGCTGCCGGCCCACGAATACCTGGGCGAGGATATTGCTAAAAAGCTGGTTTACTACCCTACCGTCACCCGGGAAGAGTTTCACACCATGGGGCGCCTGACCGACCACATCCGTTCGGGCAAGCTGTTTGAAGATACCGGCCTGCCGCCCATTGATCCGCGTCAAGACCGCGCGATGATCTGCGGCAGCCCTGCGATGCTAGACGACACCAGCGCCTTACTTGATGAGCTGGGGCTGAATATTTCGCCGCGCATGGGCGAACCCGGTGACTACGTTATCGAGCGTGCCTTTGTCGAGAAGTGAGGCGCGAATCGTAATGAGTGAGTGGTGAATAGAAAAAAGTTTAGCCGCTAGAATGATCGCATCACTCATACAAAGCCCCTGTTGGAGATGCTCCACAGGGGCTTTGTGCTACTTACTACTTACTACTTACCACTTACAATTTACAGCTCACCAGCGTTTAAACCGCGTCTTTGCCCGTTTCACCGGTACGGATACGAATGACCTGCTCTAGCGGCATGACAAAGATTTTTCCATCACCAATTTTACCCGTGTTAGCGACCTGGGTAATGGCATCAATGACCTGTTCCGCCATCTCGTCATCCACCGCGACTTCCAGCTTCACTTTAGGTAGGAAATCCACCACATACTCAGCGCCGCGATAAAGCTCGGTGTGGCCTTTCTGGCGCCCAAAGCCCTTAACTTCTGTCACCGTAATGCCCTGTACGCCGATCTCGGAGAGAGACTCGCGCACGTCGTCTAACTTAAATGGCTTGATAATAGCAGTGATCAATTTCATTACGAGAATCCTCTCTAACTAGGTGGCCGTGATGGGCTTTGCTGTGCGGCGGCGGATGGCCCGCTAACGACCAGCATACACCGCTATGGGAGGAGAATAAAAAAGCCTCCCCAAAAGGGGAGGCCATGAGAACAACACTTGCTCATTTAGGCGCCTTGGAATTGCATTTTGGCGCCACCTAATTATTTTTTAACACTAAACTCTGGGTAAGCTTCGAGACCACACTCAGCGATATCGACACCCTCATACTCTTCTTCTTCACTAACGCGCACGCCCATGATCGCTTTGAGAATAAGCCATACCACCAGGCTAGCAAAGAAGACCCAAGCAAAGATGCCCATAATGCCAATGATCTGGGCACCAAAGGTTGCGTCGGCGTTGTTCAGCGGCACTGCTAACACGCCCCAGATACCGACCACACCATGAACCGAGATAGCACCGACAGGATCATCCAGCTTCAGCTTGTCCAGTGTCACGATGGCAGCGACAACGATGATCCCGCCTATCGCGCCAATCATCGCCGCGCTCAAAGCAGAAGGAGAAAGCGGATCAGCAGTAATCGCCACAAGGCCGGCCAATGCACCGTTCAACGCCATGGTGAGGTCCGCTTTACGGAACCACAGTTTAGCCAGAATAAGCGCGGCAATGACGCCACCCGCAGCGGCCGCATTCGTGTTCACGAACACCTGTGCCACGTTGTTAGCGGAACCGATATCCGACATTTTTAGCTCTGAGCCACCGTTAAAGCCAAACCAGCCCATCCATAGAATCAGTGTGCCTAGCGCCGCCAGCGGCATGTTGGCACCGGGAATCGCATGAATCGAACCATCTTTACCGTATTTACCTTTTCGTGGTCCTAGCACCAATACACCGGCAAGCGCAGCGGCGGCCCCTGCCATGTGCACAATGCCCGAACCGGCATAGTCAGAGTAGCCCGCTTCAGCTAACCAACCACCGCCCCATGTCCAGTAGCCAGATACTGGATAGATCACCGCGGTCATGACAACCGCAAAGGCCAGGAATGCCCACAGTTTCATGCGCTCAGCCACCGCACCAGACACAATCGACATGGCGGTTGCGACAAACACAACCTGGAAGAAGAAGTCTGCTCGCATCGAGTAATAGGGTGCATCGTCGCCGCCCGCGGTGACGGCATCAACGCTGTTTTCGGCACCAATCAAGAAGCCCAGATTTGGCAGGAAGCCACCGGCAGAGCTTGAGTACATGATGAAGTAGCCAACCAGCAGATACATGGTGCAGGCAATAGCAAACAGCGCGATGTTTTTGGTTAGAATTTCTGCGGTGTTTTTCGAGCGCACCATGCCAGCTTCAAGCATGGAGAAACCAGCGGCCATCCACATGACGAGCACGCCGCAAATTAAGAAGTAAAAGGTATCGAGTGCGTAGCTAAGATCAGCCAATTCATTCATTGTTAGTTCCCCGTTGAACTAAAAAAGTATCCCTGTGAGTGCTACCTAAACGGCGTCTGCACCCCGTTCACCGGTACGAATACGGATCACGTCTTCCAGCGGCGTCACAAAGACCTTGCCGTCGCCAATTTTGCCGCTGTTTGCAGCGTTACAGATGGCATCCAGTACGCCCTCTAAGCGATCATCGTCTACGGCCACTTCCACTTTCACTTTGGGTAGAAAATCGACCACATACTCGGCACCGCGATACAGTTCGGTATGACCTTTCTGACGACCAAAGCCTTTTACTTCGGTAACGGTAATGCCCTGCACGCCGTTATCGGCGAGTGCTTCACGAACGTCGTCGAGCTTGAATGGCTTGATGATAGCGGTGATGAGTTTCATCCCGGATCTCCCCTGCTGGATAAGTCCTGCTAGATTAGTAGCGGCGCAGCCGCCAGAATAAGCACCTGAACCGTTAATGCGCATACTGTGCCAGCTGGCTTTTTTTTATTAGTAATCAGATAATTAACGCAATAAACAATGATTTTAAATGACTCATTTTGCGTAAAACCATTACCTCAACAGGCCTGACGCACCAAAAAAGAGCGTAAGCAAACGTTGCCTGCTCTATTTGGATGCAAAACACGCACAGGACAGTAAACACACGCGGCACATGCGAATTTGCCCACTGTTGCGTATCCTTACCGGTAAGCAAGTACCTTTTATGTGTGACCCATTAGGAGAGAGCCATGGCGCCTCAAGACCGTATTAGCCGACTGGCACAGCAGATTGGCGACCGCTTACAGAACGCATCCCAAGCGCCAGAAGATATTCAAAAAGGCGTACAGCAAGTGGTTCGCAGCGCGTTTGATCGCCTTGAGCTTGTCTCACGGGAAGATTTCGATATTTTGATGGATGTCGTGCAGCGCACGCGAACGCGCGTCGAGGCGCTGGAGCGCCAGGTGGCAAACTTGGAAGCCGTGATAGAAACGCAGCAGGCCGCAGCGCCGTCACCCGCGGTGTCTGTACAAGCGTCAGACCATTCTCCACAAGATGCGGCGGCCGCGAAAAAACCTGCCGCTGGCGAGGCGTGAGACGACGATAAGTCATCCGTTGAGTGGCGGTCTGATGGCCGCCGCTCAGCTCAACAGCAGCAGAGGCTGGCAGCATCCTTCAATTCTAAAAATGAGAACATTTATCATTGCGTTTTAGGCTGCCAATGATTACGATCACCGCCACTAACGATCCGTTCTCTGGATACTTCATGCAACGCTCCCTCATTGTAAGCACCGATGCCAACGCTCACCTCATTAACCCCGGCCACGCTTAGCCAGCTGGGGCATAAATTCGGCATCGACTACTTACACCCAGGGGAGGCGCCTGACTGCCCGCTTGCGCAGGGCAGCGTCAGCGATTTGGCGCTGCCTCCTGCGCTGCACCTCACGCTGTCGGATCTTGAAGTACGTCATCGCTATCTCTCGCGCTCAACCCAGTCCGTGCCGTGGTTTGTGTGTGTGGTCATGGATGGCCGTATTGATATCAGCCAGGGCAAGACGCGGCACACTATCAGTGCCGGCCAAGGGCTGTGCGCGCACTTTACCCCGCAGGCACCGCTGATTGTTGAGCAGCCCGCTCAGGTACGGCTGCGCACGCTGAATATTGCCGTTCTAGCCACTGCTCCCTATGCGCTACCCAGCGCACATGAGCCACAGCTTCATACCTGGACGCTGCCACCGGCACTCTTTGCACAGCTACTGGCTACAAGCGAACATCCGCTGGACGACTGGCGCCAGTCGCTGCTCTGGCATGGCCTTTCACTACAGCTACTTGGCTATGGGCTGCCCACGCCATCCGCCTTGGGTTTGTCACTAACGCCCGGACTTAAAGCGCGTGAGAACGAGCGTCTTGCTCAGCTGCATGAAACCCTATGCAACCACCCAATGGCCGAGTACTCACTGAAAGCACTGGCCCGCAGCATGGCCATGAGCCCGAGCAGCCTGCGCCAAAAGTTTCGCGGCCGATACGGCTGCACCATCTTTGATCATTTACGCCGCTGCCGCCTTCAAGAGGCCTATCGCCAATTAGAAAACGATCACAGCGTCCAACAAGTCGCCCACGCCTGCGGATATTGCCACGCAACCAACTTTGCGACCGCCTTTAAGCGCCAGTTTGGTATCGCCCCCACGGCGGTCATCAGCCGCTGCTAATGGTTTGTTTTGCTCGCACTGTGGGTCGCTTTGCGCAGCAAGTTCCTTCGCGCCCCGCGTTTTTGGCATATCCAATAGCTTCTTTGTCATCGCGCATACCTTTCTCTAGCGATTAAGCGCAATAATTCTCATTAACATATTAGTTAATGGCTTCCCCTTTTAGGTATACCTCCATGCTCTTCGCGCCTCATCGCTTCTCAAACGCTCCATTGTGCTTACGCTCCCCGCTAAGTGCCGCCATTATTGCCATACTCGGCGTCACATCCGCGAGTGCACAAGAGGCAACGCCGCTGGGCACAGTTACCATCACGGCACAGCAAGCCGCGACGAAGGTAGAAACGCCGTTTATTGAGACGCCGCAAAGCGTGTCCACGATTACCCGTGAGCAAATGGATAATCGCGGGGTAAGCACGGTGCAGCGGGCCACAGACTACACGCCTGGCGTGTACTCCAACCAAGTGGGCGCCTCCAATCGCTTTGACTACCTTGTGCTGCGCGGCTTTTCTGACGGCAGTTTAAGCAATACGTTTTTAGACGGCCTAAAAGTCATGGGCGATGCCAACTCACACAGCAGTATGCGCATCGACCCGTGGTTTTTGGAAAGCATCGAGGTGGTGCGCGGCCCCGCATCGGTACTTTACGGGCGCGCCTCCCCCGGCGGCGTGGTGGCCTTGAACAGCAAACGACCCGAGTTTGAACAAGGCGGTGAGCTGCGTTTTAGAATGGGTAATAACAACCAACGCAGCGCGGCGTTTGATGTCACCGGACCTATCGGCGCTGAACAGCGCGTTGCGTTCCGCTTGACCGGTATTGCCAGCGCTGCTGATACGCAATTTGGCCCCGCAGAAGAGCAGCGCTACGCCATTGCGCCCCGACTAACCTGGGACATGACTGACGATACTAGCCTGACCGTCGAAGCCTACCTTCAAGACGAACCCGAAGGCGGCTATCACTCTGGCGTTCCTTATGAGGGCGCAGTAGTGCCGCGCAACGGACGTAAAATCAGCAACAACTTCTTTGACGGCGAAGAAGACTACGATGCCTATGAGCGTACCCAGCGAATGTTCGGCTATTCATTAGAGCATCGCTTTAACGATCAAATCACTGGCCGCCAACTGCTGCGCTACCTCAACTCTGACGTCGTGCTTAACCAAGCCTATGGCTTTGGCTGGACCTCGCCGACCTCCAACGAATTGAACCGCTATTACTCCGGCAGCAACGAGTCTCTTGAAGCGCTGACGGTTGATAACCAGTTGGAAGCCCATTTCAGCAATGGCTTTATGGACCACACGCTGCTCTTTGGGGTCGATTACCAGCAGCGCGAAAATGACGTTTCATGGCCATCCGGCGCTTTCCCTTCCCTGAATGCGTTCGAGCCGATCTACGGTAGTAATCCGCTCGCGTTTTACGACCCGATTCGTGAACAGCACGAGATCGAACAAACCGGGGTGTATTTACAGGATCAGATTGCCGTGGATAACTGGCGCTTCACGCTGGGCGGGCGCTACGACTGGGTTAGCATTGATAACACCAACCTTGATACCGACGATACTAGCTCGCTCAGTGACACGCAGTTTAGCGGCCGTGCGGGCGTGGTGTATCTGTTCGACAATGGCGTGGCCCCTTATCTGAGTTACTCCACTGCGTTCACCCCGACCAGCTTCGTCGATGAGAGCGGCAATTTACTCTCTCCCATGGAAGGTGAGCAGTGGGAAACCGGGGTGAAATACCAGCCCAACGGTAGCGCCAACCAATATAGCGCGGCCATTTTCCATATCACTCAGGAAAACGTGGCGACTAAAGAGCAGCCGAGCGACCCTTATCGCGCCGTGGGTGAAATTGAATCCCAAGGGCTTGAGCTAGAAGCCCAAACGCAGCTGACCGAAACGCTCTCGCTTCAGGCAGGCTATAGCTTCACCGACATCACCTACGCTAAAAGCGACGACGGCAACCAGGGTAACAACGCGATTTACTCACCGCGCCATCAAGTACAGGCATGGGCTCACTACGAAGCCAATGACGGCTGGCTAAACGGCGTCGATATGGGCGTTGGTGTGCGTCATTACGCAGACATCGCCGCCGATCGGGCCAACACTGAAACAGTGCCGGACTATACGCTGGTCGATGCCAGCATCGGTTACGACCTAAGCCACGTAGGCGTTCCAGGCGTCGAAACACGCTTAAACATTAGCAACGTGTTGGATAAAGATTACGTCGCCTCGTGCAACTCGCTGGATTACTGCTACTTCGGCGCAGAGCGTGGTGTAACGGCTAGCGTTCACTACCGTTTCTAAGCCTCGCTATGCACAACCACACGCCCAGACCAATAGGCCTGGGCGTTGCCGTTTCTGAATTAGGTTTGCAAACAATAAACATTATCGTTTAAATATATCGCTTATATTCTTGAATGGCCTTCCTGTCTCATGCGTCACATCCCCCTGCTCGTTTTATGTGCTCGCTGCGGACTGTTCGCCGCATGCCTGCTAACCGTTACCAACGCGCATGCCCAGGTTGCCACGGTAGACTGGACCATTGCCGAAACGCTGCTGGCGATCGATGCACCTGTCAGCAGCATCGCCCAGCAGGCTGACTACCACGCCTGGGTGGGCGAACCGCGTATTCCGGAAAGTGCTACCGATATGGGTCTGCGCACGCAGCCTAATCTGGAGTTTTTGGCCCAGCTGCCCACCGAGCAGATGCTGATTTCCTCGATGTTCGCGAGCTTAGCGCCGCGCTTAGAGAAAATCGCACCGGTCACATCGCTGGCGCTCTTTTCAGCCGGCGCAGATACCTGGCAGGAAATGCAGGCGCTGACCCGCGAGCTGGGCGAAATAACCAACCGTGAAGTGGCGGCAGAGCAGTTGATCAATGACACTCAAACGCTGATGGCGTCGCTACGCCAGGCACGGCCAGAGACCGCGCCGCTGTTGATGGTGCAGTTCATGGATGCGCGTCACGTGCGTGTCTTTGGCAAAAGCAGTTTGTATAACGCCGTGCTTGAGCAGCTAGCGCTGCCCAATGCATGGGAGCAAACGACCAACGCCTGGGGATTTGCACTGGTGGGCGTTGAAGCGCTGGCGCACTATCCTGAGGCAACTATCGTGATCATCGACCCCTTACCCGCGGGGGTAGAGGCAGAGCTTGCTAGAAGCGGCCTTTGGCAGCAGCTGCCTAACGTCAAAAACGCTAACCTGCTGCGTCTGCCGCCGGTATGGAGCTTTGGAGCGCTGCCCTCTGCACAGCGCTTTGCTCGCGTACTGACCGCCGCGTTGGAAGAATCTCATCGCAGCGATCAGTAACACGGCTTACGCGTTGAACCGCTTACCAACGATAGCTAACGCTGCCGATGACGCTGCGTGATTCACCGTAGTAGCACCAGAACTCGCAGCTCGCGACGTACTCTTTATCGGTCAGGTTATTGACGTTGATCTGGGCCTGCCAGCCATCGGCAAACTCGTAGCCCACCATGGCATCCACTAGCGTGTAGCTGCTCACATCACTACTGCTATTATCCGCATCGACGCTACTGCCTACGTAGCGCACGCCGCCGCCCAGCGTTAAGCCATCGAGCGCGCCCCCCGTCACCGCATAGTCCAACCAGGTGGATGCTTGATGGCGTGGAATTAAGCTGGCACGACGATCATCTTCCAAGCGTGAATCGTTATACGTGTACGCAGCGGTGACCTTAAGGTCATCCGTTACGTAGCCCACTCCTTCCAACTCAAAACCTTGGGACGTACGTTCGCCCTCCTGCACTTGAAAGCCTGCCGGCGAGTTGACTAACGTGTTGGTTTCTTGGAGATCAAAAACCGCCGCGGTGATATAGCCGTCCCAGCTAAACGGTGCGATTTTCACACCGACTTCCCACTGCCGGCCTTCACGCGGCTCATAGAGATCGCCGCTACTATCGACGCGGCCTACCGGGTCAAACGACTCGGTATAGCTGACGTAAGGGTTAATGCCATTTTCACCCAGATACATCGCACCACCCGACCAAGATACCTGATCATCATCTGAGCGCTGTGTGGTATCGGCAGTTACATTGCGATTTTCCGTTTCCGCTTGATCATAGCGAACGCCGCCTAGCAGCACCCATTGGTCGTCTAAGCGCAGCTGGTTTTGTGCATAAAAACCGGTTTGCTCTTTGTCGATCTCACGGGTGAGCAGATCATCCTGACCAATGGGCGTGAAGTTGCCGTACGTCGGGTTGAAAATGTCGATCGGCTCACCGAAGGCGTAGTCATCTGCTTCCTGACCCTTTAAGGCAAGGTTTTGATAATCAACGCCTAGCAGCAAGGTGTTCTCGGTGCGATCCGTATACCAGGTGCCTACAACGCGGTTGTCGACCGTCCAGCTGTCGATGTTGCCATCACGATAAACATGCCCGCGAGAAGCACGCCGGTCATCGACCATCGAGAGCACATAGGTGCTGCGTAGATCTAGATCGAGCTCGCTGTAGCGCAAATCTTGCTCAAAATCCCAGGTATCATTCAGGCTATGTCTCAATTCATAGCCTAGCCCCCACTGGGTGCGTTTATCCTGATCGTAGCCCGGCTCGCTTAAATTAGTTTGTGGATCAACGCGGCCAAAAGGCGTGTTTTGCACGGTGCCGTAAGGCAGTTTAAAGCCGTTAACGGGGACACCGTCGTCTTTTTGCACGCTGGCCAAAAACGTCACGGTCGTGTCTTCGCTAAAGTCCACCGCTAGGCTCGGCGCAAAATAGTAGCGCTCGTTATCCGTCGCATTTAAATCGCCATCGCGCTCTTTATACAGGCCCACCATGCGGTAGCGTACGTCGTCAGACTCACCCAGCGGCCCGCTGGTATCAATACCAATTTGACGATGGTTACGATTACCCAGCTGAAAATTCACCTGCCCCTGCGGCGTTTGCGTTGGACGCTTACTCACCGCATTAATCAGCCCGCCGGGAGGCGCTTCGCCGTAAAGAATTGACGAAGGCCCTTTAAAGACATCCACCCTTTCCAGGCCAAACGGCTCAGGCAGCCACTGATAAAAGCCTTCGCGATAGATGCGCAAGCCATCTTGATACGTCGATTGATCAAAGCCGCGCACTTTCAACCAGTCAGTGTTGTTATCACTGCCGTAGTGGCCTGCTAACACACCTGCGCGGTAACGAAAGGTTTCGTCTAGCTGCTGCACGTTACGCGTGTCTAGCTCTTCGCGGTCAACACTTGAAACAGGGCGGGGCGTTTCCACCAGCGGCGCATCTACTTTCAGCGCCGTGCCCACTACAACCATCGTGCCATTGTTAACCGTGCCATCCTGGGCGCTAGCGGTAGAGCATAATAAAGTCGCGGTAATTGGAATCAACGCAGCAGCAATCGAGCGCGCCAAAGGGCGGCGTATAAACGGCACAGCAGGCATAGTCGGCAACTCATTATGAAGTTAGAGGAAAGCAGCAACGTCAGTATAGTAAAGATCATGATAATCGTTGTTATTTGTATTAATGATATCGTTTATACCGGCCCGCTATCAACGCCTTCTTAAATACGGTAGTTTAACGCTTGAGGTAAAGTTTGCTTAGAAAGCCAAGATTCAGATATTAGCGAGGAAAGGCGATGACGCTAGCCATTGTGGCCACGCGCGCAGGCGTGGGCTTAGACGCACCAGCAGTGCATGTGGAAGTACACTTAGCTAACGGCTTGCCTGGATTGACACTCGTAGGCCTCCCGGAAACCGCCGTCAAAGAAAGCCGTGAGCGCGTGCGCAGCGCTTTAGTTAACGCAGGCTTTGATTTTCCCAATACGCGGCGAATTACCCTCAACCTCGCACCTGCTGATCTACCCAAAGAAGGCGGCCGCTTTGATTTACCCATAGCGCTCGGGATTCTCGCAGCCTCAGGGCAGATTCCGGTTGAAGCATTAGAAGGCATGGAATGTGCCGGCGAGCTAGCCTTGGACGGCAAGCTTCGCGCGGTGCCGGGAATACTGCCCTTTGCGCTGGCCGCCCGGCGGGCAAAAAAAGCGCTGATTGTACCTCGCGACTGCGCCGATGAAGCCGCGCTGGCAGGCGATTTACCGGTATTGCCCGCCGATACGCTTTGGCAGGTCGTCGCCCACCTGCTAGATCAGGAGAAGATTCCACCGCATAGGCTCAGCGCCTCGGTAAAAGAGGCGGCGCCGGTGGATGACCTTGCCGATGTGCGCGGCCAGCAGCAGGCGCGACGCGCGCTAGAAATTGCCGCAGCTGGTGGCCACAACTTACTTTTTGCAGGCCCACCGGGCACGGGTAAAACCATGCTGGCCAGCCGCTTACCGGGCATTTTGCCGCCGCTTTCTGAAGAAGACGCCTTAGAAGTCGCCGCCGTGCGTTCGGTCTGCGGCCTGCCCTTAGAAGCTGATTGGGGTAAAAGGCCGTTTCGTCAGCCCCATCACAGTGCCAGCGCCGCGGCGCTGGTCGGCGGCGGCTGTCATTTTCAACAATTGTTGCGACTAAACAATAATTGCTGCGACAATCTCTATGTTGAGTTTACATAGAGCACGCCCTTGTGACCGTTTCTCTCAAACAATCCAGAACCTTTAGCTTTCAAGATGGCACCCTTAAAGACGAAACTGAGCGCTTGGTCGTTTGGTGGTACGGGCCTATCTTCAAAAATATCCGCTCACAAAGCGTCCCTAAAATTTATGTATTTTTAAGACCTATTGATCAGGAGAACAAATTAGGAGACGTGATTAAGCGAACGACGGTCTTAACGCATGTCGGACTATTGAGAATCGGCTCCGTCTGGGAAAAGGGCGTGAGCAACTCCCGCATCGCATTTGAGGAGAAAACATTCCCTGTTTCGTTCTCTCCGGGCGGCTGGCGGATTGTCTCCTTAGACGACTTGCACAAAGCAGGGCGCAGCCTCTATACCTCCTTTCATGAGGCAAGCTATTTACCGCTGGACAGAAAACACAAATCGTACCTGATTGAATTTGACCTCCCAGATGGCAAACATCTGCTCATCCCTTGCACCGAATTTTTTGCACGCGTTTACGGTCGATCATCTGAAATCAAGCGTGTGCTCGCCACTTACTGTTGGGAGGAGGTCAAAGAACGGCTTTATCGACCGCTTAATGCGCCCCCATCGCCAGGTACCTGGCCTGTCAGATTTACATATCGTGTTCATAGGCACGATGCGATTTTGCTCGCGCACATGCTGTACGACCCCTATGCCGAACAAGCTGCCAGAGATATTTATGCGCAGACTGAAGCCAGCTTCCCCCAAGATAAGATGCTTTTAAAAGTCACTCCATGGTTTCAAGGCAGCGGGGAAATCTCTGTTTCTGGCGTTCCAATTGATGGTGGCAACACATTCCTAGGCTTGCAGATATTAGGCTGTACGCAGCCCGATGGTGCCACGATCCACCGTGAAAGAGAGAAATCAACGACAGTACCAGCCACCGATGGCGACGATGCCCCCTCTCAGTTCCCCTATCATCAGCTTCAAGACATCCCCGATGTCATTGACCTGACGGATGATGACGAGCCCGACCATGGTTCTTCCTGGCTAGACCTTACTGAGGACGAATTCGTTATTTTAGGTAAGCCTCGCGCCGTCTTGGATAAACGATATACCCGAAAAAACGTGCCCGATACACGAGGCGTCCCCGTTCCGGGTGACGAAACCATTTTCTCCACTGGGGAGCCACATGGGTCAGGGAAGGGAGTGGGACAAGCGTCTATTCATGCTCCTATTACACTGGAATCACAGGGCTTTCTACGTGATATGTGGAATGCGCTTCTCTATTTACAATCGGCCTATCCCGCAACGATTCGTGGCGTTAGCTGGTTTACCTTTGAAGACGGATTCAGCACTTCTCCTGACCCTCGGTTAATCAGCCTCGAACCTTTCGAAATAGACGAGGAGGTGGAAACGTCAGTCGCTAATTGGGTTTACATTGATACTCAGACCAAGGTACCTCGCGGGGTGCTCGTCGTTCGGGTGCATGTGTTAGATCAAACGCTCTATCTCATGGAGATCCAACGACGCCCTCCAAAACCCAGAGCTGGCGGTAGCGAGGAGGCATCCAAGCCTCCTTCCTATAAAGGTTTAGTCTTCACGCTGAGCCACCAAGGCAGCTTCGAGCAGTGGTTACGCCAAGTGCTGTCTAACGTGCGGCACGTAGAAGGTGTTGTCCAAAAACTAGTTGGTCACTGCCCAGGATTCGCCGATACGTTCAAGCACCCTAAATCCAAAAAGGAACAGATACCCTGCGAAGCCTCTGTGTTAAATGCTTTTAGCAAGGTCAGTATTGGTCGCAGTGACTTAGCATAGGTACTATTTGCCACCTTTATGAGTAGCGGTGTCTGTTTTGTCGGTAAGAGCAACCTGTACACCCCGTGTGCAGGTTGCTCTTCTGACGAAGAGCCGATACGGCCATCCCTTCAGTGGCGGGCGAGGATCTTCGCTGCGATGGGCGAAGTGATCATTTGAATCACGGCAAAAAAAGCGGCTGGAATTGCGATCTCTGATGGCAAGCCAGAAGCAGCGACAAACGCTGCAGCGATGCTGAATTCCTTTTTACTGACCGTGAAAAGATAGGTAATCACCTCTTTGCGATCAGAGGTGAGTAACCGTGAGGACATACCTACCAGGTACCCAATCAAATTGAGGCACAGGGCCGCGCCCGCAATCACAAACGCATACCAGCCATAGCCAATGATCGTGGTGGCATTCGGCCCGACCACGGCGAGTAGGATCAGCAGATACAGAATCGACCCTATCCCTGCATACGCTGAATCATGCCGTGCAAAGAAAGCCGAGAACCTTGTACGCAAGCTGACCCCAATCACGGTAGGAAGAAGCACGATTAGTGTTAATTCAAGAATAATTGATCCAAGCGGCACGTCTAACTGAAGGCCGGTGAGCCATAAAAACAGGAAGGGAACAATAAACGGACATAACGCGGTGTTGACTGCGTTGAAAACAGCGGCAAGCGCCACATTGCCTTTCGCCATCAGTACCAAAAGAGGAGAAGACACATCTGTCGGCAGCGTGCCGAGCAAGGTTTGGCCAGCAGCCAGCGGGCCGCTTCCAAAAAATAGACGGCCCGTTAGCCACCCGGCAATCGACATAGGCCCATAGACCAGCCCCAATGCCAACAACTACCGTGACGGCTTTCGGAACACGATGCGCACTGCATGCGCATCGAATGTGAGGCTGATAATCAACATCAGTAATGCCAGTAATGGCCCAATCGCGAACTTAAGCATTATTCCGGTGGCCGGAAAGAGTAAGCCTCCCCCCGCGACGACGATTACAAACCAGACAAGGTGCGCCTCGACAAAATAAATGAATCTACCCATGGTGGATTGGACGTTACCGGTTGAAGTGGATTGAGCCCCGCACCTAAAACATGATCACCTTCGGCCCAGCACACAAAGGCTCCTTGGTAGCTAGGGACGTGCTTCCCAATCCAGCGATGCAAATAGATAATGCTCAAGGGTTGAAGCTTTAGTTGCTAGAGGTTTTATAGTACCAAGAACAGATAATTCGAGAGAAGGTAACAGATGGGACATCATCATGATCATCCCCACATTGATCCTGCCTCTGGCGACCGGCGCGTCAGCATCTCCATTTGGGCCAATGGGCTCTTAACCATCGCTCAAATCGTCGGTGGCATTATGGCGGGGAGCCTATCGCTGATCGCTGATGCGTTACATAACTTTTCTGACATGGCAGCATTAGTCATTGCCTTTGCTGCTCGTAAAATCGCCAGACGGCCTGCCGATGCGCATATGACCTTTGGCTATGGCCGCATCGAGATAGTGGCAGCACTCATCAATTACACCACCCTCATTATTGTCGGTGTCTACCTGATTTACGAAGGCGCTATGCGGATGGTCGATCCCCCTGAGATAGAGGGATGGACGATCGTGATTATTGGTGGCGTCGCGCTCGTCGTCGATGCCCTTACCGCCATGCTCACGTGGTCAATGCAAAAAGAGAGTGTCAATATCCGCGCCCTTTTTCTGCATAACTTATCGGATGCGTTTGCCTCCATCGCCGTGATTATCGGTGGTTCGCTTATTTTACTGTACGACATGCGCTGGGTGGACCCCGCGATCACGATAGGGATTGCGCTATATATTCTTTACCTAGCCTTCTCTGAAATTGGCGGCCCTATCCGTACGCTAATGCTGGGATCTCCCCCGGACATTGACGGGCAGGCAGTCGTTGAGACCGTACGAGATATCGAGGGAGTCCAGGATATTCACCATGTGCATCTATGGCAGATGCAGGAAAACATGGCAGCCCTTGACTGCCACGTGGTTCTGACAGAAACCGGCTGGCAGCAGCTTGAATCCGTCAAAGCAGAGATCAAGGAGCAGCTTAAAATGCGCTTCAGTATTGCTCATTCCAGCCTAGAGTTTGAGCATAGTGACCACGCGCATCAAAATGCCAATCTATATGGGCACGAGTGATAGACCGAGGCCGACTCCCGGCTCAGGTAGGTAGCGAGCGGCTTACTCCCATAGCGATTGGCTTATTTTTCAACCCTACTTTTCCACCCCATCGTTGAGAAAGAGAGAGAAACATGTTCAAAAAAGCGTCTTTTATATTGGCCGGTACGTTAATGCTGACCGCTGCGATCGTCGCCGTATCGAAACCTGCCCTCTTAGATATGCAAGCTCAGGCAGCAAAGGAGAGCAGTGTCCAGGCAGAGGACTCCTTGGTGCGCTCACACTCCCCCATCTTGGGACGAGAAGACGCGCCGGTGACGATTGTGGAATTCTTCGATCCGGCTTGCGAAGCCTGCCGTGCTTTCTATCCCCTGACAAAAAGTATTCTGGAAACCTACCCAGAAAAAGTGCGGCTCATCGTGCGCTACACTCCTTTCCACGGCGACGTATCTGATAAGGCCATTCGGGTATTAGAAGTTGCTCGTCGTCAGGGCGTCTTTGAACCGGTACTGGAGAGGCTGCTGGCTCGCCAGGATCAATGGGCTTCACATGGCAGTTTTGATGAATCCGCTATCCTCGATATCGCGAGCCAAGGAGGCCTTGATTTAGCGGCTGCCGAAGAGCAACTGACTTCTGCTGAGGTGCAGGCGGTGATTGACCAAGACATGGCGGATGTCAGAGCCAATCAGATTCGCCAAACACCTACCTTTTTTGTCAATGGCGAGCCTTTAGACCCCTTTGGTATGCAAGAGCTGATTGATGCCGTTGAGAGTGAAGTAGCGGAGATCTCTGGGGAAGAGGATGGCCAGTGATGCAGCGCTGGTGGTTACTAGGCTTTGTGGGCTTTTACCCCTTGCTAGCCGAAGCCAATTGGCAAACGCATCTGTCATTGCCTCCGTCTGAACTTAGCCCTGTCAAGTTACAGGCGGCTAGCGAGCAAGAAGGCACATTACCGCTCGATAGCGTTGATACCCTAACCTTTGGGCGTGATGTCGTCATTGATACCACCCTCTACGAGGCCTTGGCAGCAGAAGGTGTCCCAACGCGTTTCGCCACTAAACTGGAAACACTGCTCAGCGAGTTTATCGCAGCGCCGCTGGAGTTTTCTGGCAGTGAACGTATTCAATTAGTGTGGGAGGAAGATCGACGCCAGGACGGCGCCCGTGTTGGGCCACCACGCCTCAGTTATGCCGCTCTGCCTGATCAGGCAGAGCCCTTGGAGGTCATATGGCCGGTCACCCAAAAGGGGGACGTAGCTCTTTTCAAAAGCGACACCCTGCTAGGCACGTTGCGGTTGCCCGTGCTTAGTGCCCGCTTAACGTCTCGCTTTGGGAATCGGCGACATCCTGTGTATGGAGGGATGCGTCCTCATAATGGAATTGACTTGGCTGCGCCGACAGGAACGCCGGTCATTGCCACCGCACCTGGGCGCGTATTCTTTATGGGTCGCCAAGGGGGATATGGGCAGGTGATCGAGGTGGAGCACGACACAGGGGCCATTAGTCGCTACACACACCTTAGCCGATTCTCCCCACAGCTAGTGGTTGGGGATTTAGTCAATGCGGGAGAGTCGCTCGGAGAGGTAGGTTCCTCCGGGGTCGCCACGGGCCCCAACCTGCATTACGAAGTGAGAGTCAATAACCAGCCTGTTGATCCCCTTGGTCAAGGTCAACGCATCATGTTGGGTGAGCAGCCGACTCAAGGTGAATATCAAGCGTCACTTTACGAGGCAAGAGATCGCTTGGAACAAGCTATCGGCACGGCGTCCATTTATGACTTGATCTCGTTTAACGAGCCGTAACCACCCGTGCTTAGCAACGTTGCATGGATTGTTAGTAACGTGAACGTGTGCTTGCCTCGTTATGGAACCCTAGCGCTGTGATCACTCATCTACCACAAGACAGGTAATCGGTATGGAAGAGGTTTCTCTCGTCACAATGGGGGTATTGGGAAGCCTTGCCGCGGGCTTGATGACGGCTGTCGGGGCGCTTCCTATCTTGTTTACCAAAAGACCGAATCGTGGTGTTCGCGATTTAGCGTTGGGGTTCGCCGCTGGCGTCATGCTAGCGGCCTCTTTCTTCTCACTGATCATACCCTCCTTAGAAGCCTCGGAGCTGCGTTACGGAGGTAGCGTGGTACCTGCTGCCATTGCCTGTGCGGCCATCTTGCTAGGGATTGGAATGGTCGCACTACTGAACGAACTCTTACCTCATGAGCACTTCGAACAGGGGCGAGAAGGGCCAGAGGCTGCCTCACTACGTCGTATCTGGTTGTTTATTATTGCCATTACGATACACAACCTGCCAGAAGGGCTAGCCGTTGGCGTGGCCTTCGGCGCAGGGGGAAGCGAAGGAGGCATTCCACTAGCGATTGGCATTGGACTTCAGAATGCCCCAGAAGGACTGGCCGTAGCAGTATCACTGCTAGGCGTGGGCTATTCACGTTGGCGGTCATGGACGATTGCCGCCCTTACGGGGCTTGTTGAGCCGTTGGGTGGCTTATTAGGCGCTGGAGTCATCAGCATGTCACAAGCGCTACTGCCCTGGGGGTTGGCCTTTGCAGCGGGGGCGATGTTGTATGTGATCAGTCATGAGATTATTCCCGAAACTCATCGAAGCGGGCACCAAAAAAAGGCCACGCTGGGCCTCTCCATCGGATTGGTACTCATGCTGTTTTTGGATGTTTCGCTGGGCTGACCATTGGGCGTGGGGCGTAGCGTTAGTGCTAACCCAAGTCGAGAGCCCCTCCGTGCGATTTTTCAGTGATACAGAGTTGATGATCACTGATGACCTCAATGATTCGGCAGCTTTCCACTTTACCACCGGCACACTGCGTGACCATCCGTTGAAGCTCCTCACGCAGTATGGACAGTCGTTGAAGGCGGGACTCCACTTTCTTTAGGTGATGCGTGGCGATGGCATCGACTTCTTGGCAAGGCATATCAGGTTGATCTGACATGGCCAAAAGCTCTCGCACTGACTCCACCGAAAAGCCAAAGTCACGGGCATGACGAATAAAGGTCAAGCGCCGCACAGCGTCGTCTCCATAGCGGCGCTGCCCCCCACCGGTTCGTGTCGCATCGCGCAACAGCCCAATACGCTCGTAATAGCGAACCGTTTCAGGTTTGCAATCGGCTCGTCGTGCTAACTCACCAATGCTGATACTTTGGCCGATCATCGACATGGTAAAACTCCTTAGGCAGGGCTTGAAGCTGTAGTTGCTACAAGGTTTACACTTAAAAACCATAGCCCATTGGCAGGAGAGGCACCATGAAAACATCAACGCCGACAACAGCGCCTACCACCTTGACGCTGCGTGTTGAAGGCATGGACTGCGGCGGTTGTGAGCGCAAGGTTGTATCGGCGCTAGAGCGACTGGAAGGCATTGAGGAAGTCACGGCAAGCTCGGTCACGGGATCAGTGAAGATTCACCACCACGATCACGGGGCCCCCTCGCGAAAGACCATTGAGGGCATCCTGAACGAACTAGGCTATCAAGTGGCTTCCCATGATGGCCAAACACGCGCACCTGGTGCTTCATCCTCTTGGTGGCAAACCGCTAAAGGGCGCTTGGTCATTATCACAGGCAATTTGCTGATCGTAGCCTTCGCGCTTCGTTTAGCATGGCCTGCGCTGGGTAATATGCCTTTCATTTTGGCCACGCTAGTCGGCTTAATACCCATTGCGCAGAGTGCCTGGGGCGCCCTCAAAATGCGCAATCCCTTTACCATAGAGATGCTGATGTGCATCGCTGCGCTTGGCGCATTGGCCATCAATGCTGCCGCTGAAGCTGCGATGGTCGTGTTCTTGTTCGCCGTAGGTGAGCTACTCGAAGGGGTAGCTGCTTCACGAGCGCGCCGCAGTATCTCAGCCTTGGCAAATTTAACACCCTCAACGGCGAGGCTGATGGACAATGGCCATCTGCGTGACGTCTCGGCGGAGTCACTTAAACCCGGGCAGCGTGTGCTGGTGCGGCCCGGTGATCGCGTACCCTGCGATGGACGCATCCTGGTGGGCACCTCCGACATTGACGAGTCGCCGGTAAACGGCGAGTCCATACCCCGTTCGCGAGCGCCTGGTGATGACATTTTTGCTGGCACAGTGAATCTTGATGCCGCCCTGGAGGTGGAGGTAACACGAGGCGCTGATGACAATACGATCGCACGCGTTATTCGTCTGGTTGAAGAAGCACAGGCCGCCAAGGCACCGATAGCACGCTTTATTGATCGTTTTGCGTATTACTATATGCCCGCCGTCGTCTTACTCGCCCTACTGATGGCGATAGTGCCACCGCTGGTATCGACCATGGCATGGTCGGAGTCGATTTACCGTGCGTTAGCATTGCTGTTAATCGCATGCCCCTGCGCGTTAGTCATTTCCACCCCAGCCGCCATCGCCGCCGGTCTCTCGGCGGGAGCTCGGCGCGGACTACTGATCAAAGGGGGAGCCGTTCTTGAACAGTTAGGTAAGCTTCGCTTGGTGGCATTAGATAAAACGGGCACCCTCACTGCGGGTACCCCAAGAGTCACAGATGTGGAGTCTTGGATTGCTGAGGAAGACGATAACAGCGTATTGCGGCTCGCCGCCGCAATAGAGCGGGATTCCAGTCACCCTATCGCCACGGCTATCGTTGAGCATGCCCGACAGTCGGGCATCAACCTCCCCACCGTCACCGGCGGCCGCGCTCTGGCGGGGCGCGGTGTTTCCGGCCAGGTGGAGGGTCGCGAGCTGAGCTTAATGACGCCTCGTCACCTTCACGAGAAAGTCATCCTTGAGGAAAGTCTCAGTGCTCGGATTGTCGCGTTAGAAGAAGCCGGTAAGAGCCTCGCTCTCCTCGTCGAAGGCGAGCGTTTACTGGGCTTGATCGCGGTTCGCGATGAGCCACGCGAAGATGCCATTGAAGGCCTAGCGGCGCTATCCCGTTTGGGCGTACAGGCGGTCATGCTCAGCGGTGATAATGCCCGCACCGTCGCTGCCACGGGGGGTCGCTTAGGCATTGAAGCGTACGGCGAACTAATGCCTGAAGACAAGGCAGCGTATGTTCGAGACTGGCAAGCGGCTGGCCGTGGCCCCATCGGTAAAGTAGGCGATGGCATCAACGATGCACCGGCACTCGCGGCAGCCGATGTGGGTATCGCGATGGGGGGCGGCACGGATGTGGCGTTGGAAACCGCCGATGCAGCCTTGCTCAAGAACCGCGTTACCGGCATCGCTGAGCTGATAGACCTCTCTCGTGCCACACTGCGCAATGTGAAAACCAACGTTGTTCTCGCCCTTGGCTTAAAAGCCATTTTCCTAGTTACAACGGCGCTGGGTATTACCGGCATGTGGATTGCGGTGATGGCCGATACCGGTGCTACCGTCCTGGTGACGTTGAACGCCATGCGACTGCTGGGTTACCGCTTTTCGCCCAGTACCTCAATGACAGGCCTGTCACAAGGAAAAACAACGTCATGAGAACAGCGCCAAACGATAGCCCTTCACGACGTTGGCCATGGTTCACATTTGCTTGCGTATTGGCTCTAGCCGATCAACTGGTCAAAGAAATCGTGCACGCCCAGATGTCGTTTGGCCAAGTCATTCCGCTAACGCCGTTTTTTAACTGGGTTTATACCGGGAACACAGGAGCCGCTTTCAGCTTTCTCGCAGAAGCAGGGGGTTGGCAGCGCTACCTCTTTCTTGGTTTAGCGTTGGTGGTGGTCGTCGTATTGGTTGTGCAGCTATGCAAACCCCTGTCGCGCTTGGAGGCCTGTGCGTACAGCCTGATTCTTGGCGGCGCGCTCGGTAATACTGTTGATCGCTTAGCGCGAGGGTACGTCGTCGACTATCTGGACATTTACTGGGGCGAATGGCATTGGCCCGCCTTTAACATGGCCGATATCGCTCTGTTTGCAGGTGTATTGATGTTCGCAGTGGCGTTATGGCGTGAAAGTCCTGCTTTTAAGCGCTCTGAGTAACGCTATGGATGTGGTCGATAAAGATAAAGAATATACGCTTTTTGCTGGGCGCTCCTCACCAATAGTCGATTGCGTTGTAGCGCTCGCCGCTGGGGTAATGACCACCTTGAGTGCCGCCCCCTTTTCCCTATGGTGGCTTGGCCCAGTGGCCGTGGCACTGGTCTATTGGAAGATACAGTCGCTAACGCCCGCCATGGCCACCCTGCGTGGGTGGTGCTATGGGGTAGGCCTGTTCGGTTCTGGCACATCATGGGTCTTCGTTGCTATTCACGATTTCAGTGGCACCGGGGCCTTGGTGGCGATGCTCCTCACCACTCTTTTTGTCAGCGCCCTGGCGCTCTTCTTTGCAATCCCCTTTGGGCTCTATCGGCGCATCACGGGGCCACGGTTAGCCTGTCTTAGCTTTGCCGGTATGTGGGTGGTGAGCGAATGGCTACGCACCTGGTTGCTCACCGGCTTTCCCTGGTTATTGCTGGGCACCTCTCAGGTAGATTCTCCACTAGCCCCATGGGCGCCCGTTGGTGGTGTGTACTTGCTGTCACTCATGACCGCGCTGACAGGTACGTTAGGGGTAGAGGTACTGCGTCGCCGCTGGGGTTTCCTTGTCCCAATGGCCGCCTTGTGGATCGTTCCATTCCTATTGCCCGCCCAATGGACAACCCCGGCTGGCAAGCCCATCCGGGTGGCATTGCTGCAAGGGAATCTTGACCAGCGCATTAAGTGGACTGCCCAAGGGCAGCGCGAGGCGATCAGTATCTACACGGCGATGACACGGGAGCAAGCAAGGGATATCGATCTCATCGTTTGGCCCGAGGCAGCCCTTCCCATGCTTGAGCAGGAAGCACAGCAAATACTTGAGCAAGTAGCGTCCGACCTGGGGCCTGACACCGCCTTGTTGACCGGCATTTTGCAACGCGACAGTGAAGGGCGCTCTTATAACAGCGTCATAGGGCTAAATGATGTGCAGGGCGAATACCAGAAGGCGCACTTGGTGCCCTTTGGCGAGTATTTGCCATTCCAAAGTCTCCTCGCTGGCACCCTTGCTTTTTTCGACTTGCCAGTACCTCGCCTGACCCCAGGGACAGGCGAACAGGCTCCGTTACACGTGGCTGGAGCCACCATTGGCAATGCCATTTGTTACGAAATCATTTTTGCCGACCATGTCGCCCAACAGGCGCGTAATGCCGAGCTGCTATTAACGGTTTCCAACGATACGTGGTTTGGGCGCTCCATTGGCCCACACCAACATCTTCAAATGGCGCGTCTACGTGCCTTAGAAAATGGTCGTCACCTACTTCGAGCTACCAGTAATGGCGTGACGGCCATCATCGATTCACAAGGCCACGTCACAGCCCGTGCCCCACAGTTTGAACCGGCCAGTTTAACTGGCGAGGTGACCCCGATGCAGGGCCTAACTCCTTTCACACGCACCGGTAGTGGCCCCGCTTGGATACTCGCTGCGGTGCTGACACTGCTCGGGTTACAACTGAACTTATCTCGATCAAAAAACGACGCATTAGATGAAAAAGGAACCTAGCGATGCTCTTGGCAAAGAACGCAGCAATACTTAAGAGATTCCTCCCATGGCCAATGCAGATCGGCTTCATCGTGAGTGTGATGGTTTCGTTTCTGGCATGGCTCCCTGTCGCCATGGCGGCACAACCTTCCACTGCCCAGGAGACGGAATGGCCCAAAGGGCATTACCCGCTACCAGAGGAAGGTAATATTATCGGAGAGGCTGACACCTTTATCGTAAAGGATTACGACGATACCTTGATAGATATTGCCAGGCGTCACAACCTTGGCTATTTGGAGATGATCCGTGCAAACCCAGAGGTTAGCATCTGGGTTCCAGGGGTGGGCACGGAAGTGACTATTCCGGGACGTTTTATTCTGCCGAATGTGGAGCGTACTGGGATCGTCATCAATATCGCCGAGCTGCGGCTTTACTACTACCCAGATGTCAAAAACGGTGAGACACCGCGTGTTGAGACCTATCCTATTGGCATTGGTCGCGAAGGGTTTGATACTCCTCTAGGCGTGACCGAGACCACCATGAACATTAAAAACCCCGCGTGGTACCCGCCTGAGTCGGTAAAACGCGAAGCGGAAGCACGCGGTGAAACCGCGCCCAGCGTTGTGCCACCCGGCCCCGATAACCCGCTAGGAGACCATGCCATCATCCTAGGCTTCGATGGCTATTTGATTCACGGCACCAACCAGCCCGATGGCATTGGCATGCGCGCAAGCCGAGGTTGTATCCGCATGTTACCCAAAGACATCGAATCTATATTTGACCGCATTCCACCCGGCACCCAAGTCAACATCATCAATCAGCCGATCAAGATAGGTTGGGAAGGCGGTCAGCCGCTGATTCAAGCCTTTCCGCCGCTTGGAGAAGAAGAGCACAGTATGACCGCACTCACAGAGACCATGACACGCCTTAACCAATACAATGTCGATAACGTAAACCTCGATTACGAGCAGCTCAGCGATGTCCTGTCACTCTCTAACGGGCTTATAACCCCACTACATCCAAAGCAGGAACAGGAGCCACAGCGCCACAGCCCAGAAGAGAAGGCTATCAAGGGCATTTATGAAGACCTGGTTTTGACGTCATCTCAACGGTCATGACACGCCTTTTGGCACCCCGTTGAGCCCTGGCATATAGGTAGAGAGCCATAGCCCCGTCCAAACGGCGGGGCGACATTCGCCTACAGAGTCGCGGGGCCCTCCAAGTGACTGCGCGCTATCAGTGTCTTAGCACTCAATATCCAGAGGCAGCCAGTAGGTAACGCCACCCACTACCACCTGTATCCCGTCTGTCGTCCGCTCTACGGTCTGTTGTCGAAGCATTTTCTGCGTTAATTTTGTGTCATGGAAATACTCCATGGCAGCAACGATCCATGCCTCCCTCCAGGCCTCTCCTTGATCAGCACACCGGGCCATCGTCATCAGGGTGCGGGCTAGTGTTTCTTTTCGCCGCTTTCTTGCCCGTTTTACATCCACCCGAGGAGCCAACGTGGTGGCATGTTGGCGATTTAAGAAATTAGTAAACCCCGTGACCGAGGCTGCTTGTCCGGGCACCGCCTGCAAATAGTTGTCCACATCGCCCTGTTGAGGCAGTCGCTGCCCCTCCCGGTCAGTAGCGAGTAGCAATGCGGCTGCCGCTCTTAGTGCAAGTCGTGCGGAGGTGTGGGACGTTTTGCCCGCCTCTATACGGGTTTCCAATTGCTGCCAATAAGCATGCAGCGCTTTTTCTGATAAAGAAGCGGACGGCATAGACCTGAGACACGCTTTGATACGTCGTTTCTCTGAGTCGATCTTCTTTGCTTGGTGATCCGGCTCTACCCCTTGCTCTTCATGCAGCCATCGCATAGGAAGTCTTACACGCCGCAACCCCTCCGCACCGAAGTGATGAAGCAGCTCCGAATAGCTCGGTATCCGTGACCATGCCTGGTCGATCTCAAGGAAGAACGAGAAGAAATGATTGATCTTGAGGGCAGCCTTATGCGGCCCTGTGGTACGAATCAGCCATTCACCAAATTCCCCAAAGGCCTCACGTAACGCTTTGGTGGTGATACCGGCTTGGCCAATGATGATCCGCTTACGACATGTGCGCGTCCAATAGCAGGGCTCACAGGCATCGCCTCGACCCGCTGGCATGGGATTACCACACAATGGACAGGCAATTTCCCCTTGCTCATTACAGGCTTTGCACAATGCGTCACCGCTGGATGTCATGACCAATAAGCGATGTCGACGACACGCAGAACAGGTACCGTGATCAGCCGTCGCACAGCGTGGACATAAGCGATGAGCATGCCCCATACGCGTCACTCGGGTAAGACGTTGAGAGGATTCCCCACACACCTCGCAGGGCTCAGGCTCTTTGAAATAGGGAGCGCAAGCGATACAGACAGGGCCGTAGGGAGTGACCTTGCCGATGTTGTAGTCTGATCTAGCTTTTCCACATCGCGCACACGGTTTGTCAACGTCACACTGGCGACAGACGGCGTCTGGGTCATTCGTTGGCAGACGGGCTAACTCACCACATCGTGGGCACATCTGCCGCTTAAACACACGAGCATAGCAAGTTGAGCAGTAACCATGCCCCTTATGGCGTCGCCACAATTTGGAGACTTCTCGACCACACTCATCGCAGTCGACCGTTTTGTGTTGCTTCAAGAGGTTGGCTCCGCTTTCATTCTCCGTTTTAAGCGCGCCCATGAGGCTCTCACTGCGCGTTCCGACATGGGGCGATGAGCCGGTAGAGCACGGCAGCGATGCGGCCCATGGGGGTGATGAGATAACCGTGATAGCAGCGGCAACAACACAACGGGGGGTGACTTTCGGGGATCGTGAAGCGCGCTCGTTTTGACATTGCACGTGACCAGAGCACTGAACGTTTCTTCAACGCCTATACTGAGCAAACGCTCCACCGCCGCTAATAAAGCACAACGCTCGTTGACAGGCAGCAGCTCAAACGCCAACCCAGACACAGGCATTTGGCTATCCGTCATCGAAATGCCCAATGTTAGAAGCGCATCTGCGAGGGGTGACGCAGGCCGCCGACTTGCACGCCGAACAACGCCAACAAAGAAGGTCACCATAGAAAACCAATCGGCGGGTGCGATAGGGGCCTCCCTAAACGTCACGTTGCTTCTTGTTAAAGCACGATCAGCCATCACTTGGAAACTGAACGCTTCTGGTAAAGGCGACGTGCATACCGCCTTTCTAAAATCGTTATAACACCGGCTGCACTGAGCTAAATGTTGATCTTCTGCTGACAGGCGATGAGGCTCTATAGGGGCCTTGCATACCGGGCACTCATCTATCAGTTGCACCCCATGAAAGCGGCACCCAGTGTGCCAAGCGAATCGCCAGTGTCGGCGCAAGTAGGGGGCTGAGTCCTCTGCCAAACACAATGCACAAATCTGTTGTCCTCCATGGCGAGTTCGATTTCGGCTGCCGAGTGCCAACAACCAGGGCCAAGTCCGCGTTTCCAGTAATGAGTAACCGGCCACTTTCTCACAATCGTCCCGCATCCCAGCTTTCTGAAACTCAGCGGACGATATCCCCGATGCATTGACTAATGGGCGCATTCTTACGAGGGGAATTTCCCTATCAATATCCCTTGTCCATATACGCCATGTTGGCCAGATAGCCCCAGTGAGCGACAAGGGATCACACCCCTGTCTCAACGCCGCCCGTACCAGCCATGAAGAAAGCGACTCTTCAGGCAACAGAGGCACACTCAGCGCCCAGGGCATTACAGCATCACTTCCCTAATGCCACGGGTAGGTCGCACCCATGATTTACTCTGAATAATTTTCTCATCGATGCGCTCAGCCCCGGACAAAATAGCGGCATTGGCACACTCAATCAGCAGCCGGTGCAGGTCGCCAAAATTGCCGCCAGAGATCGCGTGGAGCTGGGTCGCCAATTGGGGCTCATGCAGTTGGGAAGGATGTTTGAGCGGTAATATCTTCTCAAAGCCAGCGAGCAGCTTCTGAAACTCCTGATTGAGCTCCCACTTTGGTAACGCGACCACATCAAAGCGACTCGCATGCTGTGGGTCTGAATGCAGCACACGCACAGCGTCTTGCGTCCCCACACCAACGATGGGAATCATTAGCTCATTGCATAAAAGCTTAATGGCATTCATCGTTTCGCGCTGCTTAACAGCACCACCGGTTAACAGAGAGTGAAACTCATCGATGATCAACAAGCGGGTATGGCAAGCACGCAGTTGATGAATCACCTGGTAGCGCAGCTTGGGAACAGGATCTGTAGGCCGGTAGGGAGCCCAGAAACTCTCTAGCACTGCGATATACAGACTTTTCTCATCGGCACTCGGGGGAGCCTGAGTGACAACAACAGGCTTCACGGGCTCTACGTCTTCATTCACGTAGCCTTCACCGTACTGCTTACGAAACCGTTGAACGATGGTTGTCTTTCCGTTGTTGGAGTCACCCACGAGCAAGAGGTTAGGCATACGAGGACGACTGGGCTTCTCCATCAACCCACGCATGACCTCAATGACACGATTGGCCAATGGATAGCCCAACCAGCGCGGTTGATCCATAAACTCCATTCGCTCTTTAGCGGACAGCCCCAAGACGTGACGAAGATCAGGATGAAGGTGTGTGCTCATGCTATGTCCCAGTTCACATCGATATCACCCGTTAAAAGACCGTCCCCTTGAGCGGGTGTCTCTTTAGGGGCAGCAGTTGAGGGCGCATGTAAAAGGGGATCTGCAGGCGTCACCTTCTTCTCATGCTCTTTACGTCGTTGTGCCTGACGGCGACTTCGCTTAGTACGTGCTTGCGACTCCTCCACATGGGTTCGCAGCTCACTAATAGCGCGTAGAATTTCAGTCTCATTGACCGAGTTTCTTCCTTCCTGCCGAAGGCGCGCTTTAGCTTGGGCATACTCCCAAACACTCATCGAGGGGAGGGCAAGATTGGCAAAGGGCACGCGAAAATAGTGCCCGAGCTCCGGGTCTTTGAACCAAATGACACTAATGTCGCGAGGGTCGCGCCGGAAAACAAAGGTGCGTTTCTTGTCTGGCATGTCTGGATCTTTGGCATTGATCCAAGGTCTTAGCGCTTCATCGTAATAGTTTATGCCATCGATGGTCACACCAAAGGTCTGGATCGTACGCTGAAAGCTGGGCAAAAAATCGAGCAATACAGAGAGCCTGTCAGCAGGCCTCGGCGCTAATCCCACTCCCTGCACATCCGCATTGCCAAACACACCAATTTCCCACTTCTTCATCGGCGACATACCAATCCCAGAATGAAGGCGCTGGTGGTAAACCTTGCAGATCAACGTCACCAGCCACTCTTCAAACTCGCTTTTCGTCATGGCCGCGTGTTTCTCTGGATCGTACCCCTCTTTCTCTTTAATGGAGGAGAAAGTCGTCCCAGGCAGGTTATGAATTTCTTTGAGAAGAGACCCCAGCACCCGCTCAATGTGGCCACCGTAACGAGGCTGCTTAACAGGCCGAAACTCAAGGTTGATCCCATAGGCTAGGCATGAGCGCCTAAACGTCTCAGAGCGAAAATCTGGGCCGTTATCGACATGAATCGTGGCGGGTGTGCCCCATACCGGCCACTCAGCCTCCACATTATGCAGTAGCAACCACTCATCTTTAGGAAGCATGGAGTGCGCCACACACATGCCGACAGATGTTTCAGAGGGCGGGTCAAACGATAAGTAATACCCCGTGACCATGCGAGTACACACGTCCATGGCCAGCGTAATCCATGGACGGCCAATCGGTTTGCGATATACGTCATCGACCAAAATAATATCGGCAGGCGTGTGGTCAATCTGCATGACGGCTAACGGATAGTCCGCATTGGGAAATTTTCCGGCCGCCGGCTGAAACTTATTAATCGCTTTTTCTCTAAAGCCATGCCCACGCAATCGGTCGCGCTCTGGGATGTCGCGCAGACGAGAACGAACGGTACCAGGGCTCGGCGGGTCGATGCGCCGCTCATGGCAGCGCCGCATGACTTCCTGTACCGCTTTTTGTGCGGACGGACGCTGCAGCGTCAAATACACCTCTTTGATGACTTCCTGAATCACCGCCTCGGCATGCGCGGGGATACGCGACTTTCCTTTCTTCCACCCTGGCTTTTGAGGAATTAATGCAAGCACCGAGCCCGTCGCTTTATACCGCTTCAACCAACGGTAGATCGTAGCCGTATCAACCCCCGTTTGTTTAGCACGCTCCTCCGCTGCATCCCGCCCCACCGTATGGCGATCCACCAAGGGCTTAATGATGGAAAAGCGATGCTCGGCCTCCCGCCAATCGGCATCCCCAATCTCGGACATATCCTGCTCAGGGGATACGGACCCGCTATTGAGAGGCGCTAGTTCTTTGATGCGAAGCGGGCAACTACGCCCGGACTCAACGGCAATGCCAATGACCGTCTCAAAATCGAGCACCTGGGAAATTCGGTAAACGGTGCCATCTTTCTGAACCTGCTCACCCACCATAATCTGCAAGTGTTGGCGTGTTTGGGCGACGCCGTTATTGGGTTCAGTTGCGCTGCCACGATGATTATTCATGATCGGGTACCCATACCTCCGATAGAGGACTGAAGGATTGGGCCATATCGCAATCTAACTGCCGAGTCGCCAGTAGATGCCATAAATGCGCAATCCCCTCTGCCCGGTAAATATCGCCCATAAAGTGCCGAGAAAGCAGGTAATCCAAGGTCGCCACCCCCATTTCCCTCACCGTGTTGAGGACTGCCTGGCTTTCGACAGAGGGAAACACCATCCGCTTGTAGCGCGCTAGGAAGGTAATGTTGTCCAAGGTCTTATCACGAATGCGGCTTTCATCATGAATGCGAAACGCCCAGCCCTCATTGTTGGCATGCCGTATCGCCGCCTTCCATTTAGGCGACCATTCACGCCAATGTGCTTGCCACTTTTCCCGTGGTTTGACCTCCACCAGGAGAGGTTTTGGGTAATCCCTGTAATGACGGTTACCGAGACGGTAATAAACCAAATAGTCAGGTGTGTAGGTGTAGCGCCTACCGGTCACGGGATGATGAAACGGGATCTCGCACGGCTGGGAAATCACACCAAGGACGCTCACATCAAAGTCAGCCTTGATGAGGAAATCACGTTCGAGCGTCGACTCGAACGCAATAGACTCCTCCCCGCGAAAGGCATAGTAGCCAGACACACTTCGTCGGGTAGGGCCGATTTTACGAACGGATGTAGGCAGTGGCATGGGTAGTCGCACCAAATGTTGAATAAAACAAGGCCTGTCGCATCAATTGCTATTAATTCTGTCGCACTCAATCCTGTACAGACTACCATAATAGCCCGATATTACGCCCTGAGGGTCGCATCAATTGCTGAAAATGACAGCGGCTCAAAACCTAAGCCCGGTGAAATTTCGCTTGCGCATCATGGCGTGCTGTTTTTAGACGAGCTGCCCGAGTTTTCGCGCCATGTATTAGAGGTTTTGCGCCAGCCGCTAGAAACGGGAAGTATTCATTTAGCCCGCGCAAGCCATGAGCGCCGCTACCCCGCGCGCTTTCAGCTGGTAGCCGCCATGAATCCCTGCCCCTGCGGGCATTTAGGCGACCCAAGAAACCGCTGCCAATGCACGGCCAGCCAAATTCAGCGCTATCAAGCGCGGCTTTCCGGGCCGTTACTAGACCGCATTGACCTTCAAGTTGAAGTACCGGCACTGCCGCCGGAGCAGCTCACCGCCCAGACCCAGGGAGAGCCCTCATCAGCGGTTCGCGAACGCGTAATGGCGGCACGCGAACGCCAAATGCAACGCGGCGCGCTAAACAGCCAACTGAGCGGCAAAGCGCTGGAAGCCGCCTGCGCGCTCAGCGATGAAGAGCGCGCCTGGCTTGCGGGGGTGCTCGAAAAACTCAGGCTCTCCGCCCGTGCCTACCACCGCGTGCTGCGCGTCGCGTTAACGCTTGCCGACCTTCAAGGCGTCGAAAAGCCCACTCAGCCGCACCTTATTGAGGCTATTGGCTACCGGCAGCTGGATCGAATGCTAAGGGGGGCGTAGCCGCAGGCATGGCTTGCTGCTGGCTATCGTTTAGCCGATCTAAAAAACCATCCAATGCTTCAAACAATTCTTCACGGATGGCATCGGCCTCATTCACCAGGTGATGGCGAGCGTCTGGGTGGCGATGAATCTCGTTGTTGGGAAACTTCTCCGCCAAAATGGCTAAATTCCATTCCCAATCGACCGTTAAGTCTTGCTCGCCCTGAAGAATAAGGGTGGGCAGCGCCAGCGGCTCTAGCGCCAGCAAGCGAGGCATCCAACGACGCATCGCGCTGACCCAGGCAACGCTTAAGCGCTCTGGCTGCAGCGGGTCGCCATCGCGCAGAAACGCGGTGAACTGCTCATCCGTAGAGTTGGGACGGTATTTACGCGGCAGCTCCTTTAAAAACGGACTCGCGATTAAATGCACCCAGCTCGCTTGGCTCCAGCCCCAAGGCCGCACCAGCGGCGCCAGCAGTACCAAGCCTGCCCAGCCTGCCGCGTCTCGGCGAGTGAGCGCATCGGTCGCCAGAATCGCCCCGCCCGTGCTTTGCCCCACACCTAGCCAGGGCGCAGGCGCCATGCCTTGGGTTTTTAAAATTGTCTCCACGTAGGTCAAGCAGTGTTGATAATCCTCAAAATCATCTATTTCCGCCCGCGCGCCGCTGGAAAGTCCGTGGCCCGGTAGATCCCACAGCACCACCCGCCAGCCTTTAGCGAGCAGGCGTTTAAGCAAATGGCGATACAGCCCCATATGATCGAAATAGCCGTGAACCACAAACGCGGTGCCTATCGGCTGGGGAGGACTCCATACTTGGCACCACAGCGTAAAGCGGCCCGTATCGATAAAGCCTGCGTACACTTCGATGGCATCGGGTAGCAGCGCCGCTAGGCCGTAATGGTGAAAGTAGTCCTGCATCGCATCTGCCAGCATTTCCCCTGGCAGCAGGCGGCTAAGGGCTGTCTCGCCCGCAGCATGGCGAAACAAGCCTTCCAGGTGTTGGAAATCATGCATGGTTGTTTCTCCATAACGCCATTTTCCGTTGGCCTTAACGCAACTGATGAGCTGCGCGCCTAACGCCTAGTGCTCAGCACCTAGCACCTAGTCATTTGGTCGAGCATTTTACCACTTTAGGGTCTACGCTGTTTACATGCCCAACCAGATATGGAATTATTTTCCATAAATATATTTTACTCTGCTTGTGGCAAACACATTACCCACAAGCACTCTGACAGGAGAAACCCTATGAGCGAGCGTATCACGCGCCACGGTTTACAGGTGGCAGCCGATCTAGATCGTTTTATCAATGAACAGGCGCTACCGGGAACAGGCGTTGATGAAAAGGCCTTTTGGGCCGGTGTCGATGCTCTGTTTCACGATTTGACACCCAAAAACCGTCAATTGCTGGAAGAGCGCGACACGCTGCAGGAAAAACTGGATGTTTGGCATCGGGAAAACCCTGGCCGCGTTAACAATATGCCAGCGTATCGCCGCTTTTTGAAAGAGATCGGCTATTTAGCTAACACTCCAGCCAACGTGGCAGCCACCACGGCTAACGTTGATCGTGAAGTGGCCGTGCAAGCCGGCCCGCAGCTGGTCGTGCCGGTGAGCAATGCGCGCTATGCGCTGAACGCCGCTAACGCGCGCTGGGGCAGCCTTTATGACGCGCTATACGGCACCGACGCTATTTCAGAAGACGATGGCGCTGAAAAAGGCTCTAGCTTCAATCCAAAACGCGGTGCCAAAGTCATTGCCTACGCCCGCGGCGTGCTGGACCGCGCAGCGCCGCTCGCCACTGGCTCGCACCGTGATGCGATCAAATACGTCATTCGTGACGAACACTTGGTTGTCACTCTGGAAGGCGGTCGTGACACCGGCCTGAAAGACTCAGGCAAACTGATTGGTTTTACCGGTGACGCCGCTAAGCCTGACTCCATACTGCTCGCTAATAATGGCCTGCATCTGGAAATCCAGATTGATCCAACCGACTCAATCGGTAAAACCGACCCGGCTGGCGTGAAAGATGTGGTGGTTGAAGCGGCTCTCACCGCCATTATGGACTGCGAAGACTCCATCGCCGCGGTCGATTCAGAAGATAAGGTCGGTGTTTACAGCAACTGGCTGGGCCTGATGAAGGGCGATCTCGAAGAGAATATCGATAAAAGCGGCAAGACCTTTACGCGCAAGCTCAACGCTGACCGCACCTGGCAAACCACCGATGGCGGCAGCGTTACATTGCCTGGCCGTTCGCTGATGTTCGTGCGCAATGTGGGTCATCTGATGACCACTCCAGCGATTTTAGACGAGAGCGGCAACGAGCTACCGGAAGGTATTCTGGATGCCGTAGTCACATCGCTGCTTGCCCTGCACGACCTGAAAAAAGACGACAGCCAGCCGCGTAACTCGCGCACCGGCTCTGTGTATATCGTCAAGCCGAAAATGCACGGCCCGGCGGAAGTGGCCTTCGCTAACGAGCTGTTCGGTCGCGTTGAGGACATTTTGGGTATGGACCGCGATACCCTAAAAATGGGCATCATGGACGAAGAGCGCCGCACCACCGTTAACCTCAAGGCGTGTATTGCTGAAGCGGCTTCTCGCGTAGCGTTTATCAATACCGGCTTCTTGGATCGTACCGGTGATGAAATGCATACCGCGATGGAAGCAGGCCCCATGGTCCGCAAAGGCGACATGAAAAGCGCCAAATGGATCACCGCCTATGAGAAGAGCAACGTGCAAGTCGGCCTTGCCTGCGGCCTGCGTGGCCGCGCGCAAATTGGTAAAGGCATGTGGGCCATGCCTGACCTGATGCACAACATGCTAGAGCAGAAGATCGGCCACCCGAAAGCCGGTGCCAACACCGCCTGGGTTCCCTCGCCAACCGCGGCTGCGCTACACGCGCTGCACTATCATCAGGTCAACGTCACCGACGTCCAGCGCGAGCTGGAAGAGCTGGGCGAGCCCGATTACCTGGATGATCTGCTCACGGTGCCGGTGGCCGAAAACGCCAACTGGTCCGATGAAGAGAAGCAGCAGGAGCTGGACAACAACTGCCAGGGTATTCTGGGTTACGTGGTGCGTTGGGTAGAGCACGGAGTGGGCTGCTCGAAAGTGCCGGATATTCACAACGTGGGCCTGATGGAAGACCGCGCCACGCTGCGTATTTCCAGCCAGCACATTGCCAACTGGCTACACCACGACATTGTTGATGCGGCGCGTGTGGAAGAAACGCTCAAACGTATGGCGAAAGTCGTCGACGAGCAGAACGCAGACGACCCAACCTACACCGCCATGAGCGCTGATTTTGAGGGCTCCACCGCCTTTAAAGCCGCTTCAGACCTGGTCTTCAAAGGTCGCGAGCAGCCTTCTGGCTACACCGAACCGCTACTTCACGCGTGGCGCCAGGTGCATAAAGCCAAGTAAGCGAGCCTAAAAGCTCCTTACCATAGCCTCGAGGCTCGCACCTCGGGGCTTTTTTATTTATGCTTTTTAACGTTTACGTTAACAACAAAAAATACCGAGGAAGCACTAATGACCGTGATGAACGCCGAGCAGATTGAGCGCTTTCTGGATGAAGTCTTTCCCCAGCGAATGGGCAGAATTGAGAGCGTTGGCGAGATGCGTGCCACCATGCGCCTAACGATTGGCCACGAGCACCTGCGACCCGGCCCGCGCGTTTCCGGCCCCACCATGATGGGCTTTGCGGACGTCGCACTGTATGTCGCTATCCTGGCGCAGATTGGCCCGGAACCCATGGCCGTGACCAGCGATTTCAACTGCCACTTCCTGCGCGCGGCCTCGGGTGATCACGACATTATCGCTCATGCCAAATTGATTAAACTCGGCCGCCGCTTAGGCGTGGGTGAGGTGCAAATATACTCAGCCAGCGATGACATACGCCCTGTCGCGCATGTCACCGCCAGCTATGCGCTGCCCGCCGCCTGATTGCGCTAGCGTACCTCAGGGAGCCGGTCGATCATTCGGTCAAGCGTCATCGGATACTCACGTAGCCGAACGCCGGTCGCATTATAGATCGCGTTGGCAACGGCGGCCGCCACGCCGCAAATACCCAGTTCACCAACCCCCTTTGCTTTGAGAGGCGTTGAGGCCGCATCCGCCGTGTCCAGAAAAATAATCTCCTGCTGAGGAATGTCGGCATGCACCGCCACCTCGTAACTGGCGAGATCGTGATTGACGAAGAAGCCGCGCTCAAGGTCAGCGGTAAGCCCCTCCATCAAGGCAGCACCGACGCCCATTGTCATACCGCCAAGCACTTGGCTACGCGCCGTTATCGGGTTGAGAATACGCCCCGCATCGCACGCCGCCAGCATGCGCCGAACACGGGTTTCGCCGGTATGCGCATGCACGGCCACTTCAACAAAGTGCGCTGCAAAGGTGCCCATTTGCATGCTGTCTTTAAAATCACCAAAGTGCATCGTATCTTCGGCGACCAGCTCTTCGCCGTCGAGAATATCGGCAAGTGCGAGATCGGTTGCCCCGGCCACCACGCGGTGGTTTTCAAAGCGCGGCGTGTCGATATTTAACCGCTTGGCAATCAGCGCTTGAAGCGCTAAACAAGCGGCATATACGCCGGCGGTGGCGCTAGCGGCACCGAACTGGCCGCCCGAACCGGAGGAGACAGGATAGGCGCTGTTGCCCAGCCTGACCTCGACGTCGGCTAGCTCAAGCCCCATTGTTTCGGCGGCGGTCTGGGCAATAATGGTGTAAGAGCCGGTACCGATATCGGTCATATCCGTCTCAACGATCAACCGCCCGCCCTGCAGGCGAACGCGCGCGCCGGAGTTCAGCGTAAGCGATCCGCGATAAGCGCCGGCCATGCCATGGCCGATCAACCACTGCCCTTCTCGCATTGCCCCCGGCGTGCGGTTACGCGCCTCCCAGCCGAAGGCGTCGGCGCCTTGGCGTAAGCATTCAACAAAGTGGCGTTCGCTAAACGGCTTGGAGGCATCCTCGGGGTCCACCTGCGTATCATTGAGAATCCTAAACTCAACGGGATCCATACCCAGCTTTTCCGCCATTTCATCCATGGCTATTTCTAACGCGGCAAGCCCCGACGCCTCGCCTGGCGCACGCATATCCGCTGACTCGGGAAGATTCATGTCGATGGCCTGGTGGGACACGCGACGATTCTCTGCGGCATAAAGTGTACGGGTCTGATTGACCGGATTTTCACCGCTGCCGCCGGGCAGCGTATGCGACACCGCCGAATGATCGAAGGCGGTTATCTTGCCCTCAGCATTGGCGGCAATGCGCAGGCGCTGAATAGTACCGGAACGGTGGGTCGTATTGTTAAACACCATGGGGCGCGGCAAAGCCAGCTTAACCGGATGCCCGCAAGCACGTGAGCCAAGCGCTGCCAGCACCGCATCGGCACGCAGCCAAAGCTTGCCGCCAAAGCCGCCGCCAACGTAGGGGCTTTCTAAACGGATAGTGTCTGGCTCGATATTAAACGTGGTGGCCAGGGCCTTATGCGTCCAGGCAATCATTTGATTCGAGGTCCACACCGTCATCTGCTGGCCATCTGACCAGTCGACGATTGAAGCGTGCGGCTCCATCATGGCGTGGCTTTGGGAAGCGGTGCGATAAATCTCATCAATGGTGACAGAGGCGGCCTCAAACGCGGCGTCCACGTCGCCCACATCGGCTAGCGGCTCGCCGGTGCCCTGCAGGCGCTCCCAAGCTGCCTCAAGGTCGAAGACCCCCGACGCCTCCTCATAACTCACGTCGATTAGCGCCGCTGCGCTGCGCGCCTGCTCAAGGGTGTCGGCCACCACCACCGCAATCGCCTGATGGTAATGCTCGATAACGTCGCCCCCAAACAGCCGTGCGTCGTTACTCTTTGCCCGGCCCAACGGCTCAATCTCTAGCGTTGTCACCACGCTGACGACGCCCGGCGCGCCACGCGCAGCCGACGCATCCATGTGGGTAACTCGCCCATTGGCAATGGTGGCGCACAATGGGTAGCCGACCTTTTGATTCGCCACCACGTCATGACGCTCGTAGGCGTAAGGTGCACGGCCCGTGACTTTTAGGATGCCGTCAATCCGCGCATGAGGCTTGCCGATAATACGGGCGTGATCAAACAGGTTGTCTTCGGTGGGTTGATTGAAATCCATGGGGTCACTCCTGAGCCAGCAGCGCGGCAAGCGTTCGCTCTGCCAGGGTAAGCTTGAAGGCGTTCTCTTGCGTGGGGCGGGCGCCGCTGAGCAAGCGGTCCATTAGCGCAGTTGCCCCCTTCGGCAACGCCGCATCAGCTTCCTCGCGCCGCCACGGCTTGGGGGCAACGCCGCCCAGCGCCACACGCCCGCTGCCGTCAGAGGTCTTAATCAGCGCAACGGATACCAGTGCAAAAGCGTAAGAGGCGCGGTCGCGCACTTTATAATAGGCGTGACGCCCTTCGACAGGCGCAGGCAGAACCACGGCGGTAATCATTTCGCCTGGTTCCAGCGCATTTTCCACCTCGGGTGTGTCGCCAGGCAGGCGGTAAAACTCATCAAGCGTGAGGCGCCGACTTTCGCCGCTGGGCATGATGGTCTCTATGTCAGCGTCCAATACCCTGAGCGCAACGGCCATGTCCGAAGGGTGGGTGGCGATGCACCGATCAGACGTGCCGATAATTCCCAGTTGGCGCGACGTCGCGCCATCACCCAGTGCCGCACAGCCCGCGCCAGGCGCACGCTTATTGCAAGGCATCGCCGTGTCATAAAAGTAGGGGCAGCGGGTGCGCTGTAAAAGGTTGCCGCCCGTAGTGGCTTTATTACGCAGCTGGCCCGAGGCCCCCGACACCAGCGCCCGGCTTAATACGCCATAATCTCGGCGAATGCGTGGGTCGGCCGCAAGCCCGCTATTGCGTACCATTGCCCCCACGCGCAAACCGCCGCCGCTGGTGGGCGTAATATCACTGAGCCCGGTTCCCGTCACATCGATCAAGTGCTGCGGGATTTCAATCTCGTGCTTCATCAAATCAAGTAGATTGGTGCCTCCGGCGATGAATTTAGCGCCGGGCACCTCGGCAGCCCGCGCAGCCGCTTGGGCCGGGTCGCTCACTCGTTCATAAGAGAAGGCTCTCATGCGCGCTCCTTAGCTACCTGAGTAATCGCTTTTAAAATATTGGAGTAAGCACCGCAGCGGCACAGATTGCCCGACATGCGCTCACGAATTTCGGCATCGGTGATGTCGATCGGTGCGGTTAAATCGTCGGTTACATGGCTGGGAAAGCCTGCCTGCATTTCTTCCAGCACTGCGCTGGCCGAACAGATTTGTCCCGGGGTGCAGTAACCGCACTGAAACGCATCATGATCGATAAACGCTTGCTGCATGGGGTCGAGCTGGTCGGCTGCTGCTCGCCCCTCGATGGTCAAAATATCATCACCGTCGTGCATAACGGCCAGCGTCAGGCAGGCGTTAATCCGCTCGCCATTAACCGACACCGTGCAGGCGCCGCACTGCCCATGGTCGCAGCCCTTTTTTGTGCCCGTCAGCTTTAAACGCTCACGCAATGCATCTAGCAATGTCGTGCGGTTATCCAGCTCAACGTCGTGTCTTGCTCCATTGACCACGAAAGAGACGCTTGAGCTCTCAGCGCCACTGCGTAAGGTGTCGTCACGCCTTTGAACGCTACTAGGTGGGTTCATAAATGATGCCTTCCTTGCTCACTGCGGTCGTTTAATGAATGACATAACCGCTTTAGCATAGCCATAATTGTTGTAAGCAACCTGTCTCCTGAGCCTAAATTGCTTAAAAAAACATGTCGTGAGATGACGGCCCACGCCAACACGGGCAATGGAAGCCGTTTGCTAACAAGGGGATGCGTTTGAAATGCAACATTTAGATCGACAGGTGATCGAGCAAGCCATCGCGTGGGCACAGCAAAGTGAAACGCTTTGGCTGTGCACCGTACTGGCAACGTTTGGCTCATCGCCACGCGCCCCCGGGTCATGGATGGTGGTCAGCCAAACGGGACAGTTTATCGGCTCACTATCAGGGGGCTGCGTAGAAGAGGACTTTATACAGCGCCTGGGCGCGGGTGAGTTTGATCAGCCGATCACCGTCATGCGCTATGGCGACCCTAACGACGCGCAAGGCGCTCACCTCTCGCTGCCCTGCGGGGGCATTCTAGACGTGTTGATCGAACGTCTACCCGCCGAACCCGAGACACTTGAACACCTAACGACCTTGCTGGCCGCCCTGCAAGGCCACCGCCGCGTGCTACGTAACGTGCATTTATCCAGCGGGGAGCGTTACTTTACCGATGAGCCCGGCCTAGGCCCGCGGGTAATACACGATGCTGAATCAGGCATTGTTCAGATGCGCCTCGCCCCCGCCAGAAGGCTCATTATTGCCGGCATTTCACCGATTTCAGCCCCGTGCGCCGCCTTCGCTGTCACCCTGGGGTTTGAGGTCATTGTCTGTGACCCCGATGAGGCAGCCTGCGAGGACTTTTCAGTACCCGGCGTAGCGGTTAAAGCGTTACTGCCTTCCGTTTATATCGCTGCCGGTGCTTGCCATAGCGCCACCGCAGTTGTAGCGCTCACCCACGACCCGCGCATTGATGATTTGGCCATGATAGAAGCGGTGCGCACGCCGGCTTTTTATATTGGTGTGATGGGCTCAAGACGCACGTCGGCTGCCCGCGCCGAGCGGCTGCTGCGCTCCGGCGGGCTAAGCGAAAAAGAAGTCAACCGACTGCATATGCCGATTGGCTTAGCCCTAGGCAGCAAAACTCCGGCGGAAATCGCTCTCGCCGTCATGGCAGACATTGTGCGAGTGCAGCACGGGCGCGCCATTAATGAGCTCTAACCACGTTGTCGCCTTAGTGATGGCCGCCGGCTACTCCCGGCGCTTTGGCCAGCACGACAAGCGCAGCGCAATGCTAGCCAGTGGGCAGTCGCTGCTAGCAACGTCTGTCACCCATGCTGAGCATGCGTTTGCGCTGCTACGCGTGGCAATTCGTGCAAACGACACGCCAAGCTTACTCGGCCTGGCCGACACCATGGCGCTAATTCAGCTCCATACAGCGCACTTGGGGCTGGGATCAAGCCTCGCCGAAGCGGTGACAGCGCTGAGTCATGACCCGCGTCTGGATCACGTTCAGGCGGTCGCAATTTTATTGGGCGACATGCCCTGCATTGAACGCAAGACGCTGCTGGCGCTTCAGCGGTTAGCCACCCGCGACACCATCCTGCGACCCTGCTATGAAGGGCGGCCAGGCCATCCGGTGATTTTTGGACGAGAATTCTGGCCAGCGCTTGAAACGTTAAGTGGCAATAGTGGCGCCCAGCCGGTTATTCGTCGCCATTTATCCCAGTATCGAGAATATGACGTGCAGGACGACGGCACGCTTATCGATATCGACGCGCCAGCAGACATCGCGCGTGTCGATAGCAGGCGCACAGAACAAGCCCCATAAAAAAGCGCTACGGGCGGCTTACGAGGCTTTCACGACCGTAATTGCCAGCATTACCCAGCCTAACATCAGCAGCAGGCCACCTATCGGCGTGACAATGCCGACGCTAAGCCCCGCCAGCGCCATTACGTAGAGTGACCCCGAAAAGCCAACAACACCCAGCGCCCAGCAGGCTAACACCCAGCGCTGCACACTTAACGGCTGTACCCGCTTCCATATCAGCACTATCATCATGGCAAGCGTGTGCCATGCTTGATAACGTACGCCGGTTTCAACAGCGCTGACCATTGCTTCGGTCGTCCGTGCCTGCATGCCATGCGCTGCATAGGCACCCAGCATCACCATTAATACGCCCGAGAGCGCCACGACACACCACCACACTTTATCTGTTCGCTGCACGTTGCTCTATTGCCTCCCGTTTGATTGCGCCCTACGCGCTGATTGCACTCATGGCGTACCTTGAACGGCTCGAAACCGCTACAATAGGCAACGCATTGCCACGACGAATGAGACACTCCTATTCATGTCTACACAAGCTATGCCCATACAAATAGAGCTAAACGGTGAGCCACATACGCTGGCGGCTGGCCTTACCGCCGCCGACCTAGTTGAACAGCTAGGCCTTAGCGGTCGTCGTATCGCCGTTGAAATTAACCAAGAGATTGTCCCCCGCAGCCAGCACGCCAATACCTGCCTGGCCGATGGTGACCACGTGGAAGTCGTGCATGCCATTGGCGGCGGCTAAAGGAAATACTATGACGCAACCTACCTCTGCACCGCTAGCCGATGCCCCGCTAACCATTGCCGGGCGCGATTTTCACTCGCGCCTGCTGGTTGGCACCGGCAAGTACAAAAATTTTACAGAAACCGGCGCCGCCATTGCCCAGAGCGGCGCTGAAATCGTCACGTTTGCCGTCCGCCGTACTAACTTAGGCCAGGATGCCGGTGCGCCCAATCTGTTGGACGTTATCTCGCCCCAGCGCTACACCCTGCTACCTAACACCGCTGGCTGCTATACCGCTAAAGACGCGGTGCGCACTTGCCGCTTAGCCCGCGAGCTGCTTGATGGCCATAACCTGGTCAAGCTGGAAGTACTCGGTGACGAAACCACGCTTTATCCCAACGTGGTAGAAACGCTAAAAGCAGCCGAAACACTGCTTGCCGACGGTTTTGATGTGATGGTGTACACCAGCGACGACCCTATTGTGGCTCTCGAATTAGAAGCGATGGGTTGCTGCGCCATCATGCCGCTGGGCTCGCTGATTGGCTCTGGCCACGGCATTCAGAACCCGCACAACGTACGCCTCATTGTTGAGCGCAGCAGCGTGCCGGTGCTGGTGGATGCAGGTATTGGCACTGCGTCAGACGCGGCCATGGCCATGGAGCTAGGCTGCGACGGCGTGTTGCTGAATACGGCCATTGCTCACGCCCGCGAGCCGCTACGCATGGCCAACGCCATGAAGCTGGCCGTTGAGGCCGGACGCGATGCATTTTTATCCGGCCGCATGCCACGTCGGCAATCCGCCGACCCTTCCTCACCTTTCGCAGGCCGTATTAACGGTTAATTGATTCGAGACCCCATGACTGAATCTAGCTCTGAAAACAGCTCTGAACACAGCCCTGAAAATAGCGATTCTCAAGACAGCTCCCTTGAGAACAACACCGGCCCAGAAAGCCAAGATGCTCCGTTGCACCGCCGCGGCATTAAAAGCTATGTGATTCGCGCGGGCCGAATGACCCCGGCACAGAACCGCGGATTAGACGATGTATGGCCGCGCTTTGGCTTGACCATCGCGCAAGGCCGTCAAGACCTAGACGCACTCTTTGGACGCCAGGCGCCACGCGTAGTGGAAATCGGCTTTGGCATGGGTAACTCGCTTATCGAACAGGCCCAGACTCACCCAGAGACGGACTTTATTGGCATAGAAGTCCATGCCCCCGGCGTTGGCAAACTGCTCGATGAAGTCGACAAACGCGGGCTTACTAACCTGCGCGTTTATCGGGAAGACGCTCTAGCAGTGCTTGAGCAGTGCCTTCCCGAAGGTTCGCTGACCACGCTGCAGCTGTTCTTCCCCGACCCATGGCCGAAGAAAAAACACCATAAGCGACGCATCGTGCAACCAGCGTTCGTCGAGCTAATTCGTACGCGCCTGATGCCCGGCGGCACCTTTCACTTAGCAACTGACTGGGAAGCCTACGCCGAGTGGATGGCCGAGGTGATGGAAGTAGCCCCCGGCTATGCCAACACGGCCACCCAGGAAACGGCCCCCTATGTACCCCGCCCCACGTTTCGTCCGCTGACTAAGTTTGAAGCACGCGGCGAAAAGCTCGGCCACGGCGTATGGGATTTGATTTACCAGCGTCAAGATTAAGCTATTTTTAGTGCTGCCTATTCAAACGCAGTGCGCGCGCCGTCAGCATCTTGGGGGGCGCATTTAGCGTTCAACACCTGATGCATCGCCCCTTCACCACTTTCAAAGGCGTCGATATTGGCTAGGGTGGTCTCAGCAATATTCGTTAAGGCCTCTGTGGTGAAGAAGGCCTGATGGCCGGTGATCAGCACATTGTGAAAGGTTGTCAGACGCATAAACTGATCATCGCTAATCACTTGTTCGGATAAGTCTTCAAAGAATAGCTGCTCCTCCTCTTCATAGACATCCAAGCCAAGGCGGCCGATTTTGCCGCTTTTCAGGCCGGCGATGACGGCCTGGGTATCAACCACGCGACCGCGACCCGTGTTTAGAATCATGACCCCAGCTTTCATTTGCGCGATGGCATCGCTATTAATCAAATGATGAGTGTCAGGCGTTAGAGGGCAGTGCAGGGAAATAATATCGGCTTTAGAGAACAGTGTTGGTAGCGGCACGTACTTTATAAATGGTTTTGCATCCGAGTTGGGAAAAGGGTCATAAGCCAACATCTGGCAGCCAAAGCCATGCATGATATCGGCAAAAATCAGCCCGATTTGTCCCGTGCCAACAACGCCGACCGTTTTGCCATTGAGATCAAAACCCAGCAGGCCATCCAGAGAAAAATTTCCCTCACGCACGCGGTTATAGGCGCGATAGGTCATTCGATTCAGGCTGAGCAGAAGCGCCACAGCATGCTCAGCGACCGCATGCGGCGAATAGGCGGGAACGCGTACAATCGTCATGCCTAATCTAGCAGCTGCCGCTAGATCCACATGATTAAAACCAGCTGAGCGCAACGCTACCAGCCTTGAACCGCTTTTATAGAGCATTTCTAATACCGCGGCATCAAGGCAATCGTTGACGAAGGCGCATACTCCGTCAAAACCCTTAGCCATAAACGCCGTGTCAGCCGTGAGGCGCGTATCGAAAAAGCTCAATGTATGCTTGCCAGCCGTATTGGCGCGGGTCAGAAATATCCGGTCATAGGGTTTAGAACTAAAAACGGCAATGCGCATGACCCAGTGCTCCCACAAAAAATCTATTCACAAATGCATTAAGAAATAAGCGGTGATAACGACAGCATAGGCGACGAGCACAAAACGAGTAACGCTAATTTGCGCAGAGCATTAGCAAGGAGAGGTTATTAGCGAGAGGTAGAAAAAAGAAAGCCACTCCAAAGGAGTGGCAAAAGACCGTGACTAGCAATGAGAGGGAGAAACCATGACAGTCAACTGACGCTGATCTTTGCGAAGTATCTGTCTTGGTCGTGGCGTCTCATCAAACGCCACAAACACACTGTAATCATTCTCATTCAAGCCGTCAATACAAATACGAATATTTTTTATTTAGTTTCTTAATTAGCTTACCAGCTTCAGCCATAGCGGCAGTGTGAGCATTGCTAATAATGTTTGCCCCGTGATGATGGCCGCCATCAGCTCGGCATCGCCTCCCAGCTGACGCGCTAGAATATATGCGGACGTGGCGGTCGGCAGCGCTGCAAACAGTAGCGCCACGTCCCGGCTGACAGGGTCTAGCTGTAATATCCAGGTTAATATCAGCACGAATGCCGGCATTAATAACAGCTTAACGCTGTTAGTGGCCAGCACGCCACGGTCAATACGTAGCAGCGCCGCTGGGCGTAGTGCAACGCCTACGGCTACCAGCCCAAGCGGCAAAGCCGCGCGGCCTAGCAAGCCAACTGTCGCATGACTCCAGCCGGGTAAACCGATGTCCGAGACATTCAGACCAATACCCACGAGACAAGCCAAAATCAACGGGTTTTTAACCAGCGCCATAACGCTTTTACCCAGGCTTGCACTGCCCAAGGTTCCTGCGCCGACAAAGCTTGCGACACACATGACGTTGACCACCGGCACCATCAGGGCAACAGCGACCGCAGCGGTGGTCGCTCCTAAGCTGCCGTGTAGCGCGGCGGCACCGGCAACGCCAACATAGGTATTAAACCGTACGGCGCCTTGGAACACAGAGGTAAACGCAGCGGGTGCGAGCCGTAACCAGCCACGCAAGCGCCATAGCAGCAGCCCAAAAAAAGCCATCGCGCCCAGTAACACTAGCGCTAAACGGCCGACCGGCACCTGGGTCACATCGGCGGTGGCCAAGGTACCTACCAGCATCGCAGGGAAAAGTACAAAGTAAATCAGCCGCTCCATTTGCGGCCAAAAAGTATCGCTTGGCCACCGCCAGTAACCAAGCACAGTCCCCAGTAAAATCAATAAAAAAAGTGGACCTAAAGCGCCGGTGATGCTCTCCATTTGTGTTCCTTATGCCTGCGACATTCAAGCACAGCGATATCGACTTGATGACTGTTACCATGGCCATCATTCCCGCCTGACGCCTTGCGTAGCGATTATTCTGCCATGAAGATGATGTCCAAAGCTGCAACTTGCACGCTGCGCATTGAAGCGAGCGGGCGCATTGATGCATTAGCGATATTAACACTGGAAGTGGCAGTAGAGGGTGTCGAAGCCACGCAGGTGGACGTTGACGTTTTTGGCCGAGACATGGATGTGGGCTTACATCGTTTTGGCCTTACCGCCACTTCGCCGGGCCACTTTCAAGGCCCAGGCCAGGTAGGCATATGCACTCAGGCAGTTATGCCTTGGCGAGCGCGAGTCATACTAAAAACGGCCGACGGCAATGTCGGCAGCTGGTTTGATTTTGATGTCATTCGGAGTTAATGAAAATGGCCAGTAAACCGCTATGGCTTGAAGTAGGTGTTGCCGCATTAGAAACTGAGCTAGAGGATTAATCGATTGGCTCTGGCGCTGTCTGAAGGCGATCGAGCATTGCCATCAATGCGCTAATTTGAACCCCTTCGCGGGTATCGTATTGAGGGCTTACCTGCCAGGTGCTTTCAGCAAATCCCCACCAGTCCCAGCAACCCTGGGGATTGGTCATGCTGCTTTCTGCCTGAGGATAAAGCACGATTTGTTGATGCGCTGCAGCCCAGTCATTTAACCCAGAATAGCGGATGAACGTATCACCAATCGCCGCTTCATTCATTTGGCAGCCGTGAATTGCCAGCGTTACCGGGCAGCCGCCCGCCTCGCAGTCTTGCGGTATAAACACGTAGCCCGTGTCAGCCAACCCTTTTGCCGCAAATTCCGCTTGATCAAAGGCGATTAGCGCCCCGCTCTCTTCTCCACTGGAGCTAGCGTCATCTGAGACGTCGCGCTCGGGATAGAGCCAATCCAGCATTTCGCCAGCAATGTCTTCATCGCAGGATAATACATAGCTACCGCCGCCTTGATGGCAGTCGCCCCACTCATGCGGATCAGAAGCGGCGTTACTGGGCAAACGCACCGGCCAACCATGCCCAATATTTTCGCTACGCACAACGCGCAGCTGGTCGGGCGAAGCAAGCCAGCCCTGCCATTGCTCGGCTAATAAATCACCGAGTTCAGGCTCAACCACTTCATCATCTTCACCGTGCCACAGATAAGCCCGGAGCTGACTAAGGGCATCTGTTTTACCCACAAGATCACGTGCTAGGTAACGCTGATGGCGGGTTTGTAAGTCGTCCAATGACGGCGCGCCGTTGCGAGTCGTCAGGCACTGATTCAACGCCAGCCTGAGCGAGCCTTGGGCACAGCTCCAAGGGCCTGCCGCCAGTACACCCAAGCCGCTAAAACGCTCGGGCCATGCCACTGCCAGCTGGGTAGCCATGTAGCCGCCCGACGATAGGCCCACTACGCTTGCGTCATCAGAAGCGGCGCCCAACGCAGGCAGCGCATTGTGCTCGCTGGCGGCCTCGACTTGAGCAATCAGCGGCACACACATGCTTACGCAAAGCAGCGTGAAAGCAAGAGGATGCACCGCTAAAGCCGAGGCTGGCAGCATCGCTTATTCGACGCCTAGCAGTTCAACGCGGAAGGTAAGCATCTCATTGGGTCCAATCGGGCCCTGGCCGTTTTCGCCGTAGGCAAGCTCAGCCGGGATATACAGCATCCAGCTATCGCCCACGCTCATCAGCTGCAGCGCTTCCTGCCAACCTTCAATCACTTGATTGGTCTGAAAGCTTACCGCCTCGCCACGTTCAAATGAGCTATCAAAGACCGTGCCATCCAACAGCATACCTTCGTAGTTCACTTCAACAGTGTCTTCAGCACCTGGGGTCGCGCCGTCACCAGATTCAAGCACTTCATACTGAAGGCCAGAATCTGTCACCGTGACTTCTTCACGCTCAGCGTTCTCGGCTAGAAAGGCTTCGCCTTCATCGAGATTCATCTGCGCCATTTCTTCGGCTTCAGCTTCACGTGCCTGCATCGACTGCTCTTGGAAAGCCATTAACGCTTCGGTCATCTCTTCTTCCGTCAGCGCGAGCTCAGCATCTTCAAAAACATCGCGCATGCCGTCGTTAAAGGCATCCAAATCAAGGTCTTCAATATCCGCCTGCATGCTTTCACCCAGGGTAACACCCAGGCTATAAGCCAAACGCTGTTCGTCGGTTTCTGGCGCTGCTGCTGCAAAAGGGGCGACCAAAAGCAGCCCCGTAAGAGCCGTTGTAGAAAGCAGTAGTTTCATGAAAGATCCTTTTAAAGCGGCGCCGAACGCCTATCAGTGTCACCCAAAGACTAACACCCACCGCTCGTCAAATGCATCTGCCGAGCGGTGGGTGTTTAATAAGACCACAAAATACTAAAGAGGTTTAGCGATTAAACCACCAGCGTTGGACAATCCGCCGCGCCCGCTACACGCTGGGAGACGCTGCCAAGTAACGGATTTTTTTCGCCATTGGTGCCCTGTGCACCAATGACAATAAGGTCACATTCACGCTTATGGGCAAAACGCACGATGATCCGCGAAGGGCGACCGCCCTTTACAAAAGCCCGCACGCGGGAAGCATCAGCGCCAAGCTCAACAGCATGGGATTTCGCATGGACGGCAATTTCCGTGGCGTACTCTTTTAACGCATCGTCGGGAAGATCCAGCTGGCTGGGCCGCACCATAGAAAGTGAGGCTTCCAACAGGCTGTGGTGCTTAAAAACGCACAGTAAATAAAGCTCAGCACCGGTCAGCAAATGCAGCCCCACCGCTTTTTCCAACGCTTTGATAGCACCTTTTGAGCCATCCACCGGGACTAAAATGCGATTAAACATTCGTGTACTCCTCGTGGCCGCTTACCGAAAGGCAACATCACGCAGAAACAGCGCAATCTGCGGGAACATGATCAGCAGCGCGGCGGCCAAGATCAGCATGAAGATGAACGGCGGCGTGCCTTTAATGACATCCCAATAAGGGCGTTTAAAAATCGCAATGGCGGTAAATATATCGCACCCAAAGGGCGGTGTTGCCGACCCTATCGCCACCTGCAGGGTAATCAATATACCCACCAACACCGGGTCTAAGCCCGTTGCAGCAATGGCCGGCGCAAAAATCGGCGTTAACACCAAAATGACCACAATCGGGTCGACAAACATACACGCCACAAAGAACGAGACACAGATGGCAATCAAAACGCCCGTTGGCCCAGCGTCATTGACACCCACCGTTTCCAAGATCATCTGCGGAATTTGCGCGAAAGAGATAATCCACGAAAAGCCATTACCGACAGCGACCAAGATAAACACCACGGCGGTAATCAGGCCCGTCGATTTGGCGATAGCATAAATGTCGTGCATCTTAAGCGAACGAAACACCACAAACTCTAGCAAGATGGCGTACAACACGCAGGCAGCAGCGGCCTCAGTTGGACTAAACACACCACCGTAAATACCGCCTACGATAATGACCGGAAAGCCTAGCGGCCAAAGCGCTTGTTTTACCGCCACTGCGCGCTCTTTCCAGCTCGCCTTTGGCTCGGTAGGCACGTCTTTAACGATGGCATACACAATGCTATAGGCGGAAAACATCACCAGAATCATTAACCCTGGCCCAATCCCCGCAATGAACAGTTCACCAATGGATGTACCTGAGATTACCCCATATATGATCATGCCAATGCTGGGGGGAATCAAAAAGGCGATGTCACTGGCGTTAATGATTAGCGCTAACGTAAATGAATCGGAATAGCCTGCCTTAAGCATCTTGGGCCGCAGCGGTGAGCCCACGGCCACCACCGTTGCCTGAGTTGAGCCTGAAACAGCGCCGAACAATGTACATGAGGCAGCGGTACTGACGGCTAGGCCACCTTTGATATGGCCGATAAACGACATGACCATTTCGATCAAACGGTTAGCCGACTGCCCACGGGTCATAATGTCTGCGGCAAGGATAAACATCGGAACGGCAATTAATGAGGCGGGGCGTATGCCTGCCATCATCTGCTGGATCAGCGTATCCATCTGCCCAAAGCCGTTAAACATCATATAAAAACCAATTACCGCGGCGGTAATTAGCGGAATCATCATAGGAAAGCCCAGCAGCAGCAGGGCAATCATAGCGGTGACCATTATCGTCGTCATATCTGTTCCCCTAGAGTGCAATGCCCTGAATCAGACTTCAGTTTCGGTATCTTTGTAACCATCCACGACGCCCGTCGAGAGATACACATCGTCAGAGGTGACGTTTTTAACCGCCGTCAGCAAATACTGAATACCGGTAATCAAAAACCCCATTGGCACCCACAGGTAAATAATCCATACAGGCAGCCCCAGCGATGGCAGAACGCGACCTTTGCTGTATAGATCAAGAATATAAACCATTGAATAGTAAAGCAAAAAGAACATCACCAGGGATGTAAACAGGGCGATAAAGATCATCAATACTTTGCGCCCACCGACCGGCAACGCATCGTAGATAGCCGACATGCGGATATGACGACCATGGCGGGCGGCATAGCCGATGCCTGCAAAGGTAATCATGATGATCAAAATCCGGTTTAGCTCACCGGAGAACATAATACTGTTACTAAAGACAAAGCGCGCAATGACATTGGTGACCGTATTCAATGCCATTAGCAAAACGCCTACCGCAAGAATAACGGCTTCAATTTTGCTAATTGCAGTGTCGATCACTCCCAATATCCCCGGCAAACCGGAGTGGTAGCTATTTTCCATCTCTTCATCGGTCATGGCCTGACTCCTCTCTAATGGCTCTAACGGCAGCTCGATGCCCTCAGCACAATCAATACAGCGTTTTCCAGACCCGTCTCGCGCTATTGAGCAAGAGATTATCGCTAGCGTAACGGCATGCTGATGCAGGTGTTTCAACGCTAGATGTACGTAACCCACCCGTAGCGCTTACAAGCCCTAAAGTGAATATCCAACTCCACGTCGGCGCAACAAAAAAGGGGCAGCCTTTGCTGCCCCTTGGGTACATCACCCATTTTGCCCGTATGGCTTATAAGGGATGATTACTCGTTGGTAACGGTCTCAAGGTCTGCTTTAAACTGATCAAGCAGCGCTTGACCACCTTCACCGGTCATTTCAAGGAAGGCTTCTTCAACCTGCGGAGCACGCTCACGGAAGGCCTGAATCTGCTCTTCGTTCAGACGCGTCACCGTTACTTCATCAGACGCCGCCTGAATTTTTTCTAGCGCTTCATCGGCTAAGCCTTTGATATGCTCAATCGTCTGATCATAAGCGGCTTGTGAAGCTTCTTGCACCAGCGCTTGGTCTTCTTCAGACAGGTCTGCATAGAAATCCTGGTTGGCCATCATCGCGGTGGTAAACCAGCCGTGGCCGGTAAACGTCAGATGAGGCGATACTTCATACAAACCGCCTGATTCTATCCAAAAAATCGGATTTTCTTGACCATCAAGAATACCGGTCTGCAGACCACCGTACACTTCACCCCACGGCAGCGGCGTAGGCGTTGCGCCGAAGGCATCGTACGTTTCCGACAGCAGCGGGTTGGTCATGGTACGGATTTTCTTATTATCCATATCCTCCGGTGAGCTAATCGGCTCATTGGTAGTAATGACCATTTCGCCTTCTGGATACATTTTCAGCAGCTCTAGGCCTTGCTCGGCATAAAGCTCCGGAAACATTTCGTTGATGGCTTTGCTTTCGTCAAAGAACGTCAGCACGGTTTCTTCATCGGTCGGCAGCAGGTAAGGAATAAAGAAGATTTGCGCTTCAGGAATCAGCGCACCGGTAAAGCCAGGCGACTGGTTCACAAACTGCAGGATGCCGTTCTGCGTCTGCTCCATGATGTCATCAGACTCGCCCAGCTCGCCAAAGCGATACACCTGCACCGTGTTGTCAGAATTTTCTTCAATATATTCTTTAAAGGCATAGGCAAAGACATCTTGAACATCGCCTTCGTACTCTTCGTGAGCGTAACGCCAGTTGTCTGCTTGTGCCACAGACGCCATGCCTAACAGCAATGCGCCAACGCTGGCAGTAGTGATTAACTTCGTGGTAACAGAACGAGTAGAAACGGTTTTGCTTGCCTTCATGCGATGTTCCCCTTGCAGTGGTAAGCGCGCGATACACATGCGCAACATTATTTTTAAAGCGAACTGCTTAGCATCTAACGTTTAAAACCAACCCATCGGCGCGTTTCTCAACGCGGCATTATTGTTCGCTAATAGGCATAAATGCGTCGTTAACTGCGTGCTAGCGGGCAAATAACGCTAGGTAATTCAAAACTAGCTTAAATTCAGGCTAGCGCGCTCCTTGATGAGGGTCAAGTTGACGAACGAGCGTTTGCAGCGCCTGAAGCGACGCCGAAGGCGTGTTTGAAGGACCAGTAAACTGGAAGGCTTTTTCACCATGATTCAGCTTTTTTTCAAGCCATTCAGCTACATTCGAAGGCTTTTCAACGATGTTAGTGACGCATTTTTCATCGATTGTTACTTCCAAAGCCCATGTTTGCCAACGTTGAAGGTTCTCACGTTCGGCCATCAGTTCCGCCTGCTTAATGGTCTTGCGCAGCGCTGCCACAGCTTCGTTCGAGGCAGCCGACGACGTTAAGTCGCGGCGCAGTGCGCGCAAAACACCCGTTACTCGAGCCTGCCAGTGAAGACGCTCCTTGCGCACGGCAGACACGGCTGTCGACACGGTTTCTAAGCCGCATGAATATAGCCAGCAATGAAACAACATTTCGCAAACATCTAATCCCGCCTCGTCCTGTAACGTTAAGCACGCCGCCTCAACGCCTGGCTTGGCGTAAAACGCGAGCGCAAAATCCCATAACGGTATCTGCTGCAAGCGCTGCAATCGGGTAGAATCAAGCGCAATAGAATCTGGCATCGTATGACCCACATTTTTTTCGGGAGAAGGCATGATCGCACTGCGCCAAGTCGCCCTGCAACGCGGCACGCAAACGCTACTCGACAACGCGGACGTTACTCTTAATAACGGGGTAAAGGCCGGCATTATCGGGGCAAACGGCGCCGGTAAATCGAGCCTGTTCAAACTCTTGCTGGGCGAGCTTGCGCCCGACCAGGGTGATGTCGAGATGAGCGGAGGCCAGCGCATTGCGCATATGGCCCAGGAAGTTGACGCGCTTGACCGGCCTATTATCGAGTATGTGCTCGACGGCGACCTGGCATTACGACAGGCCGAGGCCGACTTACTTGCCGCTCGTGAAGCCGACGACGCCCATCGCGAAGCCGAACTGCATGGCTTAATTGAAACGCTGGACGGCTACCGTGCTGCGTCCCGCGCGGCACAGCTGCTGGTCGGGCTTGGGTTCTTACAAGCTGACCTGACCCGCCCGCTGTCGGCGTTTTCCGGCGGGTGGCGAATGCGCGTCAATCTCGCCCGCACCCTTTTCATGCCTTCTGACTTGCTACTGCTGGACGAGCCCACCAACCATTTAGACCTAGATGCTTTACTGTGGCTGGAGCAGTGGCTGACCCGCTACCCCGGCACGCTGCTGCTGATTTCTCACGACCGCGACTTTTTAGATGCGGTGTGCGACCACATCGTGCATATGCACCACCAAACGCTGGAGCTTTACCGCGGCAACTACTCCCAGTTTGAGCGCACCCGCGCCGAAAAGCTCGCTCTTCAGCAAGCCGAAGCCGTCAAACAGCAGGCGCGTCGGGAAGAGATCGAGCGCTTTATCGCCCGCTTTAAAGCACAAGCGACCAAGGCGAAGCAGGCACAAAGTCGGGTCAAAATGCTTGAGCGCATGGAAGATATCGCCGTTGCCCACGTGGACTCCCCGTTCCACTTCACGCTGCCCGCTGCCGATAAAACGTCACGTCCGCTGCTGGTGCTGGATCAGGCCCAGCTAGGCTATCGCGGTAAAACGGACGACGGAAGTGACGATAACATCCAGCTGGACAAGGTCAACGTTACCCTGCTGCCCGGCAGTCGCATTGGCCTGCTAGGTCCTAACGGCGCTGGCAAATCGACGCTGATTAAATCACTGACTGGCGAGCTTGAGCTACTTAATGGCAAACGCGTGCCCGGCGAGCATTTAGCGATTGGCTACTTTGCTCAGCATCAGCTTGAAAGCCTGGACGTTTCATCGACGCCCTTTGTGCATGTGCAGCGCCTCTCGCCCACCGCCAGTGATCAGGATATTCGCAATTTCCTGGGCGGCTTTGGCTTTAAGGGTGACGACGCCTTCGGCACAGTCGCCAACTACTCGGGCGGCGAGAAAGCCCGCTTGGCGCTGGCATTGGTCGCCTGGCAAAAGCCTAACCTGCTCTTGCTCGATGAGCCGACCAACCATCTAGATTTGGAGATGCGCGAAGCATTAACCCAGGCGCTAGCAAGCTTTGAAGGCACGGTTATTTTGGTGTCTCACGACCGCCACCTGCTGCGGGCGACCGTAGATGAGTTCTGGCGAGTAGCCGATAATCGCGTCGAACCGTTTGACGGCGATCTGGAGGATTATCGGGTTTGGCTTAAAGCGCGCCTGGAAGAGAGCCGCCGCGACTCACGCGGTGAAAAGGCCGAACGTCAAAGTCAGCAGCCCAGCGGCGACAGCCGTGAAGCGCGCAAAGCATCCCGTAAAGCGGCCGCCGAACTGCGCGAAAAATTACGTCCGCTGAAAAAACAGCGCGACCAGGCCGAACAGACCATGGAAAAGGCCCAGCAGGCATTGGAAGAGGTAGAGCTCGTGCTGGCTGACCCTGAGCTCTACACAGACAGTGCGCGTAAAGCGGAGTTGACCAAGACGCTTAGCCAGCAGGCGGAGATCAAGGCGCGCCAAGATGAAGCAGAACGGCAGTGGCTCAGCGCCGAAGAAGCGCTAGAGACCATGGAAGCCGAGCTGCTGGCCAGCGAAGAAGCGGTTAGCTAGGTCTCGCCAGAGCTCACTAGCTTTCCAGTAAAAACGTGACCGGGCCATCGTTGACCAGCGCTACCTGCATATCGGCGCCAAACTCACCGGTGGCCACGTTCGGCCAAGCAGCGCTGGCCTGGTCGACAAGGAAGTCAAATAGCCGCTCGCCTTCGTCCGGCGGCGCGGCGCTGGAAAAGCTGGGGCGCAGCCCCTTACGAGTATCCGCTGCTAAGGTGAATTGAGAAACAAGCAGCAGCCCACCGTTCACCTGCTGAAGGTTTTGATTCATTTTATCGTCGGCATCGCTGAACACACGGTAGTGAAGAAGCTTGTGCAGAAGCTTGCTAGCAGCCGCCTGGTCGTCGCCCTTTTCGACGCCCACCAGCGCTAGCAACCCATGCTCGATTGCTCCCACGGTCTGGCCCTTCACCTCTACGCTTGCGCGCGTTACCCGCTGAATCAGCGCTTTCATCGTGCGTCTCCTTGGCTGCTAACAACAGCGCCGTCCGCGACCGCTCGCTAGCCTCTTCCTAACAGCGCATCGCGAAAATCTTCACCTAGTGGGCGCTCGCCTAGCCAGATACTAAACATGGCGCTGGCTAACTCGGCGTTATCCTCTGCAAACAGAACCTCACCATTGAGCGCCAAGCGTAGCTGCGTGCCGTCCCAGCTAAGTAGATAGCGGTCGCCGGGCACGACGTCGCTATAGCGCTGATTAAGTCGCTCTAAAGGCTCTTCAATCTGAGTGAATTCATACAGCGTCAGCGTGTTCCGCAGCGTTTCTTCCGTGGCCTCGGCAAAGTCTGACGCTTTAATAGCATGGAAATAGGCCAGCTCTAGCCGCCTCGGCTGGTTGCCCATTGGCTGAGGCTGCGTCTCACCTTCAAGCTGATAGTACGCTCCCGCATAGGCGTTCCAGACCATATAGCGAAAAACGCCGCTGCCAATCAGCGTATAGCGCTGCCCGTTCTCGTCAACGACGCGTTCAAAACGCTCACCCCGTTCAGAAACGCTGCTGGCAAAGACACCGGACGTTATCAACAGCATACATATCGTCAGTAATGCGCCCAGCGCGGGGTGATGGTTCAGCCTTAATCGCATGGTGATACCCTCCTGTTGACCGCGTTTTCTCGCAAACTCTCAGCGCAATACCTAACACCCAATACATCTTGCCAAACGTCGCGAGCGTTACCACCACGCATGAAAGTGATGCACCGGACCACGCCCTTTGCCCACGTTTAGGCGGGCACTTGCTTCTAACGCGGCATGCAGCCACTGCTTGGCCTCGCTAATCGCCACCACGGCTGCATTAGCGGATGCTGAAGCCGGCTGCTTGGCTAAACAAGCGGCGATCGCCGAAGAGAGCGCGCAGCCGGTACCGTGTAAGTTATCCGTATCAATACGCGAAGCGGGCAGCCACTCATGGCCGCTGGGCGTTGCCAGCAAGTCAGGGCACGTCGCCCCGCGCAGATGGCCGCCTTTGAGCACCACATACGGCGCGCCTAACTGCATCAGCCCCGGCAACATTGCCTCCATTGCTTCTAAGCTAGTCGGCGAGGGCGAATCGAGCAGCACGGCTGCTTCTGGAAGGTTGGGAGTGATGACGTCGGCTAACGGCACCAAAATATCTCGCACGGCGCGAATACCGGCGTCATCCACCAAGATATCACCACTTTTGGCCACCATGACGGGGTCCAGTACGATCCAGCGCGGGCGTTTCTGACGCAATACGTCGGCGATCACTTCGGCGACTTCACGGCTAGCCACCATGCCAATTTTGACCGCGTCTAGCGTGACATCTTTGAGCAAATGCTCTAACTGTTCACGAATCACCTGCGGCGACACCGGATAAACCGACGCCACGCCGCAGGTATTCTGGGCAATCACCGCCGTGATCACGTTGGTGCCATAGACCCCTAATGCTGAAAAGGTTTTCAGGTCTCCCTGCAGGCCTGCGCCCCCGGAAGGGTCAGAGCCTGCAATCGTCAGTACATTGGCAATAGGATGCATGCTTTCCCCTTACATCAACGAAGGCAGCCATGTGGCCAGTCCCGGGAATAGCGCCAGCGCCAACAGCATGCCGAGCTGCATGATGATAAACGGCACGACGCCGCGATAAATTGCCGATGTCGGCACGCTTTGCGGCGTCACACCGCGCAAATAGAATAGCGCAAAGCCAAAGGGCGGCGTCAAAAACGAGGTCTGGAGGTTGACCGCAATCATGATGCCCAGCCAGATGGGGTCAACCCCCATCGCTAATAGCACCGGACCAACAATGGGCACCACCACAAAGGTGATCTCGATAAAGTCGAGTATGAACCCGAGCAGGAAGATGACCAGCATGACCACAATAGTAGCGCCCACCACCCCACCGGGCATCGAATCAAACATATGGTTGACCAGCTCTTCGCCACCAAACGCTCGGAATACCAGTGAAAACAGCGTCGCGCCAATCAGGATCAAAAACACCATGCTGGTTACCTGGGCGGTGGAGCGAACCACCTCACCCAGCATCGAAAAGCTTAACCGCCGATTGGCCGCTGCCAGCAGCAGCGCACCGAAGGCACCCACCGCCGAGGCTTCCGTGGGCGTGGCAAAGCCGCCCAAGATCGAGCCCAGCACGGCCACAATTAGCAGTACGGGCGGTAAAAGCCCTTTCAGTAGCAGCGGCCAGATACTGCCGGTGTGCCCCAACTCCTGCATCAATCCTTCACGATCCGCCGCCGGGGCCGTACTAGGCTTTAGCCACGCCACTGTAAGCAGATAGATAATATAGGCCAGCACCAGTAGCAGACCCGGCACCAACGCACCGACAAACAGATCGCCCACAGAAAGCGTCTTGGGGCTCCAAGCGCCCATAGATAGCTGTGCCTGCTGATAGGCATTGTTGAGAACATCGCCTAACAGCACCAAGGCGATGGAAGGCGGAATGATTTGGCCCAGAGTGCCCGTGGCACAAATGGTCCCGGTCGCCAGTGCCGGTGAGTAGCCGCGTTTGAGCATGGTGGGTAGCGAGAGCAGGCCCATGGTAACCACCGTTGCTCCCACAATACCGGTAGACGCGGCCAGCAGCATACCCACCAATACCACCGCAATGCCCAACCCGCCGCGCAGGGCGCCAAATGCCATGGTCATCGCATCCAGCAGCGTTTCCGCCACCCGTGACTTCTCAAGCAGGACACCCATCAGCACGAATAAAGGCACCGCCAGCAGGGTGTTGTTCGTCATGATGCCGTAGATCCGGCTAGGCATTGAGCCCATCCAGCGTGCCTCGAAATGCACCGGAACGCCCAGCGATTGCAGCAACCAGCCTAATCCGGCAAAGGCCAGCGCCGTACCCGCAAGCGACAGAGCCACCGGATAACCCAACATCAAGACGCCGCATACCGCAGCAAACAGTAACAGCGGCATGCCTTCCAATAGAGTCGCCAGCACTAGATCATCTCCTCATGCACAGGGGCAGAACTGGATAGCTTGCCGCGGATAATCAGCACCTGACGTATCAGTTGCGCCACCGCCTGTAAAAGTAGCAGTGCCACCATTCCCAGAATCAGCGTTTTAAGCAGGAACACGGCCGGAATGCCGCCGTCCCCCGACCGCTCCATAATGACCCAGCTGGTAATCACATAGTGGAAGCTTGAAATGGCGATAAATGACATGACGGGAATCAGCAGAAATAGCGTGCCGAGCAGGTCGACCCACGCGCGGCCACGCTCAGACATCTTGCGGTAAAAGATATCGACCCGCACATGGCCATCGTGACGTAGCGTCCATCCGGCGCCGAGCATGAACACGGCGGCGTGCATGTACATCACCGACTCTTGCATCACGATGCTATTGATACCGAAAATATAGCGCAGCACGACGATGGCAAATTGCACCAGCATCATTATCACAACCAGCCAGGCAATGGCCCGGCCCACTCCCTCAGTCACGCAGTCGAGCCAGCGTAGCAAGCGCGGCTCATGGGCATTGGCGAGCATGTTAAATGTCCTGGAAAAGAAACGGCCCAGAATCATCGCTGATTCTGGGCCGAACGTCATCCCTAAAAAGGTCTGGGTGGGCCATAAAACGGCCTAAATTGCTCTTAGCAGCTTATTGAGTTGCGTTGGGTGCGGGTGTCGCCTTTTTAATAGCCAATAGGCAGGCGGCCGGCAAAGGTAAATCAACCGCAATCGGCAAGTGATCCGAAAACAGGTGATCCATTACCCGCACCTCAGCGGCCTCCAGAGTTTGCGATAGCAAAATGTGGTCCAACGCTTGCCTGGGCTGCCACGATGGGTAGCTCAATAAAGGTGTAACGGGATGCAGCGGCAACGAGGTGCTGAATCGCTCATGGGCGTGCAGCTGAGCCGGAGTGCAGTTCAGATCGCCCATCACCACCACATGCCGCAGTGGCTGGATGATCTCGCTTAAGTAGTTAAGCTGGCGCACCCGGCCACGATGGCTAAGCGCCAAATGTGCGACAAAAATATGTAGCGCATCCGGCCCGTTACCAAACCGCACGTGAATGGCACCACGCCCAGGCAAGGTCCCGGGCAGGCGGTGCTCTTCGATTTTGGTGGGCACGAGACGCGAAAGCAGCCCGTTGCTGTGCTGGGCAAGGTGCCCAAGATTTCGGTTCAATTGCTTGAAGTGATGAGGAAATCCGGCCTTAGCCGCCAGATATTCCACCTGGTTGATGCGGCTGGAGCGAAAGCTGCCGCCGTCGGCTTCCTGCAGACCGACGACATCAAACTGGCCCAGCACGTCGCTCATAACATCCAGGCGCTTGACCCGCTTCCGATTAGGCAGAAAGTGCTGCCAACTACGAGTGAGATAGTGATGATAAGCAGACGTCTGAATGCCCACCTGCAGATTGAATGTCAGCAGGCGCAAATGACCACCTTCTAACAGCGGCTTATGGGTGCTCGTAACGCTCGCTGTCTTATCAGCCTTCACTTCATTTGACACCGTTATTCTGCGCGCTCAGCACGCACTTGCTTAATTAGCGCATCCGCCACCTGCGGCATATTTTCAAGGCTGCCAGCAGAACTAGGCGTCACTACATAGCGACCGTCAACGACCAGGGCCGGAACGCCCATTAGGCGCATTTCGCGCATACGGCTGTTGGCCTTGTTCACTTCACTACGCACGCTAAAAGCCGTTAGCGCTTGTTTCGCTTCTTCTTCACTCACGCCATAGTTGGCAAAGAACTCAGCGATATCATCAGGATCGGTTAGTGACTGCTTTTCCTGATGAATGGCATTAAAGAAATCGGCGTGCAGCTCATCTTCGATACCCAGCGATTCAGCCGCATAGAAAGCGGTCGCGTGGGTATTCCAATCGCCGCCCATGGTGGCAGGCATATGCACTACGCTGACGTCATCGCCGAGTGTTTCGTACCACTCATTAACCGGCGTTTGCAGGCGGTAGCAGTGCGGGCAACCAAACCAGAACACTTCGGTCACTTCGATTTGGCCGTCTTCAACGTTCGTTTCTACCGGCGTCTCAAGAAGCTCATACTGCTGGCCTGCTACTAGTTCCTGGGCACTCACCGCCGCAGAAAGTCCGAGGCCGGCCATTGCGACCATTAGCGTTTTAAACATTGCGTGTATTCTCCATGGGTAAGCGAAGGATGTGACAGTCACTATAGTAGCGAGTTCCCTCCTCTACGACACATTACTAGCGCCCGACAAGGTTTCGCAATCCTGACAAAAAAACGTTTAGGCTTCCAAAGGCTAGTTCAGGCCTAACAAATAGTTAGCGACGGCTTGCATATCGTTATCGCTCATCTTGGCCGCGATATCTTGCATCATATGATTAGGGTCATTGTCACGCTCACCGTTAGCGAACGCCTGCAGCATCGCGATCGTGTACTGCGCATACTGGCCAGAAAGCCCGGGGTAAACGGCACTGCCGATACCGACGCCAGTGGGCGAGTGGCAGGCTGAACAGGCGGGTATGCCCATAGCCATATCGCCCGCGCGGTACAGTTCTTCGCCACGCGCCAGCAGGTCCGCATCCGCATCGCTCGCTTGCCCCAGGTGGGCATCTAATCCGGCGAAAAACGCCGCGACATCCCACGCATCCTGATCTGAATAGCTGTCCACTTGACCGGCCATTTGCGGCACTAAGCGATCGCCATCACGAATATCGATGATCTGCTTGGCCAGATAAGACATTTGTTGACCTGCCAAGTGAGGGAAGGCGCTCGCCGGGCTAATGCCGGTTTGACCATGGCAAGCAGCGCACGTCTGCGCACGCTCGCGACCCGCCGGTGCATCCGCATCGGCCTGGAAGTCCGCTTGGGCGTGCGCGATGCCAACGGCCATAGCAATGGCCAAGCTTGCCAGTAACTGTCTCATTACCCTTCCACATAGCGGTTTATATTTGACGAATGTGCTGGTCGCTGCCGACTAGAGCGCGATGGTACACTAGCGCCTCAGCTCGCAGAGATATACCGCTGGCATTATAACGAATCACCCCTGGCGGCGGGAATCAAAACCCTGGGCTGCTTTAGGGGTCACTCGTCGCGGCACTGCTCTATGCTCTTTCTTTCGTATCATGTGCGCCGAGCAGGCCGCTTTTATGTTCGTTTTTCAGGATCACATCCATGTCTACCCCTCATGATAGCCTTGTCGCTCGGCTGAACTACCCCACGGCAAGTTTTGTTATCAGCGCGCCTACCCTAGCGCTATGCCCTGACGATACCGGTGCAGAAGTTGCTTTTGCCGGGCGTTCGAATGCCGGTAAATCAAGTGCTATCAACGCATTAACGCAACAGAATGCCCTGGCGAGAACCTCTCGCACGCCGGGTCGTACCCAGTTAATCAACTTTTTCCGCGTCATGAACGACGACGCTAGAAGGCTGGTCGATCTCCCGGGCTACGGCTACGCCAAGGTACCTGAATCGGTCAAACTGGAGTGGCAAAAGCACCTAGCAGAGTATCTGCGTAACCGCTTTAGCCTGCGTGGCCTAGTGCTGTTGATGGATGTGCGTCATCCGCTGACCGAGTTCGATCAAATGATGCTCAGCTATGCTGACCAGCGAGAAATGCCGGTGCATATTCTGCTGACCAAGTCGGACAAGCTAAAGAAAGGCCCTGCCAACGCGGCATTGCAAAAAGTACGCTCGAGCCTCAAAGAGTGGGAAGACCTGGTGTCGGTACAGCTATTCTCATCGCTCAAGCGCGACGGCGTGGACACGCTTTCAAAGAAGTTGGATCAATGGCTGCACACGCCGCCTGAATAGTTCGGCGCTTATACTTCGTTTTCTAGCAGCTTAAGTACGCTGGGCAGCTCTTTAATATGGGCGATGCGATGCACTCGCGGCGGCAGCACCTCGTCACCCGCTGCGGCAATCCATACGGCGTGCATCCCCAGCCGCTGAGCAGGCAGAATGTCTTCCTCCCACGAATCACCTACGTGCATCGCGCATTCCGGCGCGACGTTGAGACGTGCAAGCGCGGTAAGAAACGGCGTGGGGTCAGGTTTGGGCGCCAGCAACTCCCCCGCGGCAATGGCCACAGGGAAGTGAGCGGCCAGCGGCTGACGCGCCAAATGGATATTGCCATTGGTAATGGCGGCAAGCTGATAGCGCTCCGCCAATGCGGTCAATAGCCCCGTCGCTTCAGGATGAGGCGTTACCTGAATGCGCAGGCGATGAAACTCGTTCATCGCCGCAGCTGCCCACAGCAACGCGCCGCTGCGCGTCAAACCCTGAGCTTCTAACTGAGCTTCCAGGGCGCGTAAGCGCAGCCATGTGAAGTCGCCACGCCGTTCGGGCACATCTTTAGCCAGCTGTAAGCGACGCTGCAGATAATCTTGTCCGCCGTTGACCGGGTCCAGCGCGAGTGCTGGCTCTTGACGCGCAGCACGCCATGCGCTGAGCGCGTCCAGCAACCAGCGGTAATGCCCTTCCTCAGTGCGTAACATCACGCCATGGTTGTCCCACAACGTATCGTCTAGATCGAAGGTAATGGCCTTCAGCACCGTCATGACTTACTCCTAGGGCTGCGTTTGGCGCGCGGATGAGCGGCATCGTAGCTCGTTGCCAGATGCTGCCAGTCGAGCCGCGTATAGATTTGGGTCGTCGAAAGATTAGCGTGTCCTAATAATTCTTGTACCGCGCGCAGGTCTTGACTTGATTCCAGCAGGTGGCTGGCAAAAGAATGGCGCAAACGGTGAGGATGCAAATGCTCGGGCAAGCCTCGAGCCAGTGACAGCTGTGCTAAGCGCTTTTGAATGGCGCGATGCCCTAGCCGCGCGCCGCGCTGGCCAACAAATAAAGCCAGCTCTCCCGCAGGCGCCAGCGCAGAACGACAGCCAAGCCAGTCGATCAGTGCCTGCTGGGCTCGGCGCCCAACCGGTACCTGGCGCGGCTTGCCTCCTTTACCGATGACCCTCACTCGGCTGCTTTGCAAATCACCCAGATCCAGCGCAGCAAGCTCAGCTAACCGCAGGCCACTGGAATAAAACAGTTCCAGAATGGCTTGATCGCGCACGCCCAGGGGTGAACCGTCATGGGGGGTATCCAGAAAACGCGCCAACGCATCGACATCGACCGGACGCGGCAGGTGGCTTGGCTGCTTCGGTGTGCGTAATAGCCCCACCGGGTTATCCACCAGCACGTCCTGTTTAACCAGGTAGTCCGCAAAGCGTGACAGCGCTGCCCGACGCCGCGTCAAGCTTCGGGGCGCCAAGCCCCGGCTACGCTCTGCGCCCAAAAAGGCGCGTAGCAGGGCAGTGTCTAGCGCCGCAGGGTCAGTGACATCGCGACGATTTGTGAAGGTACACAGCGCCGCCAGGTCATGCTGATAGGCCGCCACGGTCGCCGGGCTGGCATGGGCCGTCAGCGCCGCTAAAAATGCCTCAATGCGATCTGCAATAGATAATGGCTTAGCCATGATCGCCTAGACGTACCAGCAGGCGCGCGACGATATCGCCTAGATACTCGGTGAACAGCGTGTCCATGCTGGCTCGATAGGCATCGGGGCTGGGGCTTGCCAGCACCAGGTAGCCAAGCGGGTCGCCAGCAGAGAGGCGCGAGATAGCGCACGAGCCGGCTTTGCGCGGTGCTTTAACATGGGGCAGCAAACACTTCCAATCGCTAACGCTGAGCTTAACGCAGCGGCTAGTGCGGCCATCCAACATAGCGGCTAGGCGCGCACTAGCATGCTGGTCTAACACGTGGCGCGGCGGCTGGGGCGGCTGCGGCTCGGCATCGCTTAAGGTGGCCGGGCACCACAGCGCCATGGCCGGGGTTTCAAAGCGCTCACTCAGCTGAGTCGCCAGCGCCTGTGCCAATGCATCGCGGTCTTGAGCCTCAACCAATGCAATCAGCGTTTCGCGTAGCCGACGATACTGAGACTCGTTATGGCGAGCGGTTTCTAACAAGTGCTCTAAACGACCCTCTGCGGTTTCAGCACGCTTACGCAGATCAAATACCAGCCGCTCCAGCAGCGACACAGCCCCCTCAATATTGGGATGGGGCACTTGCAGCTGCTGCAATAACCCTTCACGGCCTACGAAAAAATCGGGATGACGCGCCAGCCAGAACGCCACTTGATCAGGATCGAGCGTTTTGCGGGGTTCAGGGGCTTGTGACATCGCCGTTCTCCTCGAATTAATTGATTGCTACGCGGCCATCAAAAACGCGCGTAGCGGGCCCCACCATCGTTAGCGCCCCTTCAGGGTCAGGCCACTCAATGCTGAGTTCTCCACCGGGTAAATGCACTTTCACAGGGCTTTTCAGCAGCCCCTGACGAATGCCGCTGGCCACTGCCGCGCAGGCACCCGTACCGCAAGCTAACGTTTCGCCACTGCCGCGTTCATAGACGCGCAGGCGTATTTCGCTAGGTGAGAGTACCTGCATAAAGCCTACGTTAACACGCTTAGCAAAACGAGGATGCGCCTCAATCAACGGCCCAAGCCGCTCGACCGGCGCGCTATCAACGCTTTCGACCTGCAGCACCGCATGAGGATTGCCCATTGAGACGACGCCAATCTGCAGCGTGTCATCGCCCACATCTAGCCGGTGCAGCGGCTGGTCGCCCGGCGCATCAAACGGCAAAGCCAAAGGGCTAAACCGCGGGCGCCCCATATCAACACGCACCATTCCATCAAGCTGCACGGTTAATACCAGCGGCCCGCCCGCTGTTTCCACATGAATTTCATGTTTATGCGTCAACCGCTGATCGCGTACAAAGCGAGCAAAGCAGCGCGCTCCATTGCCGCAGTTTTCCACTTCACTGCCATCTGCATTGTAAATACGGTAGCGAAAATCCATGTCCGGGTCACGGGGCGGCTCGACCACTAACAGCTGGTCAAAGCCAATGCCGAAACGGCGGTCTGCCAGCGCGCGGATTTGCGCCTCGTCCAGCCGGGCGCGCTGCGTGACGAGATCCACCATGACAAAGTCGTTACCCAACCCATGCATTTTGGTGAAGTGCAGAAGCATCAGCGTTCCCCTTCGGGCAGCAACGCTTCGCCGGCCCACAGGCTCGCCACGGTTTCACGCGCCCGGACGACATGGCAGCTGTCGCCATCGACCATAAGCTCCGCGGCGCGAGGACGGCTATTGTAGTTTGAAGCCATCACAAAGCCGTAGGCGCCCGCCGAGCGCACCGCCAGCAGGTCGCCTTCCGCGATCGAAAGCTCGCGCTCTTTACCCAGGAAATCGCCAGTCTCGCATACCGGGCCAACCACGTCGTAAAGCGCAGTCGCGCGCGCCTCGCGGGTGTCGACCGGCACAATTGCTTGCCATGCTTGATACAGCGCAGGGCGAATCAAATCGTTCATCGCCGCATCCACAATGGCGAAGTTTTTGGTCTCACCGGGCTTGAGAAACTCAACACGCGTCAGCATTACGCCAGCATTGGCAGCAATCGAGCGCCCTGGCTCAAACAGTAGCGTCAGTGCTTCACCACCTTCCCAGCGCGATAGCCGTGCCAGCAACTGGCTAGCGTAATCAAATGGCTGGGGTGGCTTTTCATCGCGATAGGTGACGCCCAAACCGCCGCCTAAGTCGAGGTGATCAATTTCGATGCCTCGCTCACGCAGGCGCTCCATCAGTACCAGCAGCCGCTCCAGTGCATCCAAGAACGGAGCCGTTTCGGTTAGCTGCGAGCCGATATGGCAGTCCAACCCTTTGACCTGAAGATTAGGCAAACTGGCGGCTAGCTCATAGGCCGCCAACGCTTCGTCTATCGAGATGCCAAACTTATTGTCTTTCAAACCCGTCGAGATATACGGGTGCGTACCCGCGTCAACGTCTGGGTTGACCCGCAGCGACACCGGCGCCACCTTGCCCTGCTCGCCCGCAACGCGATTTAAACGCTCAAGCTCCGGGCGCGACTCAACGTTAAAGCACTTAATGCCCACGTCTAGCGCACGGGCCATTTCGTGGGGCTGCTTGGCTACGCCGGAAAACACCACCTTAGCCGGATCACCGCCGGCTTTAAGCACGCGCTCAAGCTCGCCGATCGAGACAATGTCAAACCCTGCGCCAAGCTTGGCGAGCAGGCCCAGCACCGCCAAGTTAGAGTTGGCTTTTACTGCGTAACAAATCAGATGCGGATGACTGCCCAGCGCTTCGGTATAGGCCCGAAAGTGACGTTCAAAGGTCGCTTTTGAATAGACGTAGCAAGGCGTGCCGTATTCGTTAGCGATCCGTGACAGCGGCACATCTTCGGCGTACAGCACGCCATCGCGGTAGTTAAAATAATCCATGTGGCTCTCCCCTTTTCCTAGGCCAGTGGCGCTCTATTCAGCCGCTCGGCTAGGCTGCTCGTCAGACTGTTCGATGGCGGGCGCATCGTCCGGCAGATAAAGCGGCCCTTTTTGCCCGCAGCCAGCTAAACCGGCCAGGCTTGCCACCAGCAGTACCATCAGTGCTAACGTTTTCATGCCGCACCTGCCTTGAGTGCGCTTAGCGCATCGCGCGCGCGCTGGGCAGCAGCACGCACTTGATTCGGCGCGGTGCCGCCAATGTGATTACGCGCGGCCACCGAACCTTCAAGGGTCAACACCTCAAAAACATCCTGCTCAATGATGTCGGAGAATTGCTTGAGCTCTTCAAGACTCATTTCAGAGAGGTCTTTTTCCGTTTTCAGACCGTAGGCCACCGAGTGACCGACAATTTCATGGGCATCGCGGAAAGCAACGCCCTTGCGAACCAGATAATCGGCGAGATCCGTCGCGGTCGAAAACCCACGCCGCGCCGCTTCAACCATGCTGGCTTTTTTCGGTTCAATGGCAGGCACCATATCGGCGAAGGCTTTCAAGCAGTCGCGCACGGTATCTACGGCATCAAACAGCGGCTCTTTATCTTCTTGGTTGTCTTTGTTGTAAGCCAACGGCTGGGATTTCATCAGCGTCAGCAGCGCCATTAAATGGCCATACACGCGGCCGGTTTTACCGCGCACCAGCTCGGGCACGTCCGGGTTTTTCTTCTGCGGCATAATGGATGAGCCGGTGCAGAAGCGGTCGGGCAGGTCGATAAAGTTGAACTGAGCGCTGGTCCACAGCACCAGCTCTTCGCTCATGCGCGATAGATGCATCAACAAAATGCTGGCAAAGCTTGTGAATTCGATCGCGAAGTCACGATCTGACACGGCGTCTAGCGAATTTTCCGCCGGACGGTCAAAGCCTAGAAGCTCTGCGGTGACGTGGCGATCAATCGGATAGGTCGTTCCCGCTAGGGCAGCGGCGCCCAGCGGCATCACGTTGACGCGTTTGCGACAATCCAACAGGCGCTCATGATCCCGCGACAGCATTTCTTGCCACGCTAAAATGTGGTGGCCGAAGGTTACCGGCTGAGCCGTTTGTAGGTGGGTAAAGCCCGGCATGATGGTGTCGGCTTCACGGTCAGCCAGCTCAATCATGCCTTCGCGCAGGCGCTTAAGCTCTACTTCAATGACATCGATTTCATCGCGCATGAACAGACGAATATCGGTGGCTACCTGGTCGTTTCGCGAACGTCCGGTATGCAGCTTCTTGCCGGTAATACCAATTTTATCGGTCAGCCGCGCCTCGATGTTCATGTGCACGTCTTCAAGCGGCACCGACCAGTTGAATTCGCCGCGCTCGATCTCGCCCTGAATCTCGTTCAGGCCGTTGATAATGGCGTCGCGCTCGTCATCGGTCAGTACGCCTACGCGGGCCAGCATGGTGGCATGGGCAATGGAGCCCTGAATGTCCTGCCGGGCTAGGCGCTGATCAAAGGTGACAGACGCGGTAAAACGGGCAACAAAGGCATCGGTGGGCTCGCTAAAGCGACCGCCCCAAGACTGATTAGTAGCTTGGCTCATCGGAGATATATCCTGCTGACAAAACAATGGAGTCGTTGACGGAAAGTGTACCAGAGTCGTCCCGCTCAGCGGCATGCCGTTTTTACTGTGGCGCCCGGTGCTTTATGATAGGGGCATCATAGTGTGAGTCGCCGTGTCTGCGGTACAGGGGAGAATAACGTGCTATCAATTACCAAATTGCGCATTGCCACGCGTAAAAGCCAACTGGCCATGTGGCAGGCTGAGTACGTTCGTGACCGCTTAATGGCAGAGCACAGCGGTCTTGAGGTCGAACTTGTCCCCCTTTCTACCAAGGGCGATAAAATAATCGATACGCCGCTTTCTAAGATTGGCGGGAAAGGACTGTTCGTCAAAGAACTTGAAGATGCGATGCTTGATGGCCGTGCCGATATTGCCGTCCACTCCATGAAAGACGTGCCGATGCACTTCCCAGAAGGATTGGGCCTCTCGATCATTTTGGAAGGAGCCGACCCTACCGATGCGTTTGTGTCTAACCACTACGCAAGCCTCGATGAGCTGCCTGAAGGCGCGCGCATTGGCACCGCCAGCCTGCGCCGTGGACTGCAAATGCGCGAAGTCCGTCCTGACCTACAAATTCTTAATCTGCGCGGCAATGTGCAAACACGACTCGCAAAATTAGACGCTGGCGATTTTGATGCCATTATTCTCGCCTCTTCAGGGCTTAAACGTTTGGGCTTAGACGCTCGCATTGCTCAGGCGCTGCCACCTGAAGTGTGCCTACCTGCCTGTGGTCAAGGGGCGTTAGGCATTGAGTGCCGCCTGCATGATCCTGAGCTTATCAGCCTGCTCGCGCCACTGGATGACCCTGACACTGCCACTCGGGTACGCGCAGAAAGAGCGATGAATACGCGACTCGATGGCGGCTGTCAGGTGCCTATCGCAGGCCATGCCATACTAGATCTTGCCAACGAAACGCTGTGGCTACGCGGCTTAGTGGGCAACCCAGAGGGTACAGAAGTGCTTCGCGCCGAAGGCAGTGGCTCAATGCATGAGCCTGAAGCGCTGGGCATTCGCGTTGCAGAAGACCTGCTCGACCAAGGCGCAGGTGATATTTTGGAAGAGGTTTACGGTCGAGAAATATGAGCCAACCGGTTCTCATCTGCCGCCCTGGCGAGCGCGGAGAAGCGCTCGCCGCGGCGCTACGCGGCCAGGGCGCAAGCGTTGAATCACTTAATGTGATGCAGCTGGAAACGCTGCCAGAAGACGCTGCCATGCGAAGCACGTGGCTGGATATTGATCAGTACCATAAGATAGTCGTTATCAGCCCCTTCGCCGCCGTTTGCTTGGCCGAGGCATTAGACCGCTACTGGCCACAGCTTCCCGTTGGGATTGACTACTACAGCGTGGGTAGCGCTACCGCGAGCACGCTTTATGATCAGCTAGGCGTGCGCGTACACCTGCCCCCAGCCGATGCGGGGGAAGACACCAGCGAAGCGCTGCTGGCACTTGCGTCGCTGCAGCAGCTGGCGCATCAGCGTATTCTATTAGTGGCCGGTGAAGGCGGGCGGGCACTGCTGGCGGAAACGCTGGCCGCACGGGGAGCAAAGGTAAGCCGCATCGCCGTTTACCGGCGTACGCTTCAACCCCTTGCGCCCGCCCTGCAGGCGTATCTTTTTTCAGGTAATTATCGGGCGTTGATCGTCACCAGCAGCGAACTGCTGGAACATCTGGCAAAATGGTGTCATCAGGCGGCCTTCAACCAACCGCTAATCGTTTCCAGTCGCCGTTTGGCTACACTGGCTGGCATACTAGGTTTTTGTAACCTCAAGGTGGCGTCTGGAGCAACGTCGGCTGCGTTGATAGCGGCGTTGGAGACTTGCGACCCACAGGGTGCCGATGTCGATCAAGGAACTTACTAAGGGCTAGCGACAGATGAGCAAACAAGTAAACGATCAAGGCGATGTTCAACCGACATCCGCCGATGCCTCTCAAGGCGTCCCTAAAACGACCGACACGGCCGCTGCCACTAGCAGCACGTCTGAGCCCAGCACGCCAACTACGCCGCCGAGTTCACCGCCGTCCTCTCAAAGCGGTGCTAATAATCAAAGTGGTGCTAATAACCATCGTTCGCGGCGCCGTGGCAAGGGCGGCGCAAGCAGCGCAGTCTCGCCGGCAGCCAGCGCAACGGTCGCGCCCACGTCGCCAGGCGCTTCCGCGCCCAGTTCATCGACCCCAGCAACAAGCTCACCTTCGCCAGCACCCAGCACAGCATCATCACCCAGTGCGGCATCAGCCAAGCCTGCACCATCAAAACCAACACCACCGAAATCGCCTACCGGCAGTGCGACCGGCGGCACGCCGCCACCCAGCAATACGAGCAAAGGCGGCGGCGGTAAGGGCGGCCTCTTGGCTATTGTGCTAGTGATTATCGTGGCAGTCGTCTTGGCGCTCGTCGCCTGGCAGGGCTGGCAGCGCCTTGATAGCCAGCAGCAGCGCATTGATGAACTGACCCAGAAAGCCGAAAGTAACGCATCGCAGCAGTCGGTGAGCGAGCTGGCATCGCGCCTAGACGGCGGCGAGGCGGAGCGCGAAGAGGCACTGCAAGGTACCCTCAGCGAGCTGCGCGACGAATTTGGCAGCTACCGCAGCGAAGTCGATGAGACCTTGGGCCAAGTGCTGGATCAACTCTCCCAAGAGCAGGACACCGACGAGCGCGATTGGCTGCACGCCGAAGCCGCATATCTGCTGCGCCTGGCTAATCAACGCCTGCAGTTAGAGGGCGATGTTAACGGCGCGGCTGCGCTGCTGCGCACCGCTGACGCGCGCCTTGTCGATGCCGAAAATCCAGCATTAACGCCGGTACGCCGCGAAATTGCCAATGAGCTAGCCGCCCTTGATGGCGTGCCTCAGGTTGACCGTACCGGCCTCTACTTAGCGCTAAATGCACAGCAGGAACAGGTTGCCAATCTGCGGCTTTCGCAAGAAATTGAAGAGCGCGCGGTAACGTCCGGCATCGAACAGCCGCCTACCGGTACGTTCCAGCGCCAGTTAGCACGCTTCGGCCAAGAGCTGAAAGATCTGGTGGTGGTTCGCCATCACGATGAAGCGCTGGAAGCGCTTGTGACGCCCGAGCAAGAGTCGTACCTGCGCCAGAGCCTGCGCTTAATCTTAGAGCAGTCCCAACTCGCTCTGCTAAAAGAAGAGCAAGATCTGTATCAGGCCAGCCTTGATAAAGCGTTGGGGCTTCTTAACGACTATTACGATACCGACCGCGAAGAAACGCAAAACGTTATCGCGCGCCTTCAAGAGCTTCAGCAGGCCGAGATAAAACCGGAGCTGCCGGACATCAGCGCTTCTCAGCAGGAACTCACGCGGTTTATTGAGAACCGCCATGAGACGCGTGGCCAAAGCGGAGGTGATGCATGAGAAAACTTGTTCTGCTGATTGTCGCTGGCCTCGCCGTCGGTGCCCTCTTTGGGCAAATGATGATGGCGGTGCCCGGCTACTGGCTTATCCGCGTTGGTGACACTTCCATACAAACCTCGTTTTGGTTTGGTCTGGTATTGCTGTTTGCCGCGTTTGTTGTCCTACATTTCGTTTTGCGCTTGCTAAGCGGCATTATTCGCCCGATGGGCCGTTTTCGCAGCTGGAACAGTCGCGCTCGCAACCGCCGCGCTATGCAGCGCACCGTGCGTGGCCTCGTCGCGCTAACCGAAGGTCGTTGGAAAAAAGCCGAGAAAACCTTGGCTAACGCTGCCGATGACTCCAGTACACCGCTGGTTAATTACCTATCGGCAGCGCTGGCCGCCCACTACCAAGGCAACCACGCTAAGTCTCAAGAGCACCTCAACCAGGCCCAGCTCTCAACGCAAGGCGCCGATACAGCCGTTGGCCTGATGCAGGCGCAAATGATGATTGAGCGCCAGCAGCCCGAAGAAGCCCTGGCGATTCTCAATCGACTGGACAAAAAGCTTTCTAATCACCCGCAGGTGCTCAAGCTCCTGAAGCAGGTGCATGTAAGCGTCAACGACTGGGAAGGCCTGCGGCGTTTGATTCCAAGGCTGGCGGCGCAAAAGCTGATTTCTCAATCAGAGCGTGAGCAGTTAGAGTTTAAAGCCTACCGTGAGCTGATTGTCTTTGAGGCCAAAAACCCAACCAACGTTGAGCGTGTGCGTGGACTGTGGGCGGATATGCCTGACTATATGCGCGGCAATACAGAGCTTATCGCTATTTATTGCGAAGCCCTGATTCAAGCCAATGAAGAGTTTATTGCCGAGCGCCTGCTTAACCATTCGCTTGACCATCATTGGGATGCGCGCTTAGTCAAACGCTACGGCCTGCTGAAGGTTGACCCAGCAAGACAGCTGGCAAAAGCAGAGAAATGGCTGCAAGAGCGACCTAATGATCCGGAGCTGTTACTGACCTGCGGCCGTCTCTCTCTGCGCACCGGCAAATGGGAAAAGGCGCTGGAATACTTTGAAGCCAGCCAGCGCCAGCGCCCCAACGGCGAAGTATGCGCAGAGCTTGCGCGCCTTTACGCCAGTATGGGTGAGCACAACAAAAGCCAGCTGTACTATCGTCACAGCGTTGAAATGCTGGCTAAATCGCTGCCCTCGCTGCCTCAGCCAAGCGATGCAGGTGATAGCCAAACCCCTGATACAAAAGCGGCTAAAAAACACGCTTAACGTATCCACATAAAAACGGGTGCCCTTTTGGCACCCGTTTTTTTATACATCACTATTAAGATTGCAATGGCGTCGACGCTGCATTAACAGACTGCTGTTCTGCCTCTGTGGGCACCGGCAGCTCGGAGGTGCAGTGGCCGCACCGGGTAGCTTTGATGGGCACGGTCATGAGGCATTGCGGGCAGGACTTCTCGACAGGGCTTTTGGGCGCTTGCACTTCTTCACGCTTTAAGCGGTTAATCGTTCTTACCAGCATAAAGACAACGAAGGCCACAATTGTGAAGCCGACCACCGCATTGATAAACAGCCCAACGTTTAGGGTAACTGCACCAGCAACCTGAGCGGCCGCCAACGTGGGGTAAGGTCCTGCAACGGTGCCTTGACTGAGCACGATAAATAAGTTGGAGAAGTCGACCCCACCCACCAGTAGGCCGATAATCGGGTTCATGACATCCTTGACAAGGCTCTGCACGATTAGCGTAAAAGCACCGCCGATAATGATACCCACCGCCATATCAATGACGTTGCCTTTCACCGCAAATTCACGGAATTCTTGTAATATTTTTGCCATTTTGCGTTCCTCTTCGTGCCCCAAAGCAAATAATGAAATACGGCAATCCCGTATTGTTCAAGCGTAGATACGCAATGATACATCCACTGTAAGAGTGTATCGCGCAATTGCGTTTTTGCTCGATACTTTAAAAAAACATGCAGAAACTAGGTAACAGAAGGTTGGCATTTTAGCTATAGCTATTAAGCTCTACTCAAGCGACTCGTAAGGCAGACCCACGTAGTTTTCCGCAATGGTGGTCATCCCCGCTTGAGAGCCAGTGACGTAGTCCAATTCAGCTAGCTGCATGCGGCTGTTAAAATCTTCCTCATCGGAAAAATTATGCAGCATAGAGGTCATCCACCAGGAGAAGCGCTCCGCCTTCCAGATGCGTTTCAGGCAGGTTTGAGAGTAGCGCTCGATCAAGTCCGTGCGCCCTTCCTGGTAGACCTTCATCATCAGACGGTAAAGCGTATTCACATCGCTCGCGGCCAGATTAAGCCCCTTCGCACCGGTGGGCGGCACAATATGCGCCGCATCGCCGACCAGGAACAGCCGACCGTACTGCATCGGTTCAACCACATAGCTACGCAGCGGCGCGATGCTTTTCTCGATCGAAGGACCCGTGACAAGCTTTGCGGCCACCTCGTCAGGTAGGCGACGCTTAAGCTCCTCCCAAAAACGCCCGTCAGACCAGTCTTCTACCTTTTCCTCTAACGGCACTTGGAGGTAGTAACGGCTGCGGGTCGCAGAGCGCATGCTGCACAGGCTAAAGCCGCGCTCATGGCGCGCATAGATCAGCTCATCGGACACCGGCGGGGTCTCCGAAAGCATACCCAGCCAGCCGAACGGGTAGACTTTTTCGAACTCTTTGATGCGGTCTTGAGGAATTGCCTGGCGGGAGACGCCATGATAGCCATCGCAACCGGCGATGTAGTCGCAGTCAAGCCTGACCGTTTCACCGTTGTGCTCAAAGGTGAGATAGGGGTTGTCACTCTCCAGGTCGTGGGGCTGGACGTTTTCTGCTTCATAAAGCGTGGTTGCACCAGCGGCTTCGCGCGCCTCCATTAGATCCCGGGTGACCTCCGTTTGGCCGTAAACCATCACTTTACTACCACCGGTCAGCTCATCCAGTGCGACCCGCACGCGGCGATTATCGAAAACAAGCTCAAAACCATCGTGGGGTAAGCCCTCTTCATCCATGCGCTGGTCAACACCCGCTTCGCGCAGTAAGTCCACCATGCCCTGCTCAAGCACACCGGCGCGGATACGGCTCAACACATACTCACCGTTACGCCGCTCAACAATTACGTTATCAATGCCTTGGCGCTGCAGTAGCTGGCCCAGCAATAGACCAGAAGGGCCTGCGCCAATAATCGCGACCTGCGTTTTCATAGGGGGCCTCATCGTTGTCATTATATAAACGCTGATGACTTGTATTTTTCAATGAAACGGTGTGCATAATAAGGCATGAATGAAAAGATTAGTTGGACTTTTACAGCGTTATCGCACGACATTAGTCGCATGAGGAGCAGCGCGTGAAAATATCAACGACAACACATGTTCCCGTGTTCAAGCTATACGGTGAAACCCAGCACTGGCCGACGCCGGACTTACTGCACTGTGAGTCAATTCCCGAGCGCAGCCGCCTGCATGATTGGCGCATTCGCCCTCACCGACATGTTGATTTAGTGCATATTCTATTTATCAGTCACGGCAGTCTGGCGCTAGAACTGGAAGGGGCTAGGCACAACCTTGAAGGTGCGGTGACCATTATTGTGCCCGCGATGGCTATCCATGGCTTTCATTTTTCTACCGATATCGGCGGCCACATTATTACCCTGGCAAAGCCATTGGCCGACCACCTCAACGAGTTAATGGGAGAAAGCAGCGCGCTACGCAAAGCTGATTTTCTACGCCTTAATCAGCCCGCCAACACCCAGCGCATTGCAACGCTGACTCAGCAAATTGACCAGGAGTACCGCCAGCCGGCACCTGGCAGAAACCGATTGCTTGAAGCGCTGGTACAGGCCTTAGTCGTCGAGTTATCGCGCCTTACCGCTTACCCTGACAGGCCTTCAAAGCGCCATGGCCCTCGCCAGCACGATAAGGGTCGTCAGCACCTTGAAAACCTTCAAGCATTGGTCGAAGCTCACTACCGCGAGCAGCCAGGTATTGAACAGTTAGCCGAGCAGGTAGGTGTCAGTAGCGCACACCTGAATATGCTCTGCCGCCAGCTCGCCGGCCGCAGCGCCCTGCAGTTGCTGCATGAGCGCCTTATGCTTGAGGCCAAGCGCCAGCTCACCTATACCAATATGACCATCGGGCAAGTCTCCGACAGCTTAGGCTTCTCTGAACCGGCCTACTTCACGCGCTTTTTTAAGCGCAATACCGCCCTTTCGCCGCGCGACTTCCGGATTCGTCAGTCGCAAGAGTATTAACACCGTTTAGAGCAAGAAGTAGGTGGATAGCACGGGAAAAAGGATTAGGAGAGTTAAACGAAGTAAATCAGACACCACAAAGGGCGCGACCCCTTTAAAAATCTCCCCCAGCCCGACATGCGGCGCCATCGCTTTAATCACAAACACGTTCATCCCCACCGGCGGGGTCATTAGTCCCAGCTCTACGGTCAGTACGGTAAGAATACCGAACCATACAGGATCGATCCCCATCGCCTGAATGATCGGGTACACCACCGGCACGGTGATCACCAACATCGCGATGGAGTCCATAAACATGCCCAGCACAAAGTAGAGCGCCAGGATGCACAGCACCACCACAATGGGGGTGAGATCCATGCCATAGAGCATGTCAGTAATGGAAAATGAAATACGCGACACCGAGATAAAGTAACCCAGCGTTTCAGCACCTACTAGCATAAAAAACACCACCGCAGAGAGCGCCAGCGTTTCCTGTACGCTGCGCCACAGCTGGGCGCTGCGCATGCCTTTTACGAGGGCATAAATTAAGGTAGCAAATGCGCCGACACTGGCACCTTCGGTGGGGGTAAAGGCTCCAAAATAGATCCCTAAAATCATCACCAGGAAAACGCCAAAAAATGGCACTAAACCGGTTAGCGAGAGCAGCTTCTCTTTCCACGCTGTGGGCTCGCCCGCTACTGCCAGGGATGGGCGTAGATACATCACCACCGTAATAGTCAGTGAATACATCACCAGACCCAGCAGGCCAGGAATCAACCCGGCCATGAACATATCGCCAACGGACTGCTCAGTAAGGATGGCGTAGATCAGCAGCGCGATGCTGGGCGGAATCATGATGCCCAATGTGCCGCCTGCGGCAAGCGCCCCGGTCGCTAAACCACGGTGATAGCCGTAGCGCTCCATCTCCGGCAGCGCCACCCGGGTCATGGTACTCGCCGTCGCCAGCGATGAGCCGGAAATGGCAGAGAAGATGCCGCAAGATCCGACGGCAGCGATGGCAAGGCCACCCTTCCAGCCCCCACAAATGATGCGAGTCGAATCAAATAGCTTGCCAGCCATCCCCGAATGGGCCGCCAGCACGCCCATTAAAATAAACATGGGCACCGCGCTGAAACTGTAATTGGAAAGTACCTCTACCGGCACGGTTTTTAACTGGGCGACCGCCGCCTCCCAACTAATGATCTGGGCAAAGCCCACCACACCAACAATCAGCATCGTGAGAGCAACCGGTACGCGCAGAATCATCAGTACCAATAAAAACCCTAGCCCTATGGCCCCAATTGCTTCACTCCCCATGCGCTGGCTCCTCACCCGCAGCGTAAATAACGCCTAGCAGGGCATGAATCAAGCTACGTATTCCCAATAGCAAACTGAGCACCGCTGCCAACTGGTAAATCGGCCCCATGGGCAATCGCAGGTCTTGGGTTATTTCCCCGTATCGAGTCGCCGCGGCTGCCGAATCCAACAGCCCAACAAAAAGAATTAGCCCCAGCGCCGTGAACCCAAGTAAAAAAACGCCTTGCAGGCGATTTTTTATCGCTTGTGGCAAGCGATGAGAGAACGCTTCCACAACGACTTGGCTTTTTTCGACATTCGCGGCCATGGCTGCCAGTAGCGCAAACAGCATGAAATAGCTCACCAACTCCACGCTGCCGGAGACGCGCAGCGCGATAGCGCCCTCCGTTAGCCGAGCAAGATAGCGCGTGCTGACATCGGCAATAGTCACCGACAGCAGGCCAATCAATGCGGCCCCGGCCACCAGGCGACAAACAAGGGCCAGCCAATGGCTGGCCCGGTAGAGAGTAGACTGCATGACACATTACCCCTATTGGGCGCTACAAGACTCGCTGGCCGTTAACGCTGCCTGATAGACGTCACGTGCCTGATCCAGACCGCGCTCTTCAAGCTGCGTCAGGTAGTTTTCAATCCCGGTTTCGAGCGGTTCTTTCCAGTCAGGATGCTCAAGCGGATTTTCAATTTCACGAATGGTATGGCCTGCATCGACAGCTTGTTGCTTGCCTTCTACGTCAAGACGGTCAAACACTTCACCCGCTTTTTCAGCCCATTTCATGCCTGAGTTATTGTCGATGATCGCTTGCTGCTCGGGCGATAAGCCGTCATAAGCACGCTGATTCATGGTGGCGACAAAGATCAGCGTATAGAAAGGAACTTCGGTGTGATAGCTGACTAGCTCATTAACACGAAAACCTTTTAAGCCTTCCCAGGGGAAACTCAGGCCATCAATCACGCCGCGTTGCATGGAGGTATAGATATCTGGCGCTGGCATGCCCACCGGGCTTGCACCCATATTTTCCAGCATTTCGCCCGCCACCGCAGTGGGACGGCGGATGCGCAGTCCTTCGAGATCAGCAGGCGTTTGCACATCGGTATCGATGGTGTGGATGCCACCAGGACCAGTGGTGAACATGAATAACGGGCGAGTATCTGCGTATTCGCTATCTAGATGGCCATCATCAAAAAGCGTCTGCAGCACGCAAGCACCTTGCGTTGCCGTACTCGCCACCCCAGGTAATTCAACGATCTGAGAGAGAGGGAATCGGCCGGCAGTATAGCCCTGGGCAGTGGCGCCAATATCGGCAATACCGTTGGCGGCTGCCTCATAAATGGAATCGGGTTTGGCTAAGGTGCCGGCAGGAAACATTTGAATCGTTAGATCGCCACTGGACTCTTCGGCAATGGTATCAGCCCATGCCTGTAAAACATCTTCATTAACGCCTGAAGGGCCAGGCCAAAAGTGCGCCATACGTAGCGTGGTTTCTGCTTGTGCTGAACTAACGGTAAGGCCAGCAATAGTCGCTGCCAACACACACCGGGATAGGGACAGTTTCATTGGAGTCTCCGGATTTTCTTGGATTATTGTAAGTTCGTATGGCGAATACTAGTTCGCTTTAAGCAACCACATTAGTTCACTATCTGACGTAGGGCTAATCGACATTCGTCTATGTTCAGACTCATCAGTACGGTCTTTTTACCTTCCAGCCTTATACCATCAGAGTTGATGCCATAGTGCCTTTACTTAAAAGCATAATGACAGGATACAGTTGGACTTTTACAAGATTTACGCTCGACCAAGGTCGCAGCCAAGCAAAAAAACGCTGCCCACTCATGAGCAACGCTTTTTCTTTTATCGACGATAGTGGCCATTGATACGACTAGAAATCAAAAAACACCGTCTCGCCTTTGCCCTGCAGGCAGATATCCAAACGATAACGTACCTTGCCATCAACCTCTTCATGCTTGGCGATCAGCGTTTGCCGGCGCACTGGAGATTCGATACGTGAAAGCACCGGGCACTTATTATTAGCTTCGGTCTCATCTTCAAAATAGAGGCGTGTCTGGAGGTGGACATTGACGCCCCGGGCAAAGATCGTCAGGTTAATATGCGGCGCCATCCATTGGCCGTTGGGGTGCTTCACCGCACCGGGTTTGATCGTGGTGAGTGACCACTCGCTGCCATGGTCAAAGGTGGTCGCGGTGCGCCCAAAGCTATTGAACGGCTTGCTGAGATCATAATCGGCCTGGTAGGTGCCGTTAGCATCGGCTTGCCATGCTTCTATAAATGCATCGCGCACTAAATCGCCATTGCCGTCAATCACGGTACCGACGAGCTCAATATGCTCGCCCTCGGCGTCGGGCTTGACCATCTCGTTCCAGATCTCTTCATCCCGCACGGGGTTGCCCGCTGAGGCGAGGGCCAGGCCAATATGCACGTAGGGGCCAGCGGTTTGTGAGGCGGTTTCACGTAGCATCAGATCGCTGGTCGGCTGGCTGTTAGGCTGATTCATGATGTATGCCCTGCCCTTATTGGTTTTCAACTATTGGTTTTCAACTATTGATTTTCGAAGAAGGTCTGCAGCTCACCGCGCACGACCACGTCAAAACGATAGGCGAGGAAGTCCATCGGCTTGCTATGGGCCATATCAAGCCGTCCAATCATCGTCTCAACCGCAAGAGGGTCTTTCAGCGTATGTACGATGGGGCAAAAAGGAATAAGCGGGTCGCCCTCAAAATACATCTGCGTGATTAATCGAGTAGAGATCGAGGGGCCGGTCACCGATACGTGGATATGGGCAGGCCGCCAGCTGTTCATATCGTTGGGCCACGGGTAGGGGCCAGGCTTGACGGTACGGAAGCGATAAAAACCCTTATCATCGGTCAGGCAGCGCCCTACACCGCCGAAATTAGGATCCAGCGGTGCTAAATACTTATCGTTTTTATGCCGATAACGCCCGCCCGCATTGGCTTGCCACATTTCCACCAGGGTGTGCGGTACGGGCTTGCCAAACTGATCCACCACTCGGCCAAACATCATAACTCGTTCGCCCTGGGGGAGCCCGCCCAGGCTCGCATCCTGGCGAAAGTTCAGCAGCAGGTCGTTATCGTGTGGCCCCATGCGCAGGTGACTAAAATCCGGGCCGGTCAGCTCCGATGCCGTTGGCTGCTGCATACTCACCAGCGCCTGCTGGGGCGAGCGCGCCACCGAGGTTTTATAGCCCGGTGCATAGGCGGGCGGATGCCAACTGCGGTCGCGCGCTACAAAGCGCTTATTATTGTCATGGGTCATTGCCCTTCCCTCTCGTCCGTTATTTTGACTCTTTACTCGCCCCAGCCCAGCTCTTTAGCGAGCGCAAAGGCGTGGTTAGCCGCAGGTACACCGCCGTAAATCGCAACATGCATCAATACCTGGCGCAGCTCGGCTTCGGTTAGCCCAATTCGTTTAGCTGTTTTTAAGTGCAGCGTGAGCTCTTCACGGCCAAGCGCAGCCAAAATGCCGGTGGTAATCATGCTGCGCTCACGGCGTGTTAAGTCGTCGTTGCTCCACAGCTCGCCCCAGGCCAAGCGGGTAATCATCTGCTGAAAAGAGGCATCTAAACTGTTAGCGTTAGCGGTGGAGCGCGCCACGTGCTCCTCGCCTAACACCTGCTTGCGCGTCTGCAGGCCAGTGGCGTAAGCCACGCCTTGGTTCGCCACGTCGCCTAAATCAACGGCTAAAATCGCGAGCAGTTTCTCGGCAAAGAGCGCCGGTGCTTCTACTGAGGGCACGTGCCCCACGCCGTCAAAAATGTCCAGCGGTGCACCATCGAGTTCAGCAGCAAGTGCTTCCAGCGTCGCGGGCGGCGTGGCAAGGTCTTCACTGCCACCCAACAGCTGTACTTTGACTTTATTAGGGACGACCTTATGAGGGAGGTGCTTACCTGAAAGCTTTCCAGTGAACGTATCGCGGCCCAGCATTTCGCACAGCTGGGCGTAGGACTCATCATCACCACGGCCCATCTGAACACACCAGCCCGCTTTCAGCGCGGGAGCAGCCTCAAACGCCGCCGGAGCAAACCAGCGCGGCACAATCTCTTGAGACATCGCCGCCAAGCTTTCCTGACGCACACGACCTGCACGCGTGTTCCAGAGATCCGGGTTACCGATCACCGCGCCGGTGTTGGTCAGCGTAGCGGAAAGTAGGCGATCGCTATGCTCTGCAATCAACTGCTGGCCGACGACGCCGCCAATGGAGGTGCCTGCGAAGTGAAAGCGTACAGCACCTGCAAGCTCCACCAGCGCAAGCGCCTCTGCGGCGAGGTCAGCGGGCGTGATCTGCTCACCGCTTACGGCTTGGCTGGCGCCATGGCCGGGTAGATCCCAGGTGAGCACTCGATAGCTAGGCAGTAGCGCAGGAATAACGTCATCCCATACCGCCTGGCTCATGCCCAGCGGATGCGCCAGCACCACGAGTGGATTGGCCTCTGACCCGAGCAGCCGGTAGGCCACGCTGCGACCATTGATCGTGTGAAATGCCATAAAGCCTCCGTTAAACCCGCTCAATCAGTGTAGCGATACCTTGGCCAACACCCACACACATGGTGCACAGCGCGTAGCGTTTGCCGCTGTTTTGCAGCTCATGCGCGGCCGTCATTAACAGACGTGCACCGGACATGCCCAGTGGATGGCCCAGGGCGATCGCGCCGCCGTTAGGATTCACGCGAGGGTCGTCGTCTTGCAAGCCCAAATCGCGCATGCAGGCCAGTGCCTGGGCGGCGAACGCCTCGTTAAATTCAAATACATCGATCTCGTCAATAGAAACACCGGTGCGTTTCAGCAGCTTCTGTACAGCGGGTACCGGCCCGTAACCCATAATACGCGGCTCGACGCCTGCGGTGGCCATACCGATAATTTTCGCCATCGGCTGAAGACCGTGCTGTTTAACCGCTTCTTCGCTGGCCACCAGCATCGCCGCCGCACCGTCGTTGACGCCCGACGCGTTGCCTGCGGTAACGCTGCCGCCTTCACGAAAGGGGGTAGGCAAACCTGCCAGTTTTTCCAGCGTGGTTTCCCGCAGGTGCTCGTCCTGATCAAAGATCAGCGGCGCCTGCTTACGGCGGGGAATCTCGATCGCCGTAATCTCTTGAACAAACCGGCCGGCTTTTTGGGCAGCCGCGGCTTTCTGCTGGGAGCGCAGCGCAAACGCATCCTGATCTTCCCGGGAGATATTGAACTGCTCGGCGACGTTTTCTGCTGTCTCCGGCATGGAGTCAACGCCGTAAGCTTTCTTCATTAGCGGGTTGATAAAGCGCCAGCCAATGGTGGTGTCTTCCATTTTTTGGCTACGAGAGAAGGCGCGATCGGCTTTACCCATCACAAAGGGCGCCCGCGACATGGACTCCACGCCACCGGCCAGCGCCAGCGCCATCTCGCCCGCTTTAATGGCGCGAAAGGCGGTGCCCACGGCGTCCATCCCCGAGCCACACAGGCGATTCATGGTCGTGCCGGGAACCGAAGTAGGAAGACCCGCCAGCAGCGACGCCATACGCGCCACGTTGCGGTTATCTTCACCGGCCTGATTAGCACAGCCCATAAAGACTTCTTCAATCGCCGCGGGATCAAGACTCGGTGCTTCTGCCAGGACGGCTTTAAAAATGGTGGCCGCGAAATCGTCCGGACGCACGCTTGCCAGCGTGCCGCCAAAGCGGCCTACGGCGGTACGTCGTGGGTGACATAAATAAACGTTTGTCATGACCGACTCCTTATTCGCCCGCGTGGGCGCGTTCGGTGCGGGCTTTCAGCTCGCGCAGGATCTCAAGTTCTTTCTCGCTGGGCTCAGGCGTGCTTTCAAGCTGCTCAGCAAAGCGCACTTCCCACCCCGTCGCATCCATCACGTCGCTACGATTAATACCGGGATGCAGCGACACCACCACCAGCTCTTTCGTCTCCGGGTCGGGTTTCATCACGCACAGGTCGGTAATCACACGGGTGGGGCCTTTGCCAATATTGGGGACGTTATCGCGCCCTTTGCCGTCGCGGCCAAAGCCGAGAGTGGTGACAAAATCTACGTCTTTAACAAATGCCCGCCTGCTGTGCTTAAGCGTAATAAATACTTCGCCTGCGTTAGTGGCAATTTCGGGCGCGCCGCCGCCGCCCGGCAGGCGAACCTTGGGCGCTTTGTAATCACCGATCAGCGTGGTGTTAAGGTTAGCAAAGCGGTCGATTTGCGCGGTGCCTAAAAAGCCGACATTGACCTTTCCACCCTGCAGCCAGTAGCGGAACATTTCCGGCACCGCCACGGTGGTCAGCGCGGACTCACACAGCTCGCCATCGCCGATCGAAAGCGGCAGAATCTCAGGCTTGGTTTGTAGCGTGCCAGACTCATAGATCAGCACCACGTCAGGCGCGTGGGTCAGCCGCGCCAAGTTGGCGGCCTCAGAAGGCAAGCCGATGCCCACAAAGCATGTCATGCCATTTTCAAGCGCCCGCGCGGCGGTAACGGACATCATTTCAGAAGAGGTATATTCAAGGCGCATCAGGCTTGGTCTCCTACGTTAAACACGTTGTCATCAAGCCACTGGGTAAAAGTATCGCGGTCGCGGGCGATGGCATCCCACTCTTTATAAAAGCGGTTGCTGCGGCCGTAATAGCCGTGGGTATACGAAGGCAGTGCGCCTTTCTCAGCCACAGCAATGGCGCTGATGGCCCAGCCGGGAATCACGCAGGCATTAGGGTGCGACTTCAGGTCATCGACGATTTCTTCTACGGTCACGATGCTGTGTTTAGCCGCCAGCACGGCTTCTTTCTGCACGCCAACAATCCCTTCCACCAGCACGTTGCCTTGGCGGTCGGCGCGCTGGGCGTGAATGATCGAGACGTCCGGGCGCACTGATGGCACCGCGGCTAGCCGCTCACCGGTAAACGGGCATTCAATGAACTTGATTTGATCGTTCACACTGGGCAACTCGCTGCCCACATAGCCGCGCAGCACCGCCAGCGGCAAACCTGCAGCACCGGCCTCAAAAGCACAGGCCATGGCCGCATGGCTATGCTCAAGAATGTCGATCTTATGGGGCCAGCCTTTCTCAACCGCATCGCGCAGGCGATGCAGCGAACCCACGCCGGGATTTCCCCCCCAAGAGAAAATCACTTTTTTCGCGCAGCCCGCGCCAATCAACTGATCGTAGATAATATCGGGCGTCATACGAATTAGCGTTAGTTCACGCTTTTTCTGGCGGATGACTTCGTGGCCCGCGGCAAAAGGGATGAGGTGGGTAAAGCCTTCCATAGCTACGGTGGCGCCGTCTTGGACGTAGCGCGCTACCGCGTCATGCAAGCTGAGAAACTCGGCCATATGGGATGCCTCTTAGCAGATCGTTGGCGAATCGCAGGGAGCTTGTTCGTTTGGCGAACATAGATTCTTAATGCGAACAACTTACTGCCGAACGCTAATTAGGTCAAACCCTACAGCGGGCGTTTGATGCCCAGCGTTTAGGTGCCACTGTTAAAGATAGTTTGTAAAATTCATATTTTTCAGTAGCTTAATTTTTTATTAGCCATTTTTTAGCACGCGTAACCTGGGCAAAGCTGCTACCAAGGTATAAAGCAGGGTCGCAAGCTGTGTGCAGCGCATCGTCATCAATAATGCCTTGTGCATCAGGATATTCAGCGAGTACTTCTGTCAGTACCTCGGTATAGGGCCGCGACTCACGCAATGATATTTCCGCCGCCGCCGCGCTAACGGCTTTCGCCTTATCCAGGCCTAGTTTGGGTGCAAGTAATCGCGCCACAGGTTCAGCCATAATGCCGCCGCCAGTAGCCATCAGATTGCGCGACATGTTGTCGGGGTAGACCTCAAGCCCTTCCAGCAGCACGGCGACTTGCTCTAACGCACCTTCCACCAACAGCGCACTCTCCATTAGTGGTGCCCACTCCGCATGCCATTCGCCCAAACCGCGCTCAAGGGGCTGGGCGGCAGCGTTAATCAGTACACTAGTATGGCCATGGACTTGCCGCGCTGCGCCGCGAATGAGCGCGCTGCGCACTGGGTTACGTTTATGAGGCATAGAGGACGACTCCCCCATCCCAGGCGCCGAAGGTTCTGCCACTTCACCGACTTCGGTTTGTGTCAGCAGCGATACGTCCAGGGCAATTTTTTCAGCCGCCCCAGCGACTGCATCCAACGCCGTACCCAGGTCGTGAATAGGGTAGCGGTCGGTATGCCAGGGCAGCACCGGCACCGCCAAGCCTAACCGCTCGGCTAACGCATCCATCCACTCAAGCCCAAAGTCATCCCAGCCTGAGTGCACGCCTACCGCACCACCAAACTGCACGGGTAGCTCAACAGCGCTTAAACGGCGGCGCGCTTGCTCAAGGCCTATGGCCCAGTGAGCCACCTTCACCCCAAAGGTAATCGGCAGCGCCTGTTGCATCAGAGTGCGCCCCACCATGGGCGTGTCAATATGAGTATCCATCAGCGCCGTCGCCGCCGAGCGGCAGCGCAATAGCAGATCGTCTAGTGCTGTTAAGCGTGGCTTAAGTAGCAGCATGAGGGCGGAATCGACCACGTCCTGGCTGGTCGCGCCCTGGTGCCAGTAGCGCTTGATATCATCGGCGAGCAGTGCACGGCTCTGCTTAACGAAGGGTATCGCCACATTGCCACCGCTGGCGATGCCCTCGGCGATCTCAGCGACATTAACGCTGGCGCGCTCAAGCTGCTCACGCATTTGCTGGCTAATGCCACCAGGCACTGCTCCGCTGGCTTCCTGAACGTCGGCCAGGGCCAGTTCAAAGGCCAGCATAGCACGCACCATGGCGTCATCGTTGCACGCGTCTAAAGCGTGCTGACTCATGAAGGGATGCTTTAAAAACGCGGCAGGCATGGGCAGAGGCCTCCTCTTAGACGGGTGTAGAAAACAATAGCTCAGGAAACGTCGACAACAAGGGCAAGCATGCTCACGATTAAGACGGTGTCTCGTCAGCGCGTACGTAACGCAGCACCATATCGGTAACGTGCTCCTCTAATTTTTGCTGATTCTCCGGTGCGGTTTGGTGCCAATCAAAAATCTGCGAAAAGGTGTGCTGATTTGAGACATTGAAAAATGACAGCGCGCTAATCAGCCAGTGCAGCTCCCGAGGATCCAGGCCTTCGCGAAAACACCCCTCCTCTACGCCGCGGCTATAGACGTTGGTGAGTACGTCAATCACTCCGGCATTCAGCGATTGAATCAGCTCTGACTGCGCCAAAAACCGGCCATGATGAATATTTTCGATCATCACAAGACGAATGAAGTCAGGGTTTTTAGCGTGATGGCAGAAGGTAAACCTCACCAGTCGACTAAGCGCTTCTAACGGGGCTAAGTGATCAAGATCAAGCTCGGTCTCTTGTAAGCGTACCTTTTGATAAGAGGCTTCTAATGTATGCAGGTAGAGCGTTTCTTTATCATTAAAGTAGTAGTAAATCATCCGCTTGGAGGCGCGGGTTTTTTCGGCGATCTCATCGATCCGTGCCCCAGAGAGGCCTTTTTCTGAGAATTCGCGGGTGGCTACCGCCAAAATATCGGCGCGTACGGACTCGGGGTCATTTTTACGCTGCCGCCGCGCAGCGGGAGGACTGGCCTTGGTCGAAGGGACTGTCATAGAGCATGCCTTTTATTGTCGTGGTCGTCTTTTGTCTAGTATGCCACTTCTTGACTGAACGTACCATTTCGTACATTGTTGGCTAATACAGGACGGAACGGCTAAACACGCCATTGTTTCAGGCTGTTCCAACCCTTATAACAACGGCCCGAAAAGAGGACAACAACAATGTCTCTGACCCCACTGTTAACGTTGAAACAACTGCCTTTGAAACGCGCGCTGACGACGGCACTCGCTACGGCTACGCTCGTTGCCGCAGCGAGTGCCTCTGCCCAGACGCTGCGTTTTGCCCACGTTGACCCCGATGAATGGACCACCTCGAAAAAAGGTGCCGCCGGTCAGGTATTTAAAAACCTGGTAGAGGCCGAAACTGATCTCACTGTGGAGCTCTATCCAGCCGCTTCGCTAGGCGGTGAAACTGAGCTTCTGGAAGGTGCGCAGGATGGCACCATCAGCATCGCGATGGTGTCCGGTGCCTACGCCAACTTCTGTCCGGCGGTCGCTGTAACCGATATCCCTTACACCTTCCCGTCAGCACCCGTGGCATGGCAAGTAATGGACGGCGAATTCGGCACCGCACTCGCCGAGCACTGTTTGCAACAGACCGGGCTGCGCACGTTGGCTTACGGCGAGACAGGCTTTCGCCACTTCACTAACTCCGTGCGCACCATCAACTCACCGGAAGATATGCAGGGCCTGAAATTCCGCGTGCAGACCATTCCGCTCTACCAGGAACTGGTGCGTGCGTTGGGTGGCGAGCCGCAGGGCATCGCCTGGGGCGAAGTGCCCACGGCGCTTGCCACCGGCGTCGTCGATGGCCAGGAGAATCCCATCTCGGTGATCTATGGCAATAACTTCTACGAGTTTCAGGATTATTTGACTCTGGATCGTCACGTCTACGGCGTCGATCACCTGCTGATTAACGATGAGATATTCCAGTCGCTGACCGAGGAAGAGCAAGCCGCTGTAAAACGCGCCGCTGTGGTCGCGGGTAACACCGGCCGTGTCATTCAGCAGTTCAACTCGGCGGAAGGTATCGCCAAGCTAGAAGCGGAAGGCATGGAAATCACCCAGCCCAATGCCGAGCAGATGGAAGCCTTCCGCGAAGCAGCGCAGCCACCGGTTCAAGCATATCTGCGCGACGAGCTTGGCGACGATGCCGAGTGGATTGATCGTTTATCGTCTGCGGTGGAAGCGGCGTCCGAACGCTTCTAATCCCCGCCTGATCAAAGCGCTTCGCGAGTGAGCCATGTTGGGCTCACTCGCGACACTGTGTGCCTGACAATCGAACGAAGGTGCTTTTATGTCTCATCTTCTTGCCCGCATACACCGCGGCCTGATCCTGTTCAATGGCAGTTTGGCCGGGCTTGCCATGACGTTGATGTTTCTACTGGTCGCAGGCAATGCCTTTGCGCGCTACACCTATGGCGGCTCTATTAGCTGGGGAGAAGACGCCGCCATCTATCTGATGATTTACGGCCTGATGTTTGGCATGTCCTGGGCGTACTTACAGGACAAGCACATCGGCTTTGATCTTATTCGTCGCCTGCTGCCACCGCGCTGGGTGCGCTGGCAGGCGGTTGCTATCGACCTAGCGGTACTTGCGATCGGCATTGGCCTGATGGTTTCAGCGGTTGAATTCATCGCTTCACGCGGCGGGCGTACTTCATCGAGTACAGGCATGCCTATGTGGCTGTTTCAAACGTCCATGTTACTGGGCGGCGCGCTGCTTAGCCTATCGGCAGCCGTGATGGCGGGACTGCGTTTAACCGAGCACGTCGATGAGGAGATCGCCTCATGATCTTTGTGCTGCTGTTAGCCCTCATACTGCTTGGCGTGCCGTTTGCGTTTGCCATCCTCGGATCGCTGACGGTGCTGATGAGCACCGGCGATTTGCCTTACCACATCCGTATCGTCTCTCAGCAATTTTTTGGCGGCATGGAGTCCTTCCCGCTGCTGGCGATCCCGCTGTTCATTCTGGCCGGCGAGCTGATGAACGAAGCGGGCATCACGCATCGCATTATTAACCTGGCCACTGCCATTGTTGGTCGCCTCAAAGCCGGGCTGGCACACGTCAATATCTGGGCATCCGTCATCTTCGCCGGTCTTTCTGGTTCGGCGATTGCCGATACCTCGGCGCTTGGTCGGGTGTTTATACCGGCTATGGAAAAAGAGGGCTATCCGCGCGATTTTGCTGCCGCACTCACCGCTGCCTCATCGGTGATTGGCCCGATTATTCCGCCCAGCATTCCGGTGATTATTTACGCGCTTACGGTCTCTGGCGTGTCGGTGCCGGGGCTGTTTTTGGCCGGTATCGTGCCAGGTTTTCTGCTGGCGCTGGGACTTTCCCTCTACGTCTACTTTTTCGCCGGTGATCTGGGTGCGACCCAGTCGAAGCAACAGTCTCGCCGCCATGCGCTTCTCCACGGCCTGCTGCCCGCGCTGATGCCGGTATTTGTGGTAGGCGCCATTCTTGCCGGTATCGTCACGCCCACCGAGGCGGCGGCCTTTGCCGTGATCTACGCGCTGCTTCTGGGCGTGGTGCTCTACCGCAATATCAAACTGGTGAACCTGCCCGGCATCTTCGCCCGTGCCATGCGCGATAGCGCCGTGATCATGGTCATCATGGGAGCCGTTGCGGCCGCCAACTGGGTATTAACGTTCGAACGCGTGCCCAACATGCTCACCGAGTGGGCGTTGATGAGTATCGATACTCAGTGGACCTTCCTGATCGCCGTGATTCTACTACTGCTGGTGGTGGGCCTGTTTTTAGAGGGTATCGCGGCCATCTTAGTGCTAGTGCCGATCCTTCACCCCATTGCCATGGCGCTGGGTATCGACCCGCTGCACTTCGGCATCGTGGTGATCTTCAACCTGATGATGGGGCTGATCACACCGCCCATGGGGCTGTGCCTGTTTGTCGCTGACTCCGTTTCCGGTGTGGGAATGGGACCGATTATCCGCCGCATTTTGCCAATGCTGGGCGTGCAGTTTCTGATTCTACTGCTGATTACCTTCGTACCAGCGCTGGTTACCTTCCTGCCGCGCCTGGCGGGTTACTGATATTACTCACTGTAAGGAGCGTGATGCCATGTACTCGTCCATTGCCACGGTGTGCCTAAGCGGCTCGCTGGAAGAGAAGGTAGACGCCATTGCTCAAGCTGGCTTTGAGGGGCTTGAGCTATTTGAAAACGACCTAACGGCATTTACCGGCACCCCACTGGAGGCCGGCGAGCTGATACGCTCCCGCGGCCTCAAGCTGGTGACGCTCCAGCCGTTTCGCGATTTTGAAGGTCTCCAGGGGCGCGCCCGGGAGCGGGCTTTTGACCGCGCTGAGCACAAGTTTGATCTAATGGAGGAGCTCGGCACGGACCTGCTCATGGCATGCAGTACCGTGCATCCCGACGCCCTGCCGGGCTTAAGCCGCGCCGCCGATGACTACCATGAGCTGGGCGAGCGTGCTGCAAGGCGCGATCTACGCGTGGCTTATGAGGCGCTAGCCTGGGGGCGCCATATTCACGACTACCGCGACAGCTGGGAAGTGGTGCGCCGTGCCGCTCATCCCAATGTTGGCCTGGTGCTGGATACCTTCCATATTTTCTCTCGCCAGACAGAGCTTGGCACCATTGGCCGCATTCCAGGCGATCGCATCTTTCTGGTACAGACCGCCGATGCGCCGCGCCTCTCCATGGATCATCTGTCGTGGAGCCGCCATTACCGCTGCTTCCCCGGCCAGGGTGAGCTGCAGATGGATAAGTTCATGGCCATGCTGGAGGAAACCCGCTACGACGGCCCGCTCTCCCATGAAATTTTTAACGATATCTTTCGCATGGGCCACAGCGATCAGACGGCCCGTGACGGTTTACGCTCCTACAATTTGCTGCGCAGCATGCAAAGTGACAGCGGCATTCCCGCACCGCAGCCGATTGAGTCGGTCGCCTTTCTGGAAATCGCCGTTGAGCCTACCGATTTAGCACCGCTGCGCGAGTTGCTCGGCGCACTGGGAATGATCTGTGTGGGGCGCCACCATACGCTCAATGCCGAGCGCTGGGCCGCGGGCGACGTTAATCTGGTGCTCAACACCGAAGCGAACTTCACGGGCCGTGTACCGGGGCGCGATGCCACAGCCGTCACCGCCATTGGCCTGCGCGTGGGCAATGCCTATGAAGCGTTCAAACGAGCGGACAAGCTTGGTTACGCCATTGTTGAGCCCGAAGAGGTGGACGCCACCCACCGCATGAGCGCCCTGCGCAATGTCGACGGCAGTCTCTCCTATATTATTGACGACTCGCAGCTAAGCCGTACCTGGGATCGCGAGTTCCCTGTCGATGCGCAGCCCGTCCCCCAGGGGTCGCTAGTGGATATCGACCATATCAGCGTGGCGCTTTCCTACCACGACTACCTCTCATTGATGCTGCAGTACCGCGCCATTTTCCAGCTGGAGCCAACGCCCTCTTTCGATGTCACCGATCCTCGCGGATTGATCCAGAGTCAGGTGCTGCAAAATTACAACGGCCGCTTTCGCCTGGCGCTTAACGCCAGTGCCTCGCCGGATACCGCCAGCAACCGCTTCGTACGCCAATACGGCGGCTCAGGGATTCACCATGTTGCCCTTCGCACCAACGCCATGCGAGACACCAGTAAAGCGCTACAGCAAGCGGGCACGCCGGTACTGCCGATTCCCGGTAACTACTACCGCGACTTGGCCGCACGCGTTGACCTTCCTGCGCAAACACAAGCGTGGATGCAGGCGCACCACATCCTCTTTGATCAAGACAGCCATGGCGACTTCTATCAGCTGTATACCCAGCCCGGCCGACAGGCGTTTTTCTTTGAGCTAGTGCAGCGTGACGGCTACCAGGGGCTGGGCGCGCCGAATGCCTTTGTGCGCGTCACCGCGCAGCAGCGCCTGGAAGCGGCGATTGACGGCATTGCTCAAGACACGCCAAACCACGACGCGAGAGAGAGCCAAGCATGATCAAGCTCGGATTAGTAGGAGAAGGCATCGCCAAGTCGCAATCTCCCGATTTACACGAACGCCTGGGCGCCTCCTTGGGCGAGCCGGTACGCTACGATTTAGTCGATAGCCTGGGGGTGGCAGATTTTGACTTTCCCAGCGCGATACAAAGGCTGCGCGCGAAGGGCTACCGGGGCACCAATGTCACCTTCCCTTTTAAGGAGAAAGCCGCGCAGCTGGCTGACATTCGTGGCGAAGGCGCACAACGAGTAGGCACCGCCAACACGCTGCTGTTTGACGCTGACGGCCTGCGCGCTGAAAACACTGATTACACTGGTTTTATCAGCGCCTATCGCCATTCTTTTGGCCATCAGCCCGCAAGCGATGTGCTGCTGATCGGTGCCGGTGGCGTGGGCCGTGCAGTAGCCTGTGCGCTGGGTGAGCTTGCGGTCAATTGCATTCATATCCTTGAAAACGATGCCACCCGTGCAGAGAAGCTAAGCCGTGATCTTAACGCCATGGGTATCAACGCGGACTGCGTTACCCCAGAGCAGGCGCAGCAGAAGGTTTCTGATTGGCAGGGCGTGGTCAACTGCTCGCCGATTGGTCACATCAACCACCCCGGCTGCCCAATCGATACAACAAAACTTGGCGCCCAGCACTGGGTGTTTGATGCCGTGTACATACCAGCCCATACCGAGCTTTTAAACGCCGCCCATCAGGCCGGCGCTAAAATGCTCTCAGGTGTCGACCTATTCGTTTTTCAAGGCGTGGATGCGTTTCGCTTTTTCACTGCAGACCGCATCGCCTCTGAACAGATCGATGCGCATGTTATCCCGCTGCGTACTCACTATATCGAACAGTTAGTGACACCAGCCACTCATTCCAGTCTATAAAGACGAGGCTACAACGTTGAGGCCATAACGTTTTTACCAGAAAGCTCGTGCAATGAAGCCCTAGCAAAATAACGTACTATGATTCGTTATTCGAAAATGTCGATTCATCTTCATGCGCTAAAGAGGCCACAATGCTCGCTATTGTTAGTATTACCACGCCCATCTTTCTATTGATTAGCTTGGGATATGTAGCGAGGTGGAGCGGCATTATTCAGCGTGATCAGATACAAGGCGTGGGGATTTTTGTATTGTACTGCGCGCTGCCCGCCCTGGTGATTCGCGCGCTAACCCAGCAGCCGCTAGAAGAGATTCTGCAGCTTAACTATCTGCTCGCTTATGGGCTGGGCTCCATCATCGTTTTCGGCGCGAGTTTATTGCTGTGTTTCAAACTACAGCGTCAACCGCTGCATGCCAGTGCGATGCAGGCCTTGGGTATGGCGGCGTCCAACAGCGGTTTTGTGGGATATCCAGTGGCAGCCATGGTTATCGGCTCTCCAGCGGCCATCCTCATGGCGCTGAACATGGTCATTGAAACACTGATCATTATTCCTATCGCGCTCATCTTGGCTGAAATGGGTAGCCAAAAAGGGACAAGCCTCGGGAAAACGATACAGCAGACAGCTCTTAACTTAGCCAAGAACCCTGTCTTGATAGGGCTTTTTATCGGAATTGCCCTCTCAGTGAGCAACTTAAACTTACCTGCCCCCATTTATAAAGCGATGACTCTGCTCGCCGACGCCGCTGGCCCTGCGGCGCTATTTGTAATTGGTGGCACGCTGTTTGGCTTGCAGGTTAAGGGCATGGCCCGCGACGTAGGTCAAATCGTGATAGGTAAACTACTTATTCACCCACTAGTGATTTTCATAGCGTTTTCGCTGGTGCCCGATATCGACCCACTCTACAAAGTAGGGGCAATACTTTTCGCCGCCGCCCCGATGATCAGTATTTATCCTCTCATCGGCCAACGCTATGGCGCAGGAGGTATGAGTGCTGCTGCAATGTTGGTCGCGACTATTTCCTCATTTTTCACGCTGAGTTTGATTATTGGACTGTTGACGATGGAGGGATTACTGGCCTTCTAATCACTCAACGTAGTAGGCAAAAAAGCTAATCAATACTTTTGCTTACATTAAATATAAGCAAAGCAGTGGCAATCTTCTTCGCTCCCTATACATCCAGCCCCGTTATTCTTTCACTAAACAGTTGCCACCGGCGTGACCGGTGAACCTATCGCACCGGGTAAGCGCAGCGGTGGCGCTGTCAGTAAGAACCGATTACGTTCACGGCTATGCAGCCATTGGGCTAAGTCCTTCAGATACCACAGCTCCGCCAGCGGCAAGCCGAGTTTGAATAAACAGTGGTGGTGCAATGGAAGCTTAGAGCAGCAGCCAGGCGCCAATTCGCGATCCGCGTTCTCGACCGCGTAATTATCAGCGCAGATGGCCGAAATTCCGCTGTCGGTGATCCACGCCAGCAGGGCCTGATCGCTGCCGTCGAGCACGGCGCCGGTATTTTTCAGCACGTCCGGCTGTGGCTTGCCTTGCATATCCAGCAACGCCTCTGCGAAACCCGTGCGCAATACCAGCATATCGCCACGCTCAACCACCACGTTCAGTTGCTCCAGCGCCGCCATCAACGCCGTATGTCCTACCAGCGTTCTTCCCATGCCAAATACCCGAACCAAATCAACCAACACGGCCCGGCCCTGCATGCCATGTACGGCCATATTTTCAACGCCCAAACGCTGGGCATAAGAGCCGTGTTGCTGATCGGGCTGCTGGCTCAAATTGAGCACATCCTGGTCAGCTAAATAGCCGTTGTAATAGCGACGCTCTGGCTGCCCGTCGTTATCGCCATCGAACAGCGCGCCCACATGGGCAAGCGAGTCCCACTGTGTGGAGTACTGCAGCGAGAGCTGAACCTGATCGTCACTAATAACGTCCTGTAACTCTGGGCTATGAGTGGCCAGAGGAAAATTGATGTACTGGTCATCACCGAGCGCCGTGGGAGACAGCTTTGGCGGTGAGCGGCGAGGATTCAGCACCTTGCCACCAGGAATATCCAGCGGCAGCGACAGGCAGAACGTTACGCCCTCAAGCACTTCCTTAACGCCTTTGAGCACCTGTTCAGGCCCAATCAGATTGACCCGACCTAGCTGATCATCGAGCCCGAAATCACCCCAGTTACTGCCTTCAGGGCGCTGTTTCCATCGAGGCTGATTCATGACTCTCCTTTTTGCTCATGCTGTGTGGCAATGGCAATAATACGTTGCAGGCTCTCTCGCTCCTGAGCCTGGTGTTGCGCCCGGGACTCCTCGCTCCAGCGGTAAAAGCCGCGCCCGGTCTTGGCACCTAGACGCCCCTGGGCAACATAATCTTCAAGCAGCGCAGCAGGTTCATCACGCGCATCAAGATCTGGATAAAGGTAGCGAGCGATATTCAGGTGAATATCTAGCCCGTTAAGGTCGCGCTGGCATAGCGGGCCATTGAGCGCCATGCGCACGCCGATGGAGTACTGCACGATGTCATCCAGCGCCTCGGCCTCTACCACGCCTTTCTCTAATAGCGAGAGGCATTCACGCATAATGGCATGCTGAATTCGATTGGCGACAAACCCAGGCACGCAGGTATTGAGCACCGCCGGGCGTTTTCCCAACTGTTTTAGCCAGCGACACGTCGTCTCCACGACCGCAGCCTCCGTATGGCTACCGGGAACCACTTCTACGGTAGGAACAATGTCTGCCGGATTAAAGAAGTGCGTACCTAGAAAACGTTGCGGTAGGCGCAGGCTGCTCCCGATATCATCAATAGGGATACCCGAGGTATTGGTCATTATGATCGTGGTATCGGCCACGCTGGCCTCGATTTGGGCCACGACCTTCTGCTTGATGGCAATATTCTCGGTCACGCTTTCGATCACAAAATCTGGGGCCTGATTCATCTTCAACTGAGTGGTGAAACAAACGTTAGCAGCGCACGCCCCCATACTCAGGCGGCTGGCTTCCAGCACCTGCGGGTTGGTATCCACCACCACGACGTAAACACCCTGCGCGGCCATCAACTTAGCTAACGTGGTGCCCATTGTGCCGGCTCCCACCACGACAGCTTGCAATGAATCTTGTTGCATTAGCTTTGCTCCCTTCACGGCGTCTGATCAGCTTTTTAGTTAGACCTAGACAAACGTCGCATTGAATAAAATCATAAGCGGGTTAACTATGACACCAATAAACGAACTTATGTACGCTGTGCGCACATAGTAGACAATGTCGAATATGCCGACAATAGGGGTATTTACCAATGAATGCGCTGGCCAATTTCTTCACCCGGCTCGTTAATCGTTATATGCCTGACCCTCTGGTCATTGCCATACTGCTGACCGTGCTGACCATGCTATTGGCCATGTTGATGCAGGGCACCAGCCCATTGGATGCGGTGCGTTATTGGGGCAACGGATTCTGGGACTTACTCGCGTTTAGCATGCAGATGACGGTTATTCTTTTAGCGGGTTATATTCTAGCCAAAACGCCGCTAGTAGACGGTTCCCTTAACCGTATCGCTGCGCGCGTTAAAACACCCTTTATGGCGATTGTCGTCGCGACCCTGGTGGGCGGTATCGGGAGCTGGTTGAACTGGGGGTTCGGGCTGGTGATCGGCGGAATCGTTGCCCAGAAGCTGGCGCTGAACGTGAAAGGCCTGCACTACCCTCTGGTGATTGCCGCCGCGTATTCTGGCTTTGCGCTTTATGGCATTGGCCTGTCGGGTAGCGTGCCGCTGCTGATTGCCACCGAAGGGCACTTTCTGCAGGACACTATCGGCCTGATACCGCTTAGCGAAACAATCTTCTCTCCTATTCTTTTGATCACCAGCGCCTTTATTCTTCTCACCCTGCCCTTTTTCAATGCTTGGCTGCACCCTAAAAAAGCCGCAGACATTGTTGAAATCGATCCAAGCTCAGTCGCTAAACCTTCCGAAGTCCCTCTTGCTAAAGGCGAAAAAGCCACCGTTGCTGAGCGCATGAATCACAGCAGATGGGTGGGCATCGGTATTGGCTTGCTAGGGATGCTGTATATCGCGCTGTATGCGTTTGATGGCGGTTCGCTAAACCTTAATACGGTCAACTTCGCTTTCCTTTTCCTCGGCATACTGCTGTTTGCGTCACCGGCCCATTACCTAGCTGCCTTGGCAGACGGGGTGCGCATCGTTTCCGGCATCATCGTGCAATATCCTTTTTACGCGGGGATCATGGGCATTTTGGTCGGCTCGGGCTTAGTAGTGTCGTTCGCCAATACTTTTGTGGATATCTCCAGCGCACAAACACTGCCTATCTGGTCGTTTATCAGCGGCGGCATTATCAACCTGTTAGCCCCTTCCGGTGGCGGTCAGTGGGCGGTTCAAGGTCCAGTTATGGTGCAAGCCGCAACACAACTAGGTGCTTCCCAGGCAGCGACGGCACTGGCCGTACAGATAGGCGATCAATGGACCAACATGGTTCAGCCGTTTTGGATTCTCCCGGTACTGGCTATCTCAGGCTTGAAGTTACGCGACGTGATGGGCTATATGGTGCTAATCCTGATTTATCTGGGAATCATCTATGCCAGCGCCGTACTGATCTGGGGCTATCTTGGCGCCTAATGAGCGCTGCTGACTAATCTTATTAAAGGATTCGCGTATGCCCTTTCTCATCGAAACGTTCGACAAGCCAGACCACCAGGTGCTACGCCTGGAAGTGCGCCAGGCTCACTTAGAGTATCTGGACGCCAACGTCACATTATTGTTGGCCTGTGGTGCCAAGCTTTCTGATGACGGCACCACGGCTTCTGGCGGCCTTTATTTAGTCGATCTAGACAGCCGCGAAGAGGCTGAGCGCTTTATTCAGGCTGACCCCTTCCATGAAGCGGAGCTATTCGCCGAGGTCAACATCGTGCGCTGGCGGCAAGCCTACCTAAATCGCCAAAACACTCTGTAACGCTAACCCAAGGGAGACGTACGATGCTGTTTCATGTGGAAATGATCGTAAAACTACCGCCGGATATGCCAGCCGAGCAAGCCGCTGAGATTAAATCGAAAGAAAAAGCCTACTCTCAGGAATTACAGCGCCAGGGTAAGTGGCGCCATCTTTGGCGGGTGGCGGGCAGTTACGCCAATGTCAGCATTTTTGACGTTGATGACAACGCGGAACTTCAAGATCTTATTAGCGGTTTACCCCTGTTTCCTTATATGGATATCCAGGTAAAGCCGCTGTGTAAGCATCCTTCGTCAGTTCACGAGAACGATGCATAAAAAACACTTATTGCTTGCCCGCTAAGCGCAGGCTCACTTGATCGACATAGGCTGGAAATATCGGAATGAGTCAACACTCTGCTCAACACGAAAACACCTTACAACACTGCGCGGTGGTTACCGGCGGGGCCAGAAACATTGGCGAAGCTATCGCCTTACGCCTACAACAGGATGGCTATCAGGTTATCGTAGTGGATATCGTCGAGCCGGAGGCGGCTTCGTTGAAAGCGCATGCGCGTCAAGTCGACCTTTCCGATGCCGATGCCACTCGGCGCGTGATGGCTGAGATTGCCGAACGCTATTCGGTGACCCGGCTGGTCAATAATGTCGGTATTGTGGCACCGGCACTGCTTGAGGAAGTGCAGCTTGAGGACTTTGATAAATTAATGCACTTAAATGCGCGCTCAGCGCTGGTCTGCACCCAGGCGCTGCTGCCGGCCATGAAAGCCAACGGCATGGGCCGCATCGTGTTGAATACCAGCCGTGTCGTGCTTGGCAAAGAAGCCCGTACAGTTTACAGCGCCACAAAGGGAGCGCTGCAGTCTATGGCCAGAACCTGGGCGCTAGAGCTTGCTCAGCATAACATCACGGTCAACTGCGTTGCCCCCGGCCCCATCGCGACCAGCGCGTTCTGGCAAAACAATCCGCCTGACTCTGAGCGTGCCCGTCGTATCATTGATAATATTCCCCTGCAGCGCATGGGCCAGCCTGAAGATGTCGCCCAAGCGGTCAGTTTCTATTGTGACGAGCGCAGCGGGTTCATTACGGGCCAGACGCTGTTCGTGTGTGGCGGCGTCACCGTCGGCTAACAGGTGGTTATTTCACCACGCCTTTTTGACGCAGAGCGCTGATATCTAGAGCGCTCTTGCGCAGTAAATTGTGCAGAATCTGATCCGTATCTTCGCCTAATTTAGGCGGAGGCTTGCGATATTCCAGGGGTGTCTTGGAATACTTAATAGGATTAGCCACACCGGGCACGTCGCCCATTTCAGATGCCAACGCTATCTTCATATTACGCGCTTGAACCTGCGGGTCATTAAACACCTGAGCAATCGTCTGAATAGGCCCACAGGGCACGCTGATGGCACTCAAGGCAGCTATCCATTCACCGCTGGTGCGCGTTCGCGTGATCGCCACCATGATCGGGATTAGCTCTAGCCGATGCTTTACCCGCTCAGGGTTGGTACTAAAGCGCGCATCCACGGCTAACTCTGGCCGCTCTATCGCCTCGCAAAACCGCTTAAACTGCCCATCGTTGCCGATGGCGATGATCACTTTTTCGCCGTCGGCGGTCGGAAACGGTTGGTAAGGCACGAGATTAGGGTGGTACTCGCCGGTACGGGCTGGAGAATTCCCGCTGCAAAAATAATTAAGCGCCTGATTAGCCAGCCAGCTGACCTGCACATCGAGCAATGCCATATCAATGTACTGCCCCTCCCCGGTCAAGTGCCGGTGATGCAGGGCACCGAGAATAGCAATGGTGGCATTCATACCAGTGGTCAGGTCGGAGACGGCCATGCCGACGCGCTGCGGCCCGGCGCCAGGCTCCCCATCGGCGGCACCGGTAATGCTCATTAGCCCCGCCTGAGCTTGGATCAAATAGTCATAGCCGGCCATAGAGGCCATGGGCCCCGTCTGACCGAAGCCGGTGATCGAGCAGTAAATTAAGCGCGGATTAATGGCCTCTAACGTGGCGTAATCGAGCCCTTTACGCGCAAGCCCGCCACTCTTAAAGTTCTCAACCAAAATATCGCTCTGTGCTGCCAGCTCACGCACCAACGCCTGCCCTTCCGGCTGGCTAATATCGACCGTTACCGAATGCTTGCCGCGGTTGGCCGAAAGATAATAGGCCGACTCAGCGGTATCATTGCCCTGGCTATCTTTTAGCCAGGGAGGGCCCCAGTGACGCGTATCATCACCCAGCGTTGGGTGCTCAATCTTAACAACCTCCGCCCCCATATCAGCCAGTATCTGCGTGCACCAGGGACCGGCCATCACTCGGCTTAAATCCAGTACTCGTAAGCCTGTCAGTGGTCCCGCCATCGCGCCGTCTCCTGCCGAGTGTTATTTGGCCGCTATTAGGCGCTCGTTGACGTCGAATCGTCTTGCTTTGCCTTGCGGCGCGCCTCTACAAAGCGATACAGCGCCAGGGCAATAGAGCCGACCGTCAGTGCGATGAAGACCCAAGTGATAGGACCACGCACAAAAATCGACAGATCGTTAGACCCAATTAACAGCGAGCGACGCAGGTTATCTTCAAACATCGGGCCAAGAATAAAGCCGATAAGAAATGGCGCTGCGGGTATACCAGCACGATTAAATATATAGCCCATCACCCCGAAGGCCACCATTAACCCTATATCAAAGGCGTCGTTATTGACGGCATAAGAGCCGTAGACACAGAACATCAGTACGATAGGAAATAGAATCGACTTAGGAATATCCGCAATTAACGAGAAGTACTTGATAGCGACATTGCCCACCACAAGCAAGATAACGGAGCTAAGCATAATACCCATGAAAAGTGCATAGATGAGTGGCAAGTTCTCCTGGAACATAATCGGCCCAGGCGTCAGACCATGCACCATAAAGGCACCCAGGATGATCGCGGTGATAACATCGCCGGGAATCCCGAGCGAAAGCAGCGGAATCATCGTAGCGCCCGCAACGCCGTTGTTACCGGCCTCGGCTGCGGCCACCCCTTCAACCTCGCCTTTACCGAAATTGGCTTTATTAGGAGATCGACGCCGCGCATCGCTATAAGAAATAAAAGCCGCTGCGGTGGCTCCCGTACCGGGAATTGCCCCAATAACGACGCCGATCAAACTTCCGCGAACGATACTTTTCATGCAGCGCTTAAGCTCAGCAAAGGTCAAACCAACGCCGCTTGCTTTCGCTTTAATATGCGGTATTGCCTTCTTACGATAAAACTCCATGATCTCCGGTATCGCGAAAAGACCAATCAGCAGCGGGATAAAAGAGATGCTATCCATCAAGTTATAGTTATCAAACGTCAGGCGCTGCGAACCGAATACGCTGTCTAATCCTACTAAAGAGAGCAGCATGCCCAACAACGCGGCCATCAGCCCTTTAATCATGGAACCGCTAGCGAGCGAAATAATGATGGTCAATGAAAAGCAGATCAGCCAGAAGAATTCGGGGGCTCCGAAATTAAGCGCAATCTTGGCAAGATAAGCAGCAAAGAAGATCAGGGCGATATTGGAGATAAAATCGGCAATCACCGACGAATAAAGCGCCGCCTTCAGGGCTTTTTTCGCATGCCCCTGTTGCGCCATCGGATAGCCGTCAAGCAGCGTACAGGCCGAGGCAGGAGAACCTGGCGTGCGTATCAATATAGCGGTAATCGAACCACCGTACATACCGCCTTTATAAATGCCGACCAACAGTAAAATAGCGGCGATGGGCTGCATTGAGAAGGTAAAAGGCAGCGCCAGTGCTACCGCCATCGTTGCGGTCAGCCCTGGAATTGACCCGACCACGACGCCAATAACCACGCCTGCTGCAATCGCCAGGAAGTTTTGCACGCTAAAGAATAACTGTATGACTTCCGAAAAATTTTCCATAGTTCACCTAGAGTGGTTCACCAACAATAGTTAACCTAAAACAATAATGAGCGACTTAGTGCCAATACGGCATTATCGGAAGCGGCACATTCATTACTTCAGCAAATAAGAGTGTCACGACGATCGGAAACAAAAATGCCATGCTATATACCCACCACGTGCGAACAGGGTGCGCCACAAATAAGACAACGGTTGCCAAAATGCCGCAGAATACCGCGCCTAACGTTTCAAAAAAGCCGATATAAATCGCTAATGAAGCGACCATCATGATGAAGCGCAGTGACGAACCTTTTTCTATCCTCCGTTCATCCTCCTCGGGGCTGGATTCCACCAGCAAACCTTGAAAGATGAGAAGGATAGAAAACAGCAGTATCAACCAGCCCACGATGTTCGGCAGCCAGCGAGGTGACATCATCGGATTTTGCAAAATCGCCGGCTCATTGATGTAGTTGGGCACAAGGTAAAAAACCAGCACCGCGGAAAAGCCCAATAGAGCAATCCCCGCGATCACATCACTGGCGTCTTTTATCTTCACCCTGCGCTTGGGGTCCGATGTCGTCATCGCTACCTTCTCCAAAGAAACAAGAGAGGCGAGGGCATCAGCCCTCGCCTCAATACTAAATTAATGAATGACTTCGCTTACTGGCTGATACCCGCCTGCTCAGCAACCGCTTCCCAGCGCTGTAAGTCATCAATGATGAACTGCTTAAACTCGTCACCGGCCACTTTGCCCGGCTCCGCACCTAGCTGTTTGGCGAAGTCCAGGAACTCTTCCCGCTGCATGACATTGGCCAATGCATCTTGCATAACGCTTTGGGCTTCTTCTGGGAACGAGCTTTGGGCAATCAGACCAAACCATGCGGTGGTAACAAATTGATCAAGATTATATTCACCGATTTCCGACAGTGTGGGAACATCCGGTAAATACTCAGAACGCTCGGCTGAAGTAACGGCCAGCGCGCGTAAGTCACCCGAACGGATGTGCGAAAGCACGGTTGGCATGTTCTCGAAAGAAACATCCACATCGCCACCTAACAGTGCCGGAAGCGATGCACCACTGCCGGCAAAAGGTACTGCCGTCATGTTGGTATCGGTCAATGTTTTGAACAGCTCACCCGACATGTGGATAGAGCTGCCCACGCCGCTGTGACTAAACGTCATGTTTTCTTCTTTCGCTGCCTCGATAAACTCGATAACGTTCTGGTAAGGGCTATCTGCCGGCACGACCATGACGTTCGGGATATCGACCATGTTTTGTAGGAAAACAAAATCCTCGACCGGATCATAGGTCAGGCCTGGATAAATCGCGGCGCCAATAGTGTGTCCCGGTGATGCCATCAGCAGCGTGTGATCGGCATCACGCCCGCCGCGAGCGACTCGACCAGTTCCTACCGTGGAGCCCGCCCCAGGACGGTTTTCGACAATCACGTTGGCGTCCAGCTCTTGCTGAAGCAAATCAGCAACGCGGCGCGACAGCACATCCGTAGTGCCACCCGGTGCATATGGAACAATAAGATGAACATCTTTTGTCGGCCACTCATCGGCGCTGGCAGTAGATGCCATCAAACCCAGTGCCAGTGCGCCGCTGCAAGCGGCGATGCATGTTGTGCTTAAGATATTTTTCATTTTTTCTTCCTGTAATGCATTGTTTTTTGTGCGCACAGCGTACAAGTATTCGTACTACATACAACAAGATTACTTCTTTGTCCCCCCTGAGCAAAACACAACTTTAGTATATGAAGCCGGCAGGGCGATCCAGACGGCGGGCGCTTTAGATAATCAAATACAATAGTTCGCATAGCGAACTATTTTACAGTACTCTTTTAGTGACTTAAAAATAACGGATAGTAAACATGCAAGAAGAAACGCTTAATGAAGATAGCCGTGACTTTGTAACGGCCCTGGCGAGCGGCCTGGAGGTGATACGCACCTTTGATCACGAACATCCACGCATGACGTTAAGTGAAGTCGCGACGCGAACGGGGATGAATAGAGCAAAAGCGAGGCGTTTCTTACTGACATTGCATGCTCTTGGCTATGTGCGTAAGCAGCAGCGTTATTTTGAGCTCACGCCGCAGGTGTTACAACTTGGTTACGCATTTTTATCTGCCAATAACTACCAAGGCGTGATTCAACAATACCTGGAAGAAATCACCGATGAGACAGGAGAATCATCGTCACTAGCCGTTTTGGAAGGTAATGATGTGGTGTATGTGGCCCGCTCAGCGGCCAAACATCGCCTGATGACCATTACGCTTTCTGTGGGCACGCGTCTACCGGCAGCCTATACGTCCATGGGGCGCACACTGCTGGCGCAGCTGAGTGATACGGATCTTGAACTCTTTTTATCCACTGTTGAGCTACAGCCGCACACAGATAAAGCCATTACCAATATTGATCAACTACGAGATAAGATTCTAAACGCCCGCCAACAAGGCTATGCCATCTCTGACCAAGAGCTAGACCCAGGGCTACGCTCCATAGCCGCCCCAGTATATGATGCTAAAAAGCATCTTTTGGGAGCTATCAACATAAGTACCAATGCCGCCAGAGTCGACTTTAATACATTAGTGAATGTTTACTTACCTATCGTACGAAAAAAGGCTGCGCAAATTCAGCTGCACGTTAATTAGCCATCACTGCTTCTAATGCAGCCCGGTACCCCTGAACGCCTAGCCCGGCAATTACCCCGTCTGCACGCAGTGAGATATAGGAATGATGCCGAAAGGCTTCGCGCTTATGGACGTTAGATAAATGCACCTCAATGACGTGGCCATCAAAAGCATTGAGCGCATCAAGGATGGCCACAGAGGTATGCGTATAGGCGGCGGGGTTGATGATAATCGCCTGAGTACCATCAAGGCGCGCGGCGTGAATAGCATCAATCAGCCCCCCTTCATGATTACTTTGTAAGCAGGTAATGTCCCAATCGGCCATTACCGCCTTCTCTCGTAGCATGTTATTCACATCATCTAATGTCTCAAACCCATAGATTTCTGGCTGGCGACTACCTAGCAAATTCAAATTTGGCCCATGTAATACCAATACTTTTCCCTGACTCATTGCTTTCTTCCATACGGTGAAGTAACACATTATTTAGCCTAGCTATCTGTTCTATCACCTAACCTGCTAATGGCGCTAGGCCATGCCTGCAGATAACCACATTAGGCGGCATACTAGCGCCTGACTCTGTTGATATAGGCATCGCTTCATGACGCTTCCTCTCTACCTAGGCTTGCCCATGTGGGCCAATCATGACTGGCTGGGCAGTCTTTATCCGCGCCATGCGAAAACAGAGCTACTTAGCGATTATGCCGCGGTATTTTCCAGCGTTGAGGGTAACACCACGTTTTATAGCGGCACGCCCAAGCCTGCCATCATTGCCGCCTGGGCCCGCCAGGCGCCGCCCCACTTTCGCTTCTGTTTTAAACTACCTGCCAGCGTGACCCATGATCAACGATTAATGCGCTTAGAGGATGCGTGGGCATTTTTAGCCGCACTTGAACCGCTTCACGACCGTATGGGACCTACGATGGTGCAGCTGCCTCGGGATTTTGGCCCGCAAGAGCTGCCTCAGCTTGAAGCGCTGCTGGCTGACTGGCCTGCCCACTTGCCTTGCGCGGTGGAGGTACGCCACCCTGAGTTTTTCCACAAAGGCGCCGCTGAAAAAGCGCTTAACCGTCTGTTGATAACTTATTCAGCCAATCGGGTAATGCTCGACGTGCGCCCGGTCTTCTCTACCCCTGCCAATGGCCATCTGGGCTTGGCACATGCCCAGCAAGAAAAGCCGAAACTCCCACTTCACGTGCTTTCCACGGCAAATAATCCGGTGATTCGGTTCATTGGCCATATTGACAAAACAATTAATAGTGACTACTTCACTGCCTGGATACCCCGCATAAAGCTGTGGATAAGTCAGGGGAAAACCCCTTTCTTATTTGTGCATACTGCTGACAATCGCGAGTCTCCTCACTTGGCCCGCTGGCTGTATAACGCATTAGGAGAAATAACGCCGCTACCTCCGCTTGCTCCTTTTGCTGGCGAGAAGCAAAGCCAGCTGTTTTAGGGCACCTTTTTAGGTCAGCTAACTGGCATGCTGGCTATTGATCAGATAAATTGCGCTTACTTTCGGAAAATAACGCTGGGAATGGCTCAATTTTCCGAAAACTAGCGCGCAGCGCAGACTTACTGCTTACCTTCAGTACTTACACAACAATCGACTTAATAGGTGATGTATGGCGAAACTTGCACATGCACAATGGTCATCTCGTATGGGCTTTGTGCTGGCTGCCGCAGGATCGGCGGTAGGCCTGGGAAACATCTGGCGTTTCTCGTATATGACGGGCGAAAGCGGCGGCGCGGCGTTCGTATTGGTGTATCTAGCGTGTGTTGCGTTAGTGGGCCTGCCGATTCTAGTGGCGGAATGGATGATTGGCCGGCGCGGCCAAAAAAATCCCATCAATACCATGGCTGATTTAGCGAAACAGAACGGCAAATCACCCGCATGGGCATTAATAGGCGCCAGCGGTGTATTAGCCGCTTTTTTGATCCTGTCGTTTTACAGCGTCATCGGCGGCTGGTCGTTGAACTACACGCTAGGTTCGATCATTGGCACCTTTAATGGCCAGGACGCCGACAGTATTAGCGAGCTGTTTGGAGGCATGCTAGCCAGCCCGACTACGCTACTGCTTTGGCACTCTGCCTTTATGATATTAGTCGTTGGGATTGTAGCCCGCGGGGTGACGAAAGGATTGGAGAGCGCGGCTCGCCTAATGATGCCAGCGCTTATTGTGCTGATGCTGATACTGGTGGGCTACGGCGTGGCAAGCGGCTATTTTGGCGAGGCACTGGCCTTTATGTTCCGGCCTGACTGGAGCGCGCTAACGGGCGGTGTCGTGCTAGCCGCGATGGGGCAAGCGTTCTTTACCCTGTCGCTAGGCATGGGGATTATGATGGCTTACGGCTCCTACCTGGGTGAAGACGTTAACCTGATCAGCACCGCGCGTACGGTCATCATTCTGGATACCGCTATCGCTCTGCTGGCGGGATTAGCCATCTTCCCCATCGTCTTTGCCAATGGCTTAGGCGCAGGCGAAGGCCCCGGCTTAATCTTTGTCACGCTGCCACTGGCATTTGGCAATATGGCAGGCGGCACGATCTTAGGCCTGATGTTCTTCCTGCTATTAACCTTTGCTGCGCTTACCTCGGCGATTTCACTGCTTGAACCGGCCGTTGAAATGCTTGAAGAGCGCACCTCGCTTTCTCGCGTAATGGCGACATTGGTAAGCGGTATTGCGGTTTGGCTGCTGGGTGTCGCGGCGCTGCTGTCATTCAATGTGTGGTCCGACGTGCTGTTGTTTGGCCTCAACATTTTTGACTTCCTGGATACCTTTACCAGCAAGGTATTGCTGCCGCTGACCGGCCTCGGCGCCATTGTGTTTGTCGCATGGTGCTTTAAACGCGAAAGCGTAGAGGCCGAACTTGGGCTGTCAGCCACCGGCATCAGCGTGTGGAACATCATCGCGCGCTATGTAGCGCCCGCAGGCGTCGTTATTGTCTTCGTGACAGGGCTTATTTAAGCCGCCACCGCCCCGAGGCTTACTCTAGCCTCAGTGCAATTCGCTCTCTTGCCGTTCTTCATCGGGCAAGGGGGCGATATCCCGCGATAATTTCTGAAACTCACGATGCAGCTCAATACCACGCCGCGCTCTTAGGCTGCGCTGGGCAGCGCTTCGCTGACGCTGAGCATGCTCATCCACTTGCATACTCATTAAAATATCAAGCAGCTCGCTTTTAACCGAGGTGATGCGTTCGACGTTTCTCATAATCGACGTTCCTCCAGGTGAATATGCTCTCGTTCACCTGCACCTATGGCGAGTGCCTTTCTTCACACAATCGCCAAGACGATGCAGTGCAGCACTTCACTTCTTACTATAACCTACTTGACAAAATGATGACTGATCGTAAAAAAACTGCCTAACGGATATTAAACGCTAGCCTCTATGTCGCTTTCCTTCCCCGTTTGAGCTATCCGTCAGGCATACTGTGGCAAAGGCTTAACGCCGCACGAATCTAAAGCTGCAAACGCAGCGCAGTGCATATTGGTGGTCAACGCATCTGGATAACCCAGTCTTGCTGAGCCTCCCAGTATGCCGGAGAGCCAAGGAGCTGAATGTGAGTCGCGCCCTGTTCGATGAGATGAGACGCCGCATGGAGCACTTTCGCCGCTCCGAGCAGAAAGTGGCGCGGTTTGTACTGCGCAACCCAGAAGAGGTTATCCACATGCGTATTGTGGATTTAGCCACCGAAGCGAAGGTCAGCGAACCCACCGTGGTGCGCTTTTGCCGGGCGCTAGGCTGCAACGGCTTTCAGGATTTCAAGCTGCAGATGGCGCAAATGCTGGCCAGCGGTAGCCAGTTCGCGCAATTCTCGATGAATGACAGCGATTCAGTCGCTGAGTTTTCGCACAGCATCTTTGATTCAACCGTGGGCACACTGCTGTCAGTCCGCGACCGCTTGGATAACGAGGCCCTCGGCCGCGCCGTTAATGCCTTAGCCATGGCCAACCGGGTGGAGTTTTACGGCTTTGGTGCCTCTGGCGCGGTAGCGTTTGATGCCCAGCACAAGTTTTTCCGCCTGCAAATTTCGACCTCTGCCTACGCCGACCCGCACATGCAGAACATGTCCGCGGTAACGTTGAACGATGGCGATGTCGTCGTGGCGATTTCACAGACAGGGCGAACCAAGGCGTTAGTCGCCAGCGTTCGTCTGGCTCGCGAAGCGGGCGCCACGGTAATTGGCCTGTGCCCTAGCGGCTCGCCGCTGGCTGAGGAAGTTAGCCTGCCGCTGTATATCGATGTTCACGAGGACACCGAGATCTACACGCCGCTTAGCTCTCGCATTGCCCACCTGGTGTTAATCGACGTTCTCGCCGTGGGCGTCGCCAAAACACGTGGCCCGAAACTTGCCGAACAGCTCAAAGCCGTCAAGAAGAGTCTCAACACTCTGCGCTTTCCAGAAGAGTCTTGAGGCTTAAAAGAAACTAAGCCGCCATCACTGTATACACAGCCAGTGGGTAGGCTGTGCTAAACTGGCCGCCTATTTTTTTATCCGGCAGCGGCTACTATGGACGACGTCACGGCGATTCTCGATCAGCTCAACTCCGCCCAGCGCGAAGCAGTGAGCGCTACTCAAGGCAACCTGCTGGTACTCGCGGGGGCAGGCTCCGGGAAAACCCGCGTGCTGGTGCACCGCATCGCCTGGTTAATGCAGGCCGAAGGGCTTTCGCCCTACGCGCTGTTAGCAGTGACGTTTACCAATAAAGCCGCTAAAGAGATGCGCACGCGCCTTGAGGCGCTGCAAGGCATTTCGCTGCGCCATGTGTGGGTCGGCACCTTCCACTCTATCGCCCACCGTCTGCTGCGCACCCACTGGCAGGACGCCAAGCTTCCGCAACACTTTCAAATCATCGACTCTGACGATCAGCTGCGCCTGGTTAAGCGGCTGTTGAAAGATTATTCGGTCGACGTCGAGCGCTATCCGCCTCGCCAAGTGCAGCATTTTATTTCCGGCTGCAAAGAGGAAGGCCTGCGCCCCCATCAGGTTAATGTCGATGGCGATGCCTATATGGGGCAAATGGTCGAGCTTTATGAGCGCTATCAGCTAACCTGCGAGCGCGGTGGCCTGGTCGATTTCGGTGAGCTGCTGCTGCGAAGCCTGGAGCTATTGCGCGATAACCCGGCGCTGTTAAACCATTACCAGGAGCGCTTTGGCCACGTATTGGTAGATGAGTTTCAGGATACCAATACCCTGCAATACGCCTGGCTAAAACTACTCACCGGTATGAAAACACCAATGACCGCCGTCGGTGATGACGACCAGTCAATTTACGGCTGGCGCGGCGCCAAAGTAGAAAATATCAGCCGCTTTGAGAATGAGTTTCCGCAAACCCATACCGTGCGTCTTGAGCAGAACTATCGCTCCACCAGCGCGATTCTAGAAGCCGCCAACACGCTGATCAGCAACAATAGCGAACGGATGGGTAAAAATCTGTGGACCGATGGCATTGAAGGCGAGCCCATATCGATCTACGCCGGTTTTAACGATCTGGAAGAAGCCCGCTATATCGTCGACACCATCAAAGAAAAAGTCGACGAAGGCTTTAATCGTCGCGACATCGCGATTCTGTACCGCTCCAACGCCCAGTCGCGGCTGCTCGAAGAAACGCTGATTCGCCAAGGCATGCCGTACCGTATTTACGGCGGCCATCGCTTTTACGAGCGTCTTGAAATCAAAAACGCCCTGGCTTACCTGCGCCTGATGCTCAACCGTGATGACGATGCATCACTAGAGCGCGTGATCAATGTGCCTACTCGCGGCATTGGCACACGCACCGTTGAGATTGTTCGCCTGCGCGCTCGTGAACAAAGCGTTCCGCTGTGGCAAGCACTGCACGATGCAATAAATGATGGTTCGCTAAAAGGCCGCGCGGCCAATGCGGTGCAAATCTTCACCAACCTGATTGAGCAGCTCGACAACGATGTCTCTGGCATGGCGCTGCACGAAATTATCGACCATGTGACGGTTCATACCGGCTTGATTGAGCATCACAAAAGCGAGCGCGGTGAGAAAGGCCAAGCCCGAGTAGAGAACTTGGAGGAGCTGGTCACCGCTGCCCGCGCCTTTACCCAGGGCGACGTTTTTGAAGCGCCCGAAGCGGGGGAAGGCATGGCGGCGCTGGAAGCCTTTCTTTCAGAAGCGGCCCTCAATGCCGGTGACCACGAAGCCGAAGAATTTGAGGACAGCGTGCAGCTAATGACGCTGCACTCCGCCAAAGGCCTCGAATTCCCCGTGGTGTTCATTGCCGGTGTCGAGGAAGGCCTGTTCCCGCACAAAATGTCGCTTGAAGAGCCGGGCAGGCTCGAAGAGGAACGCAGACTATGCTACGTCGGCGTCACTCGCGCTATGCAGAAGCTCTACCTGACCCACGCTGAAACTCGTCGCCTGCACGGCAAAGAGGTCTTTCCACGCCCCTCGCGCTTCTTGCGCGAACTGCCTCCACACCTGCTCGAAGAAGTACGCCTACGCGGACACATTTCACGCCCGGTCACGGCATCCCGCACCTCCTTTGCTCAGCAAAGTATCGAAAGCAGCGGCGATATTCCCAGCCTGCACGTCGGCCAGGGAGTTGAGCACCCCGTCTTTGGCGAAGGGGTGATTTTAAATGCGGAAGGCGAAGGTGCCCGCGCCCGTGTGCAGGTCAGCTTTGACGGTGAAGGCGTTAAGTGGCTGGTGCTTGGGTTTGCCAAGCTAACCCCGCTTTAAACGGTTAACGACTTAGCGTTGCACTCAATGGCTTGCCGATTAAAACCCGCTTAGCGCATACTGGCGGACGGACACTGCGCGCGCCTGCGTGCTGACAAAAAAATCATATAATTTCCGGAGACTTACCCGCCATGCAACGCCGTAACTTTCTCAAGACCGTCGGCTTAGGTGCTGCCGGTGTCGCTGCTGCCCCCTTTGTAACCACTGCTAGCGCACGCGCTCAAGAAACCTACACCTGGGACATGGTCACCTCCTGGCCAAAAAACTTTCCTGCTTTGGGCACCGGCGCGAACGATTTCGCACGTCGCGTTGAACAGCTGTCCAATGGCCGCATGCAGATCCGCGTTCACGGCGCAGGCGAACTAGTGCCCGCGCTGGAAGTGTTTGATGCCGTCTCTGCGGGCACCGCTGAAATGGGTCACTCTGCCTCTTACTACTGGCGCGGAAAAGTGGCGGCTTCGCAGTTCTTTACGGCCGTGCCGTTTGGTATGACGACCACTGAAATGAACGCCTGGCTTTATCACGGCGGCGGTCAAGAGCTGTGGGATGAAATCTATGGCAAGCACAATCTTAAACCGTTCCCAGTAGGCAATACGGGAGCGCAGATGGCCGGTTGGTTCAAAAAAGAAATCAACTCGCTGGCAGACATGCAGGGGCTGAAGTTACGCCTGCCAGGCCTTGCGGGTGAGGCCATGAATGCCATTGGCGTCAGCACCGTTAACATGCCCGGCTCCGAGATTTTCACCTCGCTGCAAACCGGCGTGCTGGATGCCGCTGACTGGGTGGGGCCATACAACGATATGGCATTTGGCTTGCACCAAGTCGCGGACTACTACTACACCTCGGTGTGGAACGAGCCGACGGCAGTTCTGGAAGGCACGGTCAATCTGGATGCGTGGAATGCGCTGCCGGAAGACCTACAGGATGTCATTCGCGAAGCGGCGCGCGCCTCGAACATGGCGATGAACAGCGAATTTGCCTATCGCAATGCCCAGGCGCTCGAAACGTTAGTAGATGAGCACGGCGTCCAACTGCGCACCTTCCCGGACGACGTGATGGAAGCGCTGTATGTCTCCTCACAGGAAGTCATCCAGAACCAAATAGATAACGACGAAGAATCCCGTCAGGTTTATGAGTCTTACTCTGCGTTCCAGAAGGTGCTGCGGCCGTTTAGCGATGTGAGTGAATACGCCTATCTGAAGAGCCGCGATAGCGTTGGTGCCTAATAAACGGATGCTTAACACATTGGCAAGCACGTAAAGGGCAAGCACGGCAAAAGGGCGCACTTAGCGCCCTTTTGCTATTTGAGACACGACCTCTTTTGAAAAGCGCCTGACCCGCTAACTAGTCGCTATGTACCGCTCGGATACGACCGTTGTCGTCTAGTGCCACCACCACAAAACGCGCTTCCGTGACTTTTTGGCGCTCTTCAATCCGCTGTCCATGAGGCGGACGCACCCATACTTCTACGTCGATTTTAATCGAGCTGTGGCCGATCTCTTGCACCTGGGTATAAACGCTGATCATTGAGCCAACGCGCACCGGGCTTAAAAAATCCATGGCTTCAATTGCCACGGTCGCTGTGCGTCCGCCTGCTTCACGCCCGGCCGCCAGTTCGGCCGCCTGGTCCATGTGATTAACCAGCCAGCCACCGGGTATATCGCCATAAAGATTGGTATCTTGACGTGAGGCCACTAATTTTAAAGTAAGCTGCCCTTTGGGGGCGGGCACGTCGTCCAAATCCGTTTCCAAAAGAGTCATTAGTTTGCCGCTTAGTCAGTTTATTGTTGTAACCCTTGTTGCCAGCGCCACGCACAAGCGCGCTGCCGATATTGGTTGCTGCATCGCAACACGACCAAAGGGATTCAGTTAATCATAAGAGGACGCCCGTTTGAATACCCGTTTGCATACTCTCTTATCGAGTGCTTCACATACTTCGCTGCGTACTTTTTCACAGACGCCGTTGAATGGCCAGGGCGCTCAGCCATCTAGGCTTTACACCTTGTTGCGCTGGGCGACCATGACGCTGCTGCTGGCAAGCCCGCTTGCGTGGGCGCAATCACCGCCGGTTAGCGGCACCTTGGGGGCCGTAGGTTCTGACACCATGGCGGGCCTGATGCTGCGCTGGGGCGAAACGCTAACGAATCGCTATCCGGATGTAACGCTGCAATTTCAAGCCGGCGGTTCGGCCAGTGCGCCGACGGCTCTGACGGCTGGCACGACGCGGCTGGGGCCAATGTCTCGCCCGATGACCAAAGATGAACGCGATAATTTTACCCAGCGCTATGGCTATGCGCCACTGGAATTAAAGATCGCTCGCGATGCGCTTATCATTGTCGTCCACCGCCATAACCCGCTGCGGGCACTCACTCGCCGCCAGGTCGATGCGATCTTCTCAACCTCGTTGGCCTGCGGTGCAGAGGCGCCGATAAGGCGCTGGGATCAGCTTCCTGCAACGCGCGATTGGTCATTTGGCAGCATTGCGCTGCATGGCCGCAACTTGGCGTCAGGCACCCATGGGCTGTTTCAAGAGCGGGTATTATGCGGCGGCGCCTTTCGCCATGATATCAGCGAACATCCCGGCTCATCGTCCGTCGTCGCGGCCGTCGGTGAATCAACCAACGCCATGGGGTACGCGGGATATAATCACCTGACCCCCGCGGTTCACGCGTTAAGCCTTTATAACGACAATGGCGTCGCGATTCCTCCTAGTGAAGCCGCGATACAGCGTGGCGACTACCCGCTGTCGCGCGATCTCTACCTCTACGTTAATCTACCGCCTGGCGAGCACCTGCCCCCCGCTGAGCAAGCATTGATAGCGCTCATTATGTCGGATGAAGGCCAGCAAATTGCCCGCGCCTCTGGGTTTGTGGCATTAGCTCCGAGCACGTTAGAAGCTCAGCGGACGTGGTAAGTCACTGTCATTTAAATGTCATCAAAGTGCCTTAAGGTGAGGAGACATCTTATGCTGAAGGATCAGTGCTGTGCGCGCCCTGGTTTGCCAATGATAACGACATGACCTCACCTCGGTTAACGACGTCCCGCCAGCCGCTGCGTCTGCTGCAAGATCGCGTGGCCACAGGGCTAATCACCGCAGGCGGTGTCGGCGTGCTGCTTGCGATACTCGCTATCGGCATCTTTTTGGTGTGGGAAACCATACCGCTCTTGGCGATTGGCGATGCCTTAGCGCTAACAACGCTGACCCCGCTTGCCTGGGGTACGTTGAAAGCCGCGCTGGCAGCTCTGCTGTTTGCGATCCCCGTCGCCCTGGGGGCGGCCATCTACTCGGCGCTGTTTATGTCCGCGCGTTTGCGCAGCCGTATCAAGCCCACGCTAGAAATGATGGAAGCGATTCCCGGCGTGGTAGTGGGCTTTATCGCCGGGCTCATTTTGGCGCCTTGGGTAGAACGCCACCTGGCGAGTGCGCTGGTTGTGATGATTTGGCTGCCGCTAAGCGCGGGGCTAGCCGGTTTATGCTGGCATTTGGCTAAAACACGCTTACGCCGCCGTCTACCGCTGTCCTGGGCCGGACTTTGGTTAGTGCCCTGGCTTGCGCTAATGGTGGCAACAGCGCTCTGGCTCACGCCTTGGGTAGAGCAGCATTGGCTTGGCGGCGACTTACGCCAGTTGCTCTATCAGCGATTTGGCATGGACTACGCTACTCGCAACGCGCTGATCGTGGGCATCGCCATGGGCTTTGCGGTCATTCCCAGTATTTACTCATTAGCGGAAGATGCGCTGGCCGATGTGCCGAAAACCCTGATTGAGGGCGCCCAGGCGCTAGGCGCCAGTCGTTGGCAGGCACTGTGGAAAGTGGCGCTGACGGCCGCGGGCCCCGGTATTTTCTCGGCAGTGATGATTGGTGCGGGCAGGGCCGTGGGCGAAACGATGATTGTGCTGATGGCGAGCGGCAATACCGCGCTGTTGAGCGCAAACCCGTTTGAAGGGATGCGCTCCATGTCCGCCGCGATCGCCATAGAGCTGCCCGAAGCCGCGCCGGGTGCCCAAACGTATCATCTACTGATGTTGGCAGCGCTCGTATTGTTCATCTTCACCTTTTTAGTTAACACCTTGGCAGAGGTTGTGCGCCAACGTTTGCGGCGTCGTTACCGCCAGCTGGGGGGCATGTCATGACCGGCGTGCCGACAGGCAGCCAGCGCCGCCGCTTTCACTGGCTAGATGGCCTTTGGCCTTGGCTTTGCGCGGCAAGCGTTGCGCTGTCGCTCCTTATGCTCGGGGCGCTGCTGACACTGCTACTGGTTCGTGGGCTAGGACATTTCTGGCCCGCCACCCTAGAGGAAGTCACGCTGCGCTCAGGTGAAACCTTTGCTGGCCAAGCGGTACGCGAAGTGGCGCTGCCCCAGCAGCCAGGGGATGAGCGCCTATATTTCACCGGTAATCGTGATATTGAGACCGCGCGCTGGCGCTGGGTGGCAATTGACGACATTGCAATGCAAGCCCAGCCCGCAGACCTAATTCGCCTAGAGCGCAGCCCCTGGGATGACTTTATCGGCCGCTTAGTGGCTATAGAGCAATACGATCAGCGCTGGGAGGGGGACGCTGCCTGGCAGCAGTTAACGTCGCTGTTAGCGCTGCCAGCTAGCCAACGTCCAGATAGCCAGCTACTGCTGATCACGGCCAGTGGCCAAGCCTTGCAGCAGCCGCTGGCCAACGTGGTCAGCGCTCAGGCTCCCAATGCCATGACATGGCGACAGAAAACGCTCGCTTGGGGTCAATCTGTGTGGCGCTTCTTGAGTGAGGGGCCGCGTGCCGCGAATACCGGCGGCGGCGTATGGCCGGCCATTTTTGGCACCGTCCTGATGGTGATTTTAATGTCGGTCATCGTCACACCGTTTGGCGTGCTGGCAGCCATTTATCTTAATGAGATTGCCCATCAAGGGCGGCTCACTCGGTTTGTCCGCATTGGCGTACGCAATCTTGCGGGCGTGCCGTCCATTGTGTACGGCGTCTTTGGTTTAGGCGTGTTTGTGTATGGGATTGGCGGCTCGCTGGACACATGGTTCTTTAGTGATACCTTGCCTTCCCCTACCTTTGGTACTGGCGGCCTGCTATGGGCCTCACTGACGCTCGCATTGCTTACCTTGCCGGTGGTGATTGTCGCAACCGAAGAGGGGCTGGCGCGCATTCCTGAGGCCCAGCGCGAAGGCGCCGTGGCGCTGGGCGCTACGCGCTTGGAAATGCTGACGCGCATCGTGCTACCCATGGCGGCGCCCGCCATGTTGACAGGCATGATTTTAGCCATTGCCCGCGCAGCGGGTGAAGTGGCACCGCTGATGCTGGTGGGCGTCGCTAAATTAGCGCCACAAATGCCGGTAGACGGTGAGTTTCCCTATCTGCATTTAGAGCGCAAGTTCATGCACCTTGGCTACCATTTATTTGATACCGCTTTTCACGGCGACGATGTGCAAGCCGCCATACCGTTGGTGTACGCCACCGCGCTACTGCTGGTGTTAATTGTGCTGGTGCTTAATCTAACTGCCATATTTCTGCGTCATTATCTTAGGCGTCAACGGGGAAGCGAATGCTAGCGCCATTACATTCAGTTAATGCCTCTCAGCCACCGGTCACGCATTTTTCGCCTGAGCAGTGCTGTCTGAGCATTGATCATCTTAGCCTTGCCTATGCCGGGAAAGAGGCGCTGCGTGATTTAACGCTGAGCATTCCTCGTCATCGTGTCACGGCCTTTATTGGCCCGTCGGGGTGCGGTAAATCGACGTTATTAAGGGCCATAAACCGGCTGCATGATCTTAACGAAGCGGTGAGCCACAGCGGCCAAATTGTGCTGGAAGGTCAAGATATTCATGGCCCTCAGGTAAATGTTACCGAGCTACGTCGACGTGTTGGAATGGTGTTTCAAACGCCTAATCCCTTTCCCATGTCGATTTATGAAAACGTCGCCTTTGGCTTACGTTTGCAGCAGCGCCTGCCCAAGCGCAAACGTGACGACATTATCGAGTGGGCGCTAACGTCCGCGGCGCTGTGGGATGAAGTGAAAGACCGTCTACATCGCTCTGCCTGGCAGCTTTCCGGTGGTCAGCAGCAGCGCTTGGTGATTGCCCGCACCTTAGCGGTAAAACCTGACGTACTGCTGCTTGATGAGCCGGCGTCGGCACTAGATCCCATTTCGACGCTTAAAATTGAGGAGCTAATTCGCAACCTCAAGTCAGAGCTAACCTTGGTGCTGGTGACTCACAACATGCAGCAGGCGGCGCGAGTATCGGACTACACCGCCTTTTTGCATCAGGGTGAGCTGATTGAATACGGGCCCACTGACCAAGTCTTCACCAACCCCCGTTTGCAACGTACCGAAAACTACATCACCGGCCGCGTCACCTAGGCCTTATCGACGACAACATCAGGAGTGGTCCATGGATATTACGAGCGATACCCACAGCCAGCATATCTCCCGCCAGTTCAATCAGGAGCTGGAAGAGCTTAAAACCCACCTGATGGCGATGGGCGGCCTGGTAGAAAAGCAGGTGCAGGATGCCGTCTTTGCTCTTCTGGAAGGCGATACTCGGTTGGCAGAGCAAGTGCGCGACAATGATCGCCAGGTGAACGCTCTACAGCTGCAAATTGATGACGAATGTACGCGCGTACTGGCCCGCCGCCAGCCGGCAGCATCGGACTTGCGGCTGGTGCTTGCCGTTATTCGCGCTACCTCTGATCTGGAGCGAATTGGCGATGAAGCCAGCAAAATTGCCCGGAACGCGCTGCTGTTAAGCGAAAGCACCAGCACCATTCGCGGCCTGGTGGAAGTGCGTCACATTAGCGAGCACGTGCGTAAAATGCTGCGCGATGCGCTCACCGCCTTTGCTCGCTTTGATACCGATCTTGCGATGCAGGTCGTGCGTGAAGACGAGCTGGTAGATGATGAGTACAGCAGCGCTATGCGCTCCTTAATGACGTTCATGATGGAAGATTCACGCTCTATTACTTCCGTACTGAGCATCATGTGGGTACTGCGTGCCCTTGAGCGCGTGGGCGATCATGCTGACAATCTTGCGGAATACGTGGTCTATCTCGTGAAAGGCTTAGATATTCGTCACAGCGACCCTGACAATCTAGATCCGCAGGGGCTAAAAAAGTCTTGACCTGATTAGGGTTTCCTCCTGCAATACGTCCAGGTTGCCAGGCAGCCTGGACGTTTGAACCATAAGGAGCCACCTAATGCTGGATGCTGTCACTGCCCTTAGTCGAGGTACACGCTGTGTTTATCAGCCGGGTATGCGACGCTATATTTTCTTGCCCATTTTAATCAATCTCATCGTTTACATCAGCATGCTCAGCTTTGTGCTCTCACGCTTTGATGGCTGGCTGGCGCATTGGATGGGCATGGTGCCCACCTGGCTAGAATGGCTGTCGTGGCTCATTTGGCCGCTGTTTGTGATTAGCCTGATCGTCGTCGTGTTTTTTACCTTTACGCTAATTACCAGCTTCATTGCCGCGCCTTTTTACGGCTTTTTGGCCGCTAAAGTTGAAATACAGGCAACCGGCCGCGAACCCCTTGATGATCGAAACCTTACCCAAACGGCTATCGATGCGGTGGGTCGAGAGTTTGTAAAACTCGCCTATATTTTACCTCGCGCGATAGGCCTGTTTGTCATTAGCTGGATTCCTGGCCTGAATTTGGTTGCGCCCCTACTCTGGGCACTATTCTCAGCATGGATCATGGCGATTACCTATCTGGATTATCCGATGGATAACAACAAGGTAACTTTTAAAGATATGCGCCATCGCCTCGCCAAGCGTTGGTGGCAAAGCCTGACCTATGGCGGATTAATTACGCTGATTACCTGGATTCCGCTGGCCAATTTATTTCTGATTCCAGGCGCGGTGGCGGGTGCCGTACTGATGTGGGACGAGCATTATCGAGGCGTTCGCGACATTACGCCGAGTTAAACGTATCTGATTGATACGTTTAATGCCTGGCTCAGCGTGTTGAGATGGGCGATGAAGGCACTGTTGTCAACGCTCGCATACTCTAAAAACGCATAGGCCCCGCAGAAGCGAGGCCTATGAGCGCTAACAGTAACCGTTCAGCCAGTCACTACCATTCAGTGCTATCACCTTCATCACGGGTCAGATCCTCCGGGCTGTACTGAGTACCACGACGCGCGCTTTTACCGGTATCAGAAGCACTGCTAGACGGCGAGAAATCCATGCTGTCACCGTCATCACGCGTTAAATCACGCGGAGATACTCGCGTATCATTAGACGTGTTGCGCGAATGTGGTTCATCAAAAGCATCCTGCCCCACTGCACGATCCTTATTAAGCTCGATGGATGGGTGTGCCATTGCCAGCGGGCTGGCAACCAAGCCGAAAGAAATACCTACAATAGCGGCTTTTTTACCTAATTTTTTCAATAACATGGCGTTCTCCTCATTACTGCTACGTACCGCTAACGAGTAGTAGAAGTAACCGTTATCGCATTACTTCACAGCGGCTATCGTGTTCAACTAATTGTACGTGTTAGAAGTGCATACTGGATGCCAAAAAAATAAAAATATTTAAAATTACTTAAAAATCATATTCTTATTTAATTAACATTGGACACAAAAAAATGGCGCAGGCTGTTTTTATCAACAATAATGGTGCCGCTATTGCACATGTAGCGCATTGTCCTGCATACGATCATTGGCTTCTTCTAAATGAACCGTACTATTCGCCGCCCTATTAATGCTTAAGGGTTACTGAAGCCGGGGGCGGTTTTGACGTGAAGAACAGTATAAATAAAATGCTTTCATACAAAAAACTAGACCCCGCATAAGCGGGGCCCAAGACGTCATATAACTCTTTACGATTACAAATCGATTACCAAACTTGTCCATCGCCTTCGTCATGCGTTAAGTCTTTAGCCGTAAAATCTACATCAACGCTGGCACTCGTTGACTCAGGCTGAATAACCGCAGGACGATCGCCTTCATCATACATTAAGTCAGATGGGCTAAAGTCAGACTGAGCGACTGTGAGCTCTGACTGCGCCTGAATGGGTTCAATATCAACCGCACGGTCTTGGTTAGCTTTGATTGAAAAATTTGCAAAAGCAAAGGGGCTAGCCAATAACGTTAGTGAAATACCCACTAAAGCTACTTTTTTAACAAAAATATTTAACATTTTGACACTCCTGGAACTGTTGGTAACGCTGGCGTGGAAGAAGAAGCGCCTTGATGGCAAACTTTTAACTTAATCAACTTCCTTGCCCTTAGTAAGCACAAAGAATGCCACCTCTAGCATAAATTACAAAAAACGCCATTAATCAATAGTATATATTGCGTATGTTGCGCGCAATAATATAACGCAAAAACAATAATCGCACTAAATAATTGTGCACTAATGACACATGCGCAAATTTGTATGTGCCTTTTTGACACATAGACGATAAGAAGATGCAGAGGTTCTGTACTGTAAAAAGGATAGGAGTGAGCGGTATCACTAACGACGAGTGAACCTAGTCAGCCATATTTAATAAGAAAAACTAAGGGCAGGAAAAGCCAGCAGCGACGGAGAACGGAAAAACGGCTGACGGCAAAAAAAAACAAAGCCCCACCGGAGGTGAGGCTTAATGTCTAACTTGCAGATAGGTAATATTGACGTTAGCTTCCATTCCTTGTGCGGGGCTCCAACCTTGGATGCTACCCTGACTAACGTGCTGATTGCCTATTGATTCATCCTTGAATCCAAATATATCCCTATAGCAGAGCCTTTACAGACTCTTGGTACTGTCGTTCAGTACTATTTTTCAGAACTACAGTTACATACCGCTATTTTCTTCTGGTAACTCTTCTGTGCTTTCAAAATTAGCATCATCTGAGTTACTGGTAGACTCGGGCTCCATGTTGCTGGCGCCATCGCCTTCATCGTGCGTCAAATCGTGCTGGCCACGCTCACTAGCGGTATCCGTGTGGTTACCTTTCGGCTCCATCGCCTCATCATCCGCAGTAATGCCTTTATTCTGATCAATTGCCGTGCTTTGCTCAGATTCTGCGAACGCGAGTGGGCTAGCCATCAAGCCAAACGTTAAACCTAAAATGCCAGCTTTCTTGAGTAATTCCTTGGACATCATATTCCACCTCCGATCGCTGTTTAAACCGCTTAATTAAGAAAGAAAGGCTAATGTCAGCCAGCAATTCCTGCGGTCATCTCTCTTACTTATTTATAAATGTTGCAGCGGGCATGCCAAAAGCTGTCACTATTAATTAATTTTTAATAAAATCAATAATTTAATAAAAAATAAACCATAAAATAAATCTTAGTTAACGATTAAGCATGCCCAGAGAGTGTGTAAAAATGGCACATGAGCAAAGTTTTACCAATCTTGTATGCCAATATTGCACACTTCTACAGAGATTGTGCATAGCATCTACTTTCAGGGTGGGCTAAGGCGCGAAGCGGGGAATTTGCAGCGGAATAAGGCACCCTTACCCGGGTGAGATTCAATCAGAAGCTGCGCATCATGGCGCAGCAGCACGTGCTTGACAATGGCCAAGCCCAAACCTGTACCGCCCGTTGTCGTACTGCGCCCTTTATCAACGCGGTAGAAGCGTTCGGTCAGCCGAGGAATGTGCACCGGATCAATGCCCTCACCGTTGTCCTCAACCTCAATGCAAGCGCCGCCCGCTTGGCTATCTTGCCAGCGCAACGTGATGTGGCTCCCAGGCGGCGTATAGCGAACAGCGTTAAAAGCGAGATTAGAAATCGCGCTGCGCATTTCCTGCTCACTTCCGAGCAGGCGTGCATTGCTCTCAAGTGCAATGAGAATGGTATGCCGCTGACCCGATAGCGCTAGCGCATCATCACAAACGCTCTGCAGCAACGGCCCCAGCGACAAGGGCTGATGGTCCTTGCCACTTTGGTCAATTTCTAACCGGGACAGCAGCAATAGATCATTGACCAGATTCTGCATGCGCTGCGTCTGCTCCTGCATTTGGTAAATACCTTTACCCAAGCGCGGAGGTAGCTGCTCGGCAAGATCGCCATAGGTTTCTAAATAGCCGGAAAGAACGGTTAGCGGCGTACGCAGCTCGTGAGACACATTGGCCACAAAATCACGGCGCATCTGCTCCAAGCGATGCAGGCGCGTAATGTCTCTCGCCATCACTAGCCGCTCATCGTCGCCGTACAGGGTAATTTGGTACTGCAGAATGCATCGCTCATCAATGGGAGATGTCAGCGTTAGCGGTTCACTATAGTGACGGGCGTTGAAGTAGCTTATAAAGCCTGGATCGCGGAGTAAATTGGTAATGTGCTGACCACGGTCATGGGCCGTTTGCAGGCCTAGCATCGTGGTTGCGGCGCTGTTCCACCACTCTAGATCGCCATGGCGGTCGAGCATAACGACGCTGTCGCGCATCGCTTCTGACGACTCTTGAATACGCGCCAAGGTGGCACGCAGTCGACTTTGGGTAATACGCTGACTTTTTTGATAGCGGTATAAACGATCAAACAGTTCGCCCCATAGCCCCTTAGCAGCAGGCGGTTCATCATGGGGTTGCAGGGTTAGCCATCGATACAGCGCGCGCAGCTGCCGCAAGTGATAAAACAGGTACACTGCCAGTCCAGACGCCAGCCCAAGCCCTGCTTCATCCAATAGCCAGCCAATGCCTGTGCCCAGCGTGGCTAGCCAGGCCAGTTGCCACAGTTCACGGCTCCATAGACGCACATTTATACCCGTGAAGAGAAACGGTAACCGGTGCCCCGAACCGTTTGAATCAGATTTTGATGTGTTTCGCCCAGCGCTTTGCGCAACCGACGAATATGTACATCTACCGTGCGTTCTTCAACATACACGTTGCCACCCCACACTTGATCAAGCAGCTGGCTACGCGTGTAAGCGCGCTCCTGGTGCGTCATAAAGAACTGCAGCAGGCGATATTCCGTTGGGCCCATCTCAAGCGCCTTCCCATCGGTGCTGACGCGATGGCTCACCGGATCAAGCAGCAGTCCATTAACCTCGACGGGATCTTCAACACCGCGTGGCGTTGCGCGACGCAAAACGGCTTTAAGCCGCGCCACCAGCTCGCGAGGCGAAAAAGGCTTGGTGATATAGTCATCGGCGCCAGCTTCAAGCCCCTGAATCTTATTATCCTCTTCGCCTTTAGCGGTCAGCATAATAATAGGGATCTCAGCGGTGGCTTCTTCGCGCTTTAAGCGCCTAGCAAGCTCAATACCGCTGGTGCCAGGCATCATCCAATCAAGCAGCAGTAAATCAGGCTGGTGGTCGACGATCAAAGCATGAGCATCCTGAGCGTTATCCGCTTCGAGCACGCGATAGTCAGCCATTTCCAGCGCTACCGCAATCATCTCGCGGATCGGCGCCTCATCATCGACAATCAAAACGGTCTTGGCAGTCATACCAGAGCCTCAAGGTGTGCAAAGAGAGCTAGTTCAAATAAAAACAGCTCAATGACATATCGATGACGATAACACCATGACTTGATGACAGTTACATGACAGCGGCGGTTATTAGCCCGCCACAGGCCACCAACTTAACGCAATACCGGCGAAAATAAACAAACCTGACCAAAAATTATTGAGGAACGCCTGAAAGCACGCATCCCGGGCGCGGTGAAAAATTAACCGCTGCTGATGCAGAAAAGTGGCCGCCATTCCCACAAGACCTAACCAGAAAAAGCCGCCTAGACCCACTCGCCACCCCACCCACGCTAATAGCAGTAACGTCACCACCTGTAGCAAAGCAATAATGACGCGGTCCGCATTACCAAACAGCACGGCTGTCGATTTAATGCCGATTTTTAAATCATCGTCGCGGTCCACCATGGCGTACTGGGTGTCATACGCCACCGTCCAAACCACATTGGCAAAGAACAATAACCACGCCTCCAGCGGGACATAGCCGAGCACAGCGCCAAACGCCATGGGGATTGCCCAAGCAAAGGCGGCGCCCAGCACCACCTGAGGAAGGTGGGTGTAGCGCTTCATAAACGGATAAATAATCGCTAACAGCACGCCACCCAGCGAGAGCATCACCGTGAACCAATTGGTCAGCAGCACCAAAATGAAGGAAACGGCTATAAGCGCGATAAACAGCAGCTGGGCCTCGGTTTCGCTAATACGACCGGTGGCTAGAGGACGATTTTTAGTGCGCTTTACATGCCCATCAAAATGACGGTCGGCATAGTCATTCACCACACACCCCGCGGCACGCATGGCGTAAACGCCGGCAACAAAAATAAGCAGCACGTTTCGCCCCGGCACGCCCTGCGCGGCAATCCATAGCGCCCAAAGGGCTGGCCACATTAATAGCCACGTACCGATGGGCCGATCTAAGCGCATCAGTTGTAAAAAGTCTGCCACGCGAGCCAATCCCTTCGGCCGCAACAGTGAACGATCCATGCTTACCTCACGAAAAAGAAAACGCAGCCGTTAGCCTAGCGCGAAGGCAGATCAAGATCATCCGCCATCGCCAGCAAAAAATACTCTTGTACTAATAGCGACAGCCCGCCATGCGTAAAGACAGAGCGGCGACCCCAGGTACCGTCCTGCTCGATCCCATTTAGGCTAGCAAATGGCGGGCGTTGTGTTGTCGCCTCTAATGGCCCACGCACTAAATCTGGCTGCCGAAATAACCAGCTGCCTAACGAACGCTCGCCCAAACTGTCTAAACGCTGGCCTTTTAGCTGCGTCAACGGCGCTACTGAGCGCGCGACCACCCACGGCGTTTCATCTAAACACAGCGCTACTTCGCGCAGCCATGCATAGCGTTTAGGGCCAATGCCCAGCGCCTGTGCCTCATCGGGCAGCGGCCATCCCACACCTTGGCGCAGTAAACGCACCCGAAAAGACTTGCCGCCGCCTGCCGCTTTTAAACGAGCGGTTAACGAATCGGTGGAGGCTACCCACTGCCACCATGGAGAGCTCATTGCGGGGCGCGCCGCATGGACGGGTCGCCAGCGTGGAAAAAGATACGTTTGCCGGCCAGCGGATGGTGTCACCGAGTTCTCCAGGGCAATAATGGGAGCAGCTAGTGTAACATGGCGCTCTAACAGGCTTTTATTTCAGCAGCTCTTTCAGTAACTCTTTTAGCGACCTTTTGGATGTCTGCATGCCCGCACCGCATACACAGCTAACGTCAACGACGCCACTATCTTCTCGCGCTGCGCTGGTGATTATTGGCACGGGAATGGCAGGCATAGGTCTTGCTCGTGCATTGCGACGGCTGGGCGACACACGCTCCATCACACTGGTCAGCGCTGACAGCGGCGACGATTACAGCAAGCCCCTGCTTTCTACCGGCTTTAGCAAAGGATTAGCGCCCGAGAAATTAGCTCAGCGAAACGCCGCAGAGCTTGGCGAAGAGCTAAATGCCCGAATAGTTACCCACACCCCGGTCAGCGCACTGGATGTGGATAACCAGGCGATGCTTTTAGGCAATGCGCCAGGCCACGAGTGGCTGAGCTATGAAACACTGGTGTTAGCAACCGGTGCGGCACCCCGAATGCCTTTCAGCAGCGAGCCTAGCGTCGCTTCACGCTGTTTTACGGTCAACGATTTAGACGACTATCGCCGCTTTCATCAGGCGTTAAGTCGCGGAAATTCACGGGTAGCCATTGTAGGTGCCGGGCTAGTCGGCTGTGAGTTCGCTAACGACCTTCACGCCGGCGGCCACCCGGTGTCCGTCATTGCCCCCGAAGGCAATCTACTTGCGCGCCTGTTACCGCCACCATTAGGTCACGCCTTAGGCGATGCGTTCAGCGACGCGGGTATCCGACTTTTTTTAGGCCGCACAATTGAATCGATAGCGCTCAGCCACACCAATGACATTGCGCTCCATTTGGATAACGGCTCCGTGCTCAGCGCCGACATCATTTTGATGGCCACGGGCCTTGCCCCGCGCACCGCACTTGCCGAAGCAGCAGGGTTAACGGTGTCAGCTAGCGGCATTGTGGTAGATCGCCAGCTGCGCACATCGCACCCCAATATTTATGCGTTAGGCGATGTAGCCTGCGTCGATGGGGTGAACGCTATGTACGTACAGCCGCTGCAAGCCAGTGCCAAAGCCCTAGCGGCAACCCTGGCCGGCACCCCCACTCGCGTAAGCTTTGGCGCGTGGCCGGTCGTAGTTAAAACCCCGTTGTTGCCCGTGGTTGCCTACCCAGCTCCATCTCCTCCTGAGCGCTGGAGAATTGAAGGCGAAGGCGGCGATATCAGTGCCTTGGCAGAAGATAAAGACGGACGTTTGATTGGTTTTGCGTTGACAGGCGGCTGCGTGAGAAGGAAAGTGGAGCTTTCCAGAGCAGCACCTGCGCTGCTAGGCTGATTTTCGCCGCGTTCACGACTAGGCTAAATTAAGCTAACCTAGTCATGGTGACGCACCCAATAACATACCTTCGTTTTATACGTTCGATTTTTATCAAAGGGAGATTCCTTATGCGCAAACCTGAACTCGCTGCTGCTATCGCTGAAAGTGCCGACCTGTCTAAAGACAAAGCTGGCCAAGTACTGAATGTCATTCTGGATGAAATCACCAACAGCGTCGCCAAAGGTGAAGATGTTGCTCTGATTGGCTTTGGCACCTTTACGGTTCGCCAACGCGCTGCGCGTACCGGCAAGAATCCGCAAACCGGCGCACCGCTGCAAATTGCAGCCAGCAAAAATGTCGCCTTTAAGCCTGGTAAAGCACTGAAGGACGCCGTTTCCTAATGAAGCTCAAGCTGACGCTGTGGCTACTGGGCTTAATGCTCAAACGAGCCCTGCGCCGCAAGCCGCGTTTTCGTGAGCAGCTAGAGCGCATGCGCGGCTTGGACTGGGGAATAGCCACCGAAGATCTAAGTATTGCCCGCCACTACCGGATGACGCCGAAAAGCATCCGTACCGGTAAAGGGCTGCCCGTAGACTTAGATCTTGAGCTGCGCTTCCGCGATCAAGCTACCGCCTTGAAAGTACTCAAAAAGCCAACACAGCAGGCCTTTCTTGACGGCATGATGAATGGAAACGTCCGCTTAGTTGGCGACTCTGCTGATATGAACAAGCTGCAGAAACTGCTCAAGTATCTGTAGTAAGGCACTATCGGCTTAGAGCCAAAAACAGCGCAGAGGTATAACAGCTCTCGATGGATATACCTCATCAACGCTTAGTGTACTTCCGCGTTGCCCTGGAGTCTGGCTCGGTGCGCCGCGCAGCGGCACGCTTAGACATTGCTCCCTCGGCGGTTAGCCGGCAAATTTCATTGCTGGAAGAAGCCTTAGGGGCGACCCTTATGGAGCGTCAGCGTGACGGCATTTCACCCACGCCAGTGGGTGAAATGCTGCTTGAGTACTGCGAGCGACGCGGGGCTCTTGATGAAGGCTTTATCGCCTCACTTGAATCTTATCAGCGTATGGAAACCGGCAAAATTTCACTCACCGTGGGTGAGGGTTTTGTCAGCGATCTAGTGGCGTCCCCGCTACACGAATTTACCCAGCTTTATGCCGGCATTCAGCTGGATATCCATATTGCAGGCACCTCGGGCATTATTGAAGCAGTGGTCGATAATCACAGCCATATCGGCTTAATGTTCCACGAGCGCACTCATCCCCAGCTACGCTTTTGGGCCTCTAGCCCCCAGCCGCTGATGGCCATTTTATCTCCCGATCACCCTCTCGCCCAACAAACTACGCCGCTCTCACTTATTCAGCTCAGCGCCCAGCCGATGGCCATGTGGGATATCAGCCACGGCGTGCGTCAAATGGTTGATCAAGCCTTTCAACAGGCGCGGATTGTTCCACAGCTAGCCATGAACACTAATTCGATGGTGGTGTTGGCACAGTATGTCCGCAGCGGAATGGGAATCACCCTGCTGCCAGCCTTTGCCGTCGCCCATGATCTTGAAGCGGGCACGCTCGTCGCGCGGCCGGTCGATAATCCGCTATTTCAGCGCTCCCACGCGCACATGGTCACCCGCGTGGGTCGCCAGCAGCCCAAAGCCAGTATTCTCTTGCTGCGTCATTTACAGCGCTGGATGCAGGCGTTTCGCGACCCAGGCTTAGTAGTGAACGATCAACCCACACCGCTACCGTAGCCGAACGCAACGCTTGCCTGTGTCGCAGTTTCCACCCACACGCTTTGCGGCACGGTATATTCACGCAGGCCCTCCAGGCCACTAGACCGGCCAAAGCCGCTATCCCCAAAACCACCAAACGGCGACATGACGCTGATCGCTTTGTAGCTATTGATCCACACCGTGCCTGCACGCAGCTGCCCTGCCACGCGATGCGCTCTTGCCACGTCCTGGCTCCATACCGCCCCGGCCAAGCCAAAACGCGTTTCATTGGCTAAGCGAATAGCCTCGGCTTCATCGTCAAAGGCCATGGCGACCAGCACGGGGCCAAAGACCTCCTGCTGGGCGATTTCCATATCGGGCGTTACATCGACCAAAACCGTGGGGGCGATAAAGTAGCCTTGCGCTTCGTCAGGCAAGCTCGCAGGACGCTTACCGCCCGTTAATAGCCGTGCGCCAGCGTCCACGGCGGCATCGATCATCTGGATAACCTGATCAAACTGACGACGATTTTGCAGTGGCCCCATGCGAGTCGCCTCCTCGCTGGGCAGCCCGACCTCGATCTGTTCTGCGGCGCGCGCCAAGCGCGTGGTGACCTGCTCAAATACCGAGCGCTCAATCAATAGCCGCGATCCCGCCACGCAGCTTTGCCCAGCGGCGGCAAAAATAGCGGCTTGAGCGCCCGCGACGGCTTCATCCAGCTTAGCATCGGCAAACACGATGTTGGCCGACTTCCCGCCAAGCTCTAACACGCTGGGCGCCAAGCGTCGTGCGCCCGCTTCAGCAATCATGCGCCCGCTCTGAGGTGAGCCAACAAACACCAGCTTACTAATGGTGGGGTGATCGGTTAGCGCTGCACCGGTCGTTTTACCCAGCCCGTTAACAATATTAATCAGGCCTTTAGGCAGCCTTTGTGATTGCTCTAGCCCGCCGGTTTCGAGCAGCTTTGCAATCACTACCGATGAAAAGGGCGTTAGCTCAGAGGGCTTCAATACCGCACCATTGCCCGCCGCAATGGCCGGGGCCAGCTGCCAGGCGCAGGTAAACATCGGCGCGTTCCACGGGGTAATTTGCCCTACCACGCCATAAGGTACGTGACGCACGTAGTTAAGATGCGATGTCGGCACCGGAATTACTTCGCCATGCTGTTTGTCGCACCAGCCCGCGTAGTATTCAAACATCTCACGTACTTTTCCCACTTCAGCGCGGCAGTCTCGAATCGGCTTACCGGCGACAACGCTTTCCAACTGCGCAAGCGCCTCTTCATGGCCTTCTAGGCCACGCAGGGCAGCATGCATGCGTCGACCACGCTCGCTAGCGGTTAGCGCCATCCATTCCTGCTGCCCACGCGCTGCCGCTTGGGTGGCACGCTCAATCAGCGTAGCGCCCGCATCGCGATAGCTGACCAGCGCTTCGCCGGTGGCAGGGTTAATCAGGGTAATTTGTTCGCCATCCCCTGCCACTAAGCCGCCATCAATCCAGTTACTCAGTGGCGTGTCAGCCGCCAAGCCAAAACCTTCAAGCAGTTCGGCAAGGCGTTGACGGGCGAGTTGATTAAGTGACGTCATCATTTTCCCTCCATCTGCGTGGCACGCGCTAAAATCGGCGTCGCAATATGGTTAAAGTCATCGCTATCAGCGGGGTGATCAGCATTCGCGTGCCAGGCAGCAACAACGGCGTTGAGCAGGCCCAGAGGAATATTAAGCTGCTCAGCGGCATCCCGTGCCAAACGCAAATCTTTACGCATCAAGCCGGTGGTAAACCCCGAGTCAAAGCGCTCGCTCAACACCCACTCAGGGAAATTCACTTCACTCACCGCGCTGCGCCCAGAGCCACTATTAATCCCAGCTAAGCAGGCCGCGGGGTCAACGCCGGCTTTCGTCGCCATGGCCACTGCCTCGGCGGTGGTCAGCAAGTGCGCGGCGCACAGGTAATTATTCGCGAGTTTAACAACGTGGCCACAGCCAGGGCCGCCCACGTGAGTGCGCTTAGCCGACATTGCTTCCAGCATCGGGGTAACGCATTCGATAGTGTCGGTGTCGCCCCCGAGCAACATCCCCAGCTTGCCGTTGGCGGCGCCTTTCGGCCCCCCGCTCACGGGCGCATCCAGCCATTGAAGGCCCGCAGCAATGACTTTCTCAGCCAGCTCTCGGCTAACCACGGGGTCGCTGGTGGATGTATCGACAATCACGCTGCCCTTAGGCGCCAGCTTGAGTAGCCCCGGTGATTGCTCGATAACGTCACGCACATGAGCGGACGTGGGCAGCGACAGCAGATACACGTCGCTGGCGGGCAGTGCCTCAGGTGCTACGACGGCCAACCCTTGTTCAGCCAGCCGCGACCGCGCGGGTTCAAACACGTCGCTGCCTGTTACCGTAAAGCCTGCGGCTTTAAGGGTGAGCGCCATGTTGCCGCCCATCTGCCCCAGGCCAATCACCGTAATGGTTAACATAGTAAAACTCCTAAGCGTCTTTACTAGGCAATATGCAGCGTAAAGAGGCTCAACGTAGAAATTGGGCGTAGCCGCTCCCCTACCCATCGGGCATAGAAGAGCGAATAGCGCAGGTGCTTAAAAAAGAGCGGTTAGCGGTTAACGTCTGCTTTAAACAAGCAGTGCGCGTACAAGCTCCACCCAGTAACGCGTACCTAGCGGAAGCAGCGCGTCGTTAAAGTCATAGTGAGGGTTGTGCAACGAGGCGGAGTCTTCGCCGTTGCCCATCCAAATATACGCCCCCGGCCGTTCGGCGAGCAGAAACGAGAAATCTTCAGAGGCCATGCTCGGCGGCGGGTTACGCAGCACGCTGTCTTGACCCAGTAGGTTTTCCAGTACCGTGGCACAGTGCTGGGCATGCTCTGGGGTATTGATAGTGGCGGGGTAGCAGCGCTGGTAATCCAACTCAACGGTTAAGCCGTGAAACTCTGCCGAACTTGCAATCGCTTGCTTAAAGCGCGCCTCAAGGTGCTCTTTAAGCGCCATATCAAAACAGCGCAATGTGCCGCGCAGCTCCACTCGCTCCGGAATCACGTTGAAAGTATCCCCCGCATGCATGCTGGTAATACTCAACACGGCGGACTGGTTGGGCGGCGTTTCGCGACTCACTAACCCTTGCAGCTGACTAACCAGCTGACAGCTGGCTAGCACCGTATCGATACCCAGGTGCGGCATGGCCGCGTGGCAGCCTTTTCCGGTCAACGTTAAGCTGAAAATATCGAAGGCCGCCATCACATCGGTATCATGCACCGCCGCAACGCCCACGGGCAGCCCCGGCCAGTTGTGCAGGCCGTACACGGCATCCATAGGAAAGCGCTCAAACAATCCGTCTTCAACCATCACGCGCCCACCGCCGGCGCTTTCTTCGGCAGGCTGGAAGATAAACACCACGCGGCCTTTAAAGTCCGGCTGCTGTTTTAATGCCCAGGCGGCACCCAGCAGCATAGTGGTATGGCCATCGTGGCCGCAGGCGTGCATTTTGCCTGGCGTTTGAGAGGCGTACGCAAGCGACGTCTCTTCACGAATATCCAGCGCATCGATATCAGCCCGCAGGCCAATAGTTTTGCCTTCACCGCGCTGGCCATCCAGCGCAGCAACTACGCCAGTACTCGCGAGCCCCGTGGTCACTTCATAGCCCCACTCGGTCAGCAGCGCGGCAATACGCGCACTGGTGCGATGCTCTTCAAAAGCGGTTTCAGGGTGCTGGTGAAAATCGTGACGCCAGGCGCTTAACTCTGCGCTGTCGGGTAAACGAATTGAGGCCGTCATCCTTCTCTCCTTAAAGCATTATGTGAGCCACCACCGCTGAACCAATAAAGGTACCGGTGAAGACTAACAGCGACACAATCACCAGCTTCCAACCGGCCTGTTTGAACATGGCAAATTCGCGCCCGGTAAGCGTCAACCCTGCATACGCCAGCACGGGCGTCACCACCGCCAGAAAGTTCACTGCGGCCAGCTGCGCGATAATCCAATCACTACCGGGAAACACTGGCAGCGTTGCAATAATGCTAATCAGTGACACCCAGGCAACGCTAGGTAGGTAGAAGGGACAAAGCCGCCCCATCACTAAGCCAATGATGACCATCACATATAGAATCAGCATGCCGGGTAGCGCGTCTAATAGCGGCGCACCATTGACCACATTGCTAAACCAGGCCGCGACACACACCGCCGCTAATACCAATGCTGTTTTGCCCAGCTGATTTTCAGGGCGCAGCTCTTTTAACGCTTCAGCGTCAAAGCTATCAACGCTAGTTTCATGAGTTTTCATGGCGGGCCTCCTGGCGCGAACCTTTTAGGCGCTTGTACATCCACTCGGTTACCGGCAGTGCGATAAACAGAGAAACATACAGACCAGTGGCGTAAGTCAGCAGGTTGCTTGCCCCTGCAAAGGCCAGCAGCTCATCCTTAGAAGCAGGCACCGCTTCAGCTAACGCCGCCGAGCATGCCGCCACCATACTGCCGCTACCCACGCCGCATGCCATGGCTAAGGCGCGAATATCAAGAATATCCAACGAGGCGATATAGCCGGCGAGCAAGGCGAAGTAGAGCGTCCCGAACATGGTTCCCACCACGTAAACGCCCATAATGCCGATCCCTTCCGGGCTTCTTAGCCCGTAACGGTCTGAAATAATGGCAATATTCGGTTCACGAGCGATAGAGTAGGTGGCACCAATCGCCTCCCGACCCATTTTGAGCACCAGTACCGCAAAGGGCAGCGCTATCAGCATAGTGCCAAGATTGCCCAGCTCTTGAAGTATTAGCGCGGGGCCTGCAGCGATGATCTGATCAATCGCCGGGCCAATGGTAGATCCGAATTTAGCAATGAACGGCAGGATCGCGATCAAAATGATCGGCCCCGCTGCGCTGCTGACCGGCTTGGGAATAATCTTACCCATGCCCGAAAAAAGATGAGGATTAAACAAAACGCCAATCACAAACGCGTATAGCAGCGGTAATAACAGTAGCGTTCCAGGCCCAAGCGGAATACGCACGATGCCTATCCACTCAGCAAACATCGACGTCACTATCACCATCAGGTGAAGACGCCAGTTCAGCAACAGCTTGAGATCCATTGGGATGATCCTGTTTTTTTTAGAGTCACTGTGAGTATCGAAAGGTTAGTGTTCTAATCATAGAGGTTTAGTGCGCTATTTTTTAGAACATCCCGCCGCTGGATCAATGGCAATGCTGTGACGTAACATGAAAAAATTGATTAAACGTTGATTGAACTGTTGGCGACAAACACCACTGTAACGCTCTATACTGACGAAATTATACTAAAGTCTAATAACCGCCAATAAGAGACGCTATGCCACTTTCACTGCCGCTGCGGCGCCTTTGGACCCTGGATAAGTTTGCTTACAGCCTGCGCGTTTTTATCGCGTTCAGCGGCGCTCTACTATTGAGCGGCCTGTCTGGCGATATAGCGCTCGTTATTCCACTGTTCTTGGGGATTATTGCCTGCGCACTTTCTGAAACCGACGACAGCTGGCAGGGTCGTTTTCAAGCGCTCGTCGTGACGCTACTCTGCTTTACCTTGGCATCGTTTATCGTTCAATGGCTGTTCCCCTGGCCCTGGCTATTTGTCCTTGGGCTGGGTATTTCTACGTTCACGCTGATTATGCTCGGCGCTATTGGTCAGCGTTACGCCACCATTGCCTCGGGCACGCTCATACTGTCGATTTATTCAATGATCAACATCGAACAGCATGGCGGCGTGGATGAAGACGTAGCCGCACGCCAGCTGCTCCTGCTAGGCGGGGCGGTGTGGTATGGATTAATTTCGGTGGTGTGGTGCGCGCTGTTTTCACGCCAGCCGGTAAAGCAGAGCATGGCCCGGGTCTACAAGGCGCTAGGTGAGTTTCTAATATTGAAATCCGCGCTGTTTGAGCCGGTGCGCGGGGTAGATGTCGAAGCACGCAGACTGGCGCTAGCACGCCAGAACGGCAACGTCGTGGACGCGCTCAATCAAGCCAAAGAAATGATTTTTCGCCGCCTTGAAGGCCAGCGCGGCGACCGCCGGCTAAACCGCTACCTGCGTATCTACTTTATCGCCCAGGATATTCATGAACGCGCCAGCTCAACCCACTACCCCTATAGCGCGCTCAGCAAGGCCTTTTTCCATCATGATGTGCTGTTTCGCTGCCAGCGACTGCTAGACCAGCAGGGCCGTTCCTGCCGCCAGCTGGCTAAATCACTGCTGCTCAACCGGCCGTTTGATCACCAGCAAAGCGAAGAAGCCTTGGCCGATCTGCACGCCTCCATTGAGAATCTACGCGACCGGGGCAGGCCCGAATGGCGGCCGCTGCTTTATCCACTGAGTGCCCTCGCTGACAACTTAGCGACGTTAGAAACTCAGCTTGCCAGCGCACACAATCCCGATGCCAGCGAAGAACGCCGCGATAGCGCCCTCTATGATCGCTCGCCCTCCAGCGTGCTAGAAGCCTGGAAGCGGGTGCGTCTAAACTTCACCCTGGGTTCACCCACCTTTCGTCACGCCGTGCGGCTATCCATCGCGCTGATGGCAGGCTATGGATTGTTGCAGTGGATTGACCCTGAACAGGGCTTCTGGATTCTACTCACAACGCTGTTTGTATGCCGGCCGAACTTTGCCACCACGCGGCGGTTCTTATCCCAACGGATTATGGGCACGGTATTGGGTCTGACAGTGGGCTGGGCGTCGATCAGCCTCTTTCCGCACCCGCTAGTGCAAAGCATGATCGCCGTGGCAGCAGGGGTATCGTTCTTTGCCAACCGCGAAAAACACTATGTTATCGCGACCGCCTCTATCACGCTGCTGGTGCTATGCAGCTTCAACCAAGTAGGCGATGGCTTTAACCTTATCTTGCCGCGTCTTTTCGATACATTGATTGGCTCGGTGATTGCGGGATTAGCGGTATTTTTTATTCTACCCGACTGGCAGGGCCGCAGGCTTTACCGCGAGGCCGCCAACGCGCTGAACGGACATCGCCGCTACCTGGAAGAGATTATCCACCAGTATGAGGAAGGCAAGCAGGATGGTTTGGCCTACCGCTTGGCGCGACGCAATGCCCACAACGCCGATGCCGCGCTTTCCACGCTGCTCACCAACATGCTCCACGAGCCCGGCCACTACCGAAAACTGGATGCAGACAACGGCCTGCGTTTTCTAGTGCTTTCCAACACGCTGCTCAGCCACCTGTCGGCCTTAGGCGCCCATCGCCATCAATTAGCCGATGATGAAGACGATGCCACGCTAGTGCCGGTAGCAACACGTATTGGCGAACTGTTAGGTCATATCGCAGAACAGCTAAACAAACGCCAGCCGGTAGCAATACTGACAGAGCAAACGGCCGCGCTATTAGCGCAATTAGAGGAGCAAAGCGCCGCTATCGCAGATGAGCAAGCCGTCGCTCTGTATCGTCCTATTCAGAGCCAGCTGCGCCTCATTGCTGAACAGCTAGCCCCGCTGGGCGAGGCTGCTAATCGGTTGGTCGTCCACGAAGTGCCCGCAGCCAGCAGCGCTAGCGCTTAAACCTGCCCATAGCGGCCCGCGGCTTCTCCCAGCCAGCGGCGTACCAATACGGCGGTGACGTCTGCATTGCCTTGCAGCGCCTGGGCCAAAGCGCTAACGCGCTCTAACAGGTCAGCATCGCGCTCCAGGTCGGCGATTTTCATCTGCGCAAGGCCCGTTTGGCGAGTGCCCAGCACTTCGCCTGGCCCGCGAATTTCTAAATCTTTTTCCGCAATACGGAAACCATCGGTCGTTTCGCGCATGACTGCCAAGCGCTGGCGAGAGCTTTTCGACAGCGGCGGATGATAAAGCAGCACGCAAAAGCTTTCAGTGCTGCCACGTCCTACCCGGCCACGTAGCTGGTGAAGCTGTGAAAGCCCCAGGCGCTCAGGGTTTTCGATAATCATCAGGCTCGCATTGGGCACATCTACACCAACTTCGATCACCGTGGTGGCCACCAGCAAGTCTAGCTCGCCCGCTTTGAATGCCGTCATTACCTCGGCTTTCTCACTGGATTTCATGCGTCCGTGAATCAAACCTACGGCCAGCTCAGGTAACGCCACCGTTAATTCATCACGGGTGACTTCTGCGGCCTGACACTGCAATACCTCGGACTCATCAATCAGCGTACACACCCAATACGCCTGGCGGCCTTCACTGCAGGCAAGCTTAATGCGCTCTACCACTTCAGGGCGCCGCTCATCAGGCACTACCACGGTTTTAACCGGGGTCCGCCCTGGGGGCAATTCGTCGATCACCGATACATCCAGGTCCGCGTAGGCGCTCATGGCCAGCGTGCGTGGAATCGGCGTGGCGGTCATGATGAGCTGGTGCGGGGTCAGTCCGCCCGCCTCGCCTTTTTCACGCAGCGCTAGACGCTGATGCACGCCAAAACGGTGCTGCTCGTCAATAACCGCCAGCCCTAAGCACTGAAAGTGCACGTCGTCTTGGAAAAGCGCGTGGGTGCCCACGATCATTCGCGCGCGGCCATCGGCAATCGCGGCCTTCGCATCCAGCCGCGCTTTGCCTTTGAGCTTACCCGCTAGCCACGCTACTTCGATACCCAGCGGCTCAAACCACGCTTTAAACGAGCGGTAGTGCTGCTCAGCAAGGATTTCCGTCGGTGCCATGATCGCGGCTTGGCAGTTACCCGCCAGGGCACACAGCGCCGCCATGGCCGCCACGACGGTTTTACCCGACCCCACATCGCCTTGAACCAAGCGCAGCATGGGGGCTGGACGGCTTAAATCGAGGCTGATCTCTTCCAATACACGGCGCTGAGCACCGGTCAGAGCAAACGGCAGCTGTGCTAAAAAACGCGCCTGTAGGCTACGCCCTGAGGGTAGCGCCGGAGCGCCGTCGGCCTGAATACGCAGACGAACCTCGCGCAGGCTTAACTGATGAGCCAGCAGCTCTTCCAACGCGAGCCGACGCGTGGCCGGATGCTGCCCCCAGGTCAACTGTTCGATATTCACATCGGGCGGCGGCTGGTGAAGTAAGTGCAAACTGGCGTGAAGCCCCGGTAGCTGAAAGCGCTGGCGCAGCGCGTCAGGAATAACGTCAGGCAGCGCTTCGGGGGCCGCGTCTAATAGCCCAAGAGCCTGCTGCGTCAAGGCACGCAGGCGCGGCTGGTTGAGCCCTTCGGTGGTGGGATAAATAGGCGTGAAGTACTCATCTACCGGCGCTTCACTGCCCCCCACCAACCGGTATTCGGGATGATAGATCTCTAAACCCGTTGCCCCAGCACGCGCTTCTCCAAAGGCGCGCACGCTCGCACCGGGGTGCAGCTGTTGCTGCTGGGCAGGCGAGAAGTGGAAAAAGCGCAGGCTCAAAATACCGCTGTTATCACGCACGCGGACTAGCAGGCTGCGGCGGCGCCCTTTTACCACGTCGCAGGCCGTCACTTCGCCCTCAATCACCGCTTCTTGCCCGGCGCGCAGTAGGCCAATGGGCGTCAGGCGAGTGCGGTCTTGATAGCGTAGCGGCAGATGAAAGAGCAGGTCGCTAACATGCTGAATGGCTAAGCGGCTAAGCTTTAGCGCGAGGGCTTCGCCAACGCCTTTCAGCGACGTAACGGGCGCGGAGAGATCACTCATGAAGCGCTTTTCACGGCCTGAGTGGGCTGACGGCACTGGCTGATCGCCTGAATCAACGCTTCAATCGCCTTTGGCCGCGGAAAGCTTGCCCGCCAGGCAATCGCCACGGTGCGCGACGGTGCAGGCTCAACAAAGGGGCGACTGACCAACATGGCATTTTCATACTGGGCGGTACCTAGCGCCGACTGCGGCAAGACGGTAATGCCTAACCGGGAGGCCACCATATGGCGAATGGTCTCAAGCGAGCCGCCTTCCGCTATCAGCGTGTTATTGGGACTATTGAGCTTTTGGGTAATCGCCGGGCAGGCTTCAAGAATTTGATCACGGAAGCAGTGGCCTTCACCGAGTAATAATAGCCGCTCTTCGAGTAAATCTTCTTTATTGATCGCCTCGCGCGTCACCCAGGCGTGATTAGCCGGCATTAACACTTCAAACGCTTCGTCGTAGATCGGCTTGGTGACCACATCGGTTTCGGTGAAGGGCAGTGCCACAATAATCACATCCAGCTCACCGCTTCTTAGCTTGCCGCGCAGAGTGCCGGTCATGCCCTCTTCGATATACAGCGGCATCTGCGGAGCTGCGTTAGCCAGCGCGGGCACCAGGTGCGGAAATAAATAGGGCCCTATGGTGTAGATCGCGCCAATGCGCAGCGGGTTGGCCAGCTGGTCTTTACCGCTGCTGGCCAGCTCAAATATCAGCGTGCTCTGCTCGAGCACACGCTGAGCCTGGGCAACAATTTTTTCACCCAACGGCGTTACCTGCACGGTGGATTTCGAGCGCTCAAATAGCGGCGTCTCAAGCTCTTCTTCCAGCTTTTTCACTGCCACCGATAGCGTGGGCTGAGAGACATGGCAGCGCTCTGCCGCGCGGCCAAAATGGCGCTCTTGGGCAAGGGTTACGATGTAGCGAAGTTCTGTTAAAGTCATAGCGGTGCCAATGGCATCCTCTCGTAGCAGCGTGTGACTAATAGCATGCTGGCAGCGGGACGGAAAAGGACAAGCAAGCTCTGCCGACAATCTTCTCAACTGACGATTTTCACAACTGACGATTCTTGGAACTGACAGCGTCATGGTTCACTGTAATCGTTGGCAGAGACTTTGTATCTAATAGGGAATATTAATCAACAGGAGTGAGCACGGTGAAGCTAACCGTACTGATTATCGGCTGTGGCGATATTGGGATCAACCTTGGGCGCGAGCTGTTGGAAGAAGGGCACCGGGTGATTGGCTTACGCCGCAACGTCGAGGCCTTAAAGGGCACCGGTATTAAACCGCTAGCGCTAGACCTGAATAGCTTGGAAGACGCCGACGCCTCAAGCCTTCCTCACGCCGACTACGTCGTGTATACGGTCAGCGCGGACCGCTTTGAAGAAAGCGCTTATCAAAGTGCTTATCCCGAAGGCTTAAAGCGCGTGCTGGGCATCATGGCGCAGCACAAGAAGTCGCCGCGTCGGGTATTTTTTGTGTCTTCGACCAGTGTCCATGGCCAGCAAGAAGGCGAAGTGGTCAATGAGGAAAGCCCCACCGATCCGACTAGCTTCTCTGGCAAGCTGATGTGCGAAGCCGAGCAGGCGCTGATTAATCATGCGCTACCCGGTACGGTGATTCGCTTCTCCGGCATCTATGGCCCAGGCCGTGACCGGCTGATTCATCAGGTCGCCGAAGGTCGCGTGGCCGCCATTACACCGGTGATTTACTCCAACCGCATTCACCGCGACGACTGTGCCGGCATTATCGCCCACTTGATTCGTCGCCAGGAAAGCGGCGAGCCGCTGGAAGATATCTATCTCGGCAGCGACTGCGAGCCCGTTACGATGCATAACGTCATGATGTGGCTCGCCCAGCAGCTGAAAGTAGAGGCCACTGAGACGATGCAATCGCCGTTACGCCGCCGCGCCAGCAAGCGCTGCGATAACCAGCGGCTCATTGACGCCGGCTATCAATTCCGCTTCCCAAGCTACCGTGAAGGTTATGCACAGGTGCTTAAAGAAGGTGGTTTTCTAGCGGTTAATCCCGTCTAAAATACAGCGGTTTAGCGCCGGCGGGATTAATCGCCGATGATCATCACGGCTTCAGCTTCCACCTGGCTGCCTTTGGGCAGCGCTTTGACGCCGACGGCGGCGCGGGCAGGGAAAGGTGCTGTGAAGAACTCTTCCATGACTTGGTTAACAATGGCAAAGTTATCCAAGTCCACCAAGTACAGATTCAGCTTCACGATATCACTCAGTGAACCTGCTGCTTCTTCACACACGGCCTGCAGGTTGGCGAAGACTTGGCGTGCCTGAGCTTCAAAGTCCTCTGATACAATCGCCATGGTGGCAGGGTCGAGCGGAATCTGGCCAGAAAGATAAACCGTGTTACCCGCTTTAATAGCCTGGGAGTAAGGGCCAATAGCAGCTGGGGCTTTACTGGTGTTGATAACAGCCTTATTGCTCATGCGATGCTCGCTCCTTCAGTTAGTCATAAGTCGTTCGAATAGCTCGTTAGAATAGCTCGTTAGAATAAGTACCCAGCCAATACCACCAATAGCAGACGCTACCGATATAGCATCAGTACGTCGTAGATAGGGATAGTTAGTTGGCGAGTCGGGTGATTTTGCCGACATTGGGTAGATTACGGATTCGTTTGATAATCCGTGCTAAATGCACTCGTCCTTTCACAGATAGCGTCAGCGTCACCGTCGAAAGGCGTGCATCGCGTTCTTCAATGCCAATACGTTCGATATTGGCATCCGCATCCGTTATTAGTCCAGCCAGCTCAGCCACAAGCCCACGGCGGCTCTCAATTTCGATGCGCAGGGCGACCGGGAAGTCTTCATCAATCGTGTCTGACCACTCCAACGCGAAGAGCTTGTCGGGATCATTTTTATCGGCAAAGTTCTTATCAACAACGTTTTTACATTCAGCACGGTGTACGACTAAGCCCTTGCCCATGGAAAGATGGCCAACCACCGGGTCGCCCGGCAGCGGGTGGCAGCAGCGCGCAAAGTTGATCACCATGCCTTCACTGCCGCTGATCACTACCGCTTTGCCACCGTCCTCGGTAGCAGGATGCTCATAGTGACCGCCGTGTGCGGCATCCACTAATCGTCTTGCCACCACTTGCGTCATACGATTACCCAGCCCCAGCGACTCCAGTAGCGAGTCTTCAGACGACACGTCCAGCTCTTTAAAGGCGCGCTTGAGCACGCTTTCGTCCAGCTCTTCCAGGCTGGTATCAAACGGTGCCAGGGCTTTATTGAGCAATCGACGCCCCAGCATGACGGCTTCGGTTTGCTGCTGATATTTGAGCGCATGGCGAATGGCTGAACGCGCCTTCGCGGTCGTCACGAAGTTAAGCCAGGCAAGATTGGGGCGCGCACCGGGGGCGGTGATAATTTCGAGCGTCTGGCCGCTTTCTAAACGTGTAGAGAGCGGCGCCAAGTGGCGATCAATGCGGCAGGCGATACAGTTATTGCCGATATCCGTATGCACGGTGTAAGCAAAATCGATCACGGTAGCCCCCTGGGGAAGCTCCATGATGTCGCCTTTGGGCGTAAACACGTAGATATCATCAGGGAACAGGTCATTTTTGACGTGTTCAATAAATTCCAGTGAGTCGCCGGCATGGCGCTGCATTTCCAGCAGGCCCTTAACCCATGCCCGGGCACGGGCATGGCTACCTTCGGCAATCGGATGCGAGGTTTGCCCCGCCTTGTAAAGCCAGTGGGCGGCAATACCGTTATTCGCCATGGCTTCCATTTCGCGCGTGCGTATCTGAACTTCGATGGGCATCCCGCGTGAGCCAAATAGCGTGGTATGCAGGCTCTGGTAGCCGTTGGCCTTGGGAATCGCGATATAGTCTTTAAAACGCCCTGGGACCGGCTTATAGAGATTATGCACCACGCCTAAAATACGGTAGCAGCTGGCGACATCTTCCGTGATGATGCGAAAACCAAAGACATCCATGATCTCGGCAAAGGGCTTACGCTGGTCGCGCATCTTCTTATAAATCGACAGAAGATGCTTTTGGCGCCCAATCACGGTGCCATTGAGCCCATCATCATCGAGGCTTTTTTGCAGCGATGACTGAATCTCGCGCATGGCGCTACGCCGATGCCCGCGAGCATTAGCGACGGCGCGCTTAATGCGCTCAGAACGCATAGGATGAATGGCCTGAAAAGAGAGATCTTCAAGCTCAACGCGAATGGTGTTGATACCTAGGCGCCCGGCAATGCGGGCGTAAATTTCCAGCGTTTCACGGGCAATACGGCGCTTTTTATCCGGACGCAGTGCCCCAAGCGTGCGCATGTTATGCAGCCGGTCAGCCAGCTTGACGATGATGACGCGAATATCTCGCGACATCGCCAGCACCATTTTCTGGAAGTTCTCGGCCTGAGCAACCGCTTTGTCTTCAAAGGTGATTTGGGTAAGCTTTGATACCCCGTCCACCAGCTCTGCCACCGGTTTTCCAAACTGTTCTGCCAGGGCTTTTTTGGAGACCCCGGTATCTTCGATAACATCATGCAGCATGGCCGCCATCAAGCTTTGATGGTCCATGTGCATGTTGGCAAGAATGTTCGCCACCGCTAGCGGGTGGGTAACATAAGGCTCGCCAGAGCGCCGCCGCTGGCCATCGTGGGCCTGCTCAGCGTAGTAGAAGGCGCGTTTGACCTGCTGGATTTCAGCCGGGGGTAAATAGCCGCCGAGCCGGTCGGCCAGGTCATCAATGGTGAACATCTACCGCGCCTCTATCGCTTGCGTTATCGATTTCGTGATAACCGTTAGTCGTCGATATGAGTCGGTGCCATCGCAGGGCGCGGACGCACGGCGGCTTCAACAGGCTCGTCCAGAACCGTGTGATCCACCAGGCCTGCCGCAATTTCACGCAGCGCCATTACCGTCGGCTTGTCGTTTTCCCACGGTAGCAGGGCATCACGTGAGCCGCGAGCCAGCTGGCGGGCACGCTGGGTAGAAATCATCACCAGCTTGAAGCGGTTTTCAACATTTTCAAGACAATCTTCAACGGTTACGCGAGCCATGGGAGCCTTCCTGTTATGACAGAACCAGGCCGGCGCCGTATGGAACATAAACGGGCCGACCCAGCGGAAAAACGCATTTAACACCGCACTTAAAAACGGCATTTAAAAACAATAGAACCGAACAGATTACTCGATTGAAGGCGCCTGTGACAAGAGCGCAGATAATAGCAAAGCGTGGCGCTCGCTCATTAGCGAGCGGCTTAAGCGACGGCTGATGACCAGCGACTGTAATTCTTGCAACGCGGTGGTGAAGTCATCGTTGACGACGAGGTAGTCATATTCATGGTAATGGGACATCTCGCTGACCGCTTCGCGCATGCGCCGGGCGATGACCGCATGTTCGTCGGTGCCACGGCTTGATAAGCGCCGCTCCAGCTCATCACGCGACGGCGGTAAAATAAAAATCGATACCGCATCAGGCATTTGCACGCGCACCTGCTGTGCGCCCTGCCAGTCAATTTCAAGAATAACGTCCTGCCCAGCCGCCAGTAATGCTTGTACCGCCTGACGTGAGGTGCCGTAGTAATTATCAAATACTCTGGCATACTCAAAAAACTCACCGCGCGCGATCATCGCTTCAAACGCGGCCACATCAGTGAAATGGTAGTTCACGCCATTCACTTCACCCTCGCGCTTAACGCGGGTAGTGTGCGACACCGATACTTGAATACCATCCAGGCTTTCGATGAGTTCACGCACCAAACTGGTCTTGCCAGCACCCGACGGAGCAGAAACGATAAAAAGCGTACCTTGGGACATGAAGCACTTTCCCTCGCTTGCGAAAATAAGTTGCGAAAATTAGTAACGAAAATAAAGAGCCATAATAAACAAAACGGCTGCAGGAAAGCAGCAAGGCCGCGCAGTATCGCACACCCATCGCTGCGGCTGTAGGGTTAGTAACAACATACAGGGAGGTAAATATGCGCAGTACGCTGTTTATATTAGCTTTAATAGCGCTGGGCGTAGCCCTGCAAAAAGGCATTATTGAGATTCCCCGCCACTGGGCGCCCTGGGCACCGCTACACGTTGACGACCCCATTACGCCCATCACTCAGCTCAAGCTCAGCCGCCTGGCAGATGATCGCGCGGGCTGCCTGGCCGCCTTAGATACGGCCCCTGCGGGCGAGCTGCGCTATACGCCGCTGGCAGATTACGCCCCTACCGCGAGCTGCCCGCTATCCAATATCGTGCGAATGCAATCAAGCGGCGTCGCGTTTAATCAGAGCTTCGTAGCCTCCTGCCCCATGGCACTGGCCTGGGTCATGTACGAACGCCACGCATTACAGCCCGCAGCCGAGCAGCTGATGGGCAGTCGCGTCAGCCAGGTGAATCATGTCGGCAGCTTTGCCTGCCGGAACGTCTATGGTCGAGAAACAGGCAGGCGCAGCGAACACGCCACCGCCGAAGCGCTGGATGTCACCGGGTTTCAATTCGAAAATGGCGAGCGTATTACGGTGTTAAATAACTGGGATGATGAAGGCGCAACGGGTGAGTTCTTACGCGCCGCGCGCGATGGCGCCTGCGATACGTTCGGCAATATTCTCGGGCCCGATTACAACGCCGCGCATGCCGATCACTTTCATATGGGCATGCGCGGCTTTAGGCTCTGCCGCTAAGCAGTGTCAACCGCCCTTTATTCGAGGTTGATGTCGTCTTCATCGGTCGCCGCACCGGTGGCAGCACCGACACCACCACCAATAACGGCGCCCTGTACAACGCTACCACCGGTTACGGCCGCAGCACCGGCACCCACGGCCGCACCAACGCCAGCGCCACTAGTGGCACGCTCGCCGGTGGTCGTGCCACAGCCTGCTATAGCGACGGCCATCGCAACAATTGCGCCAAGGGCCAGAATACGCGAGTTTTTCAATAACTGAGTGTGCATGGTCATCTCCTTATGGGTTGCTCCCCTTACACACTAGAAAAAAATTCACGTATTTACCATTTAATTATCGCTGTTCGATAACGATAAATAGCTACGCTCGCCGGGTCGCAACGCCATAAGTGCGCTTTTCCAGCCAGCGCCCTGCGGCAAAAATAAGCAAGCCGCAAAGCGCTAATCCTGCGCCCACTAATCCCGTGCTCGACCAGGTAAAGCCTGCACTAATGGCCAGCCCAGCCAGCCACGCGCCGAGCGCGTTTGCACCGTTAAAAGCCGCATGGTTGAGCGAGGCCGCCATGGCTTGGGCATCTTCGGCCACATCCATTAAGCGGGTTTGCAGCGAAGGCGCTAACGCCATACTGGTGCCTACCAAACCGACACACAAAAGCCCTGTCCAAACGTTATTCGCCGCAAAGTAAAATAGCCCTTGAACAATGCCACACCACAGCAAGATGCGCGGGATCGCGCGCATGAGATTTTTATCTGCCATGCGGCCACCGATCAAATTACCGGCGATGGAGCCCAGGCCAAAAATCACTAGCACTAAGGGGCCCAGCGACTCACTCATGCCCGCCTGCCGGGTCAGTGTTGGCATTACATAGCTAAAAATAGCGAACATACCGCCGCAGCCAATGCAGGCCAGGGCTAAGGTCACTAACACGCGCTGTTTAAGCAACGCAGACAGCTCGCGCACGGGGCTGGCGCCTTTATCCACCGGTTGAACCGGGACATAAAGACGTATTAGCAGAGCGGTAAGCAGAGCAATTCCCCCCACACCCACAAACGCGATTTGCCAGCCAAACTGGTTGCCGGCCCACGTTCCTAGCGGCGCCCCGATCAAAATAGCCACCGTTAAGCCCAGCATCACTCTGGAGATGGCGCGTGCCCGTTGGTCCACCGGTACCGCCCCCGCGGCGACCAGCGCGGCAATACCAAAATAGGCCCCGTGAGGCAAACCCGCGAGAAAACGCAGGCCCACAAATGACCAGAAGCTCGGTGCCATAGCGCTGGCTATGTTGCCCACCGCAAACACCAGCATCAGTATGATTAATAGCAGCCGCCGAGGCGCGCGCGCAGCCAGCGCTGCAATTAACGGCGCCCCCACCACAACACCCAGCGCGTAGCTGCTGATCGCGTAGCCCACCTGGGGAACCGTGACGGCTAAGTCACCCGCCACGCGGTTCATCAACCCCATGATGACGAATTCGCTAGTGCCTATCCCAAACCCGCCTAGCGCCAACACAAATTCGGCCAAGCGCGGGTTACGCGCCAGCCCTTGGGACGACGATGCTGTCGAATCCTGCATGTTTATCTCCTAGGGGTACCGCTGTGTTGGCACCTTGATTAGCGCAAATGATCGCAGGATTAGACGAAAGTATAAACATGCCGCGTTTAAAAAGTTAGCAGACAAAAAGCATTCGCCATACGCCGCGTATGCTCTCTAACGTTCATTGAGCTTTATCAACAGGCCTGTGCACAGTACTGTTCACTTAATCCTGCTCACTTAACTGTTTATTTCTTTAATAGGGTGAAGGCGATGACACTCGATACCATTGAGCACGCCATGGCGGCACTTGCTGAGGTCGACTCGGATATTGCCCGCGCCTACCCATTGGTGGGTGCGCCAAGCCCACGCCAGCGCGACCAGGGGTTTGCGACGTTTTTCAGCACCATCGTTAGCCAGCAACTTTCCACCGAAGCGGCACGCGCGATTATGGGCCGTGTAAACACACTACTGCCTGAGCTGCATGCAAAAGCGGTGATGGACGTGGAGGGCCAAGCGCTGCGCGATGCCGGGCTCTCCTGGCTCAAAATCGAATATGCCAAAGGGCTGGCAGACGCCGAACTCGCCGGCACCTTTAGCGCCGATGGGCTTGAACGGCTAAACGATGACGACGCCATTGCCGCGATTACCGCGCTGCGCGGTTTTGGTCGCTGGAGCGCTGAAGTGTACCTAATGTTTTCGCTCAACCGCCCGGATATCTTTCCTGCCGACGATCTGGCCCTTCGCGTCGCCTTAGGGCGCCTGAAAGGAATGGATAACAAACCCACGCCCAAGCAGGCGCGCCAAATGGTAGAGCACTGGTCGCCATGGCGCAGCGTGGGCTCGCTGTTTCTGTGGCACTACTATCGAGGTGAGCCTTTATAAGGGCTAAACGTTCAACCCACCAAACTTGCCGTTCTGGTAATCGTCGACCGCCTGAGCAATCTCTTCACGGGTATTCATCACGAAAGGCCCGTGGGAAAACACCGGCTCATCAATCACATCGCCATGGCCAAACAGCAGGCGCGCATCGCTACTGGCTTCAATGTCGAGGCTATCGCCGTCGCGATCCACTTCGATCAAATGGTGAGACTGAACGGGCTCGCCACCCACCTCAACATCGCCATCGACCACGTAAAGAAACACTTGCCGCCCTGGCGCTGCCGGTAGCTGCTCACGCGTGCCGGCCCGCAATCGCAGTGTCGACATAAACACGCCCGTCAGCGTTTCGATAGGGCCAGCCTGCTCCTGCCACTGCCCGGCGATCAGGTTCAGCTCGCCGCCGCCCGGTAACGCAATGACGGGAATTGATTCCTGCTGTAATCCCACATAGCGCGGCTCGCTCATTTTCAAATGCGCAGGCAGATTAACCCACAGCTGCAGAATCTCCAGCGGGCCGCCGTCGCGTAGAAACTCCGACGGCGAGATTTCCGCATGCACGATGCCGCTGCCCGCCGTCATCCACTGCACTCCACCTTTATGAATCACGCTTTGATGGCTGGCACTGTCAGCATGAGCCAGCGACCCCTCTAAAATAAACGTCACCGTTTCAAACCCACGATGCGGGTGCGGGCCAAACGGCAAGCCACGGTTATTAGCCGGATACGTTTGCGGGCCGTGGTGATTCAAAAACAGAAACGGATCGAGCTGTTCAAGCGCAGGCCCCGGCAACGGCCGACGGGTGACTAAATCACCGATATCATCGCGCTGCGCGGGGTGCTGGGCGATGACACGGCGAAGGAATTGAGAACTGGCTGATGACATAACGGACTCCTTACAAATATACCCCTAGCGTAAAACCTACGCCCAGCAATAAGGAGCGAATAATTTGCCCCGATTCATTGAAATAAATCGTTATCTAACATTTCAAAACTCAGTCACCAGCGTTACGCCCGCTCCTTCGAATCTATCCATGTTCATCAGCGCATCAATTGACTGCTCAAGCGTAATCCGCTTGCCAATTAGCCTTTCAGGCGCCAGCTTTCCAGACGCTATCATCGCCAGCATGGCGTCATAACGGTGCGCCTGCATACCGTGGCTGCCCAGTATTTCAAGCTCGTTGGCAATGACCTTGCTCATCGAGGAGAGGGTCAACATAGGATAGGACTCTAAAGTGTAGCGCTACTCAATCAGGGGGTGACGTCGGCCTGCTCGACAAACGCAGGTGGCAAGCCTTAACCAAAATTTTGCGCCAGGGCTTAGCAGCCGCTGGCGCAAAAAATATCAAGCATTAGAACATCGACTAGCGGGGGCTATTGACCAGACTATTAAAAGGATCGAAAAAGGGTGCCGCGTTCAAGATTGTATTTTCTTGATTGACCAAATAACCAGCCTCGGCACTTTTTGCAAGATACGTTGCCCACTCTGGATCAGCCTGAAGAGCGCGGCGTTTGGCAGCCCGATCGTCTGCATCTTTATACATCCAGACGTGAACATAGGAGTTCACGTTTCCCGTTTCAACAGCACCATAAACAACCGGATAACCCAAATGCTTAGATTGAACGTCCCAACCATAATCCTCATATAATTTCATATGCTTTTTAATTGTACCGGGGCGGCAAGTATAGGTTCTTAGATCATAAATCATTTAGTAGCTCCTTTTCACAGTTAATAGAATTAGTTTTTATTTCTTTCAATGCTATAAAGACATCTCTAAGCGAGTAAGCACTCATTAACACACCGGCAATGGGGATTGATACGTAAAAAAGTCCAATGGGTAAATTTAAAACCGGAGTTAATGCGCTGCTTTTTTCTGTAAGCCGCCAGCCATACCATGTCATCGTTAGAAAAAACACTACGGATAATAAAGCTATCAACATTTTAAGTACTGGCGCAGCGTATCGTTGGCTTAAGGTTTTTTCGAGCCAATCTACTCTAAAGTGAGACCCCTCTCTCCATAAAGCAGCGGAGCCCATAAAAACCATCCAGGCAAATAAGCCTTGCACTACTTCATCCAGCCAAGCAAAGCTTGCAAGCTGAAAGCCGCGCGCAAAAACATTCACAAAGAGAAGAATGAATAAAGCGGATAAACACAGGATTGCGATGCCCCGCAACACATGACCAATAGCTATATCTAATTTATTCATGGATTCATTACCAGCCTAGGAAGCCAAGTTGATATTTCAGGAAATATTACAACCGCTAACAAAACGGCAAAAAGACCGATTAGATAAGGAACCAACGCACGTGACAGCCTGCCAACGGTAATATTCGCTATAGATGATGTTGCAAACAAGACCATACCTACAGGAGGTGTGAGCAGACCAACCATCGAGCACATAATCATAATGACGCCAAAATGAACGGGGTCTACACCAATTTGTGTGATCACAGGAAAAAATAGCGGTACCGTTAATACGATTACAGCAATACCTTCTAAAAACATCCCGAGGATTAATAATATAATAACGATAATCGCCATTATTATTGCGGGATTGGTTGAAAATGAAAGCATTGTTTCAACCAACTGATTCGGGACTCTCTGATGTATCAGTAACCATCCAAAAAAGCCAGCAGCGGCAATCACAAACATAACGCGCACGGTATGAGTTAATGTATCCCAAAGAATAGAAGGAAGATCAGAAACCTTAATTTCTCGATAAACAACCATCGAGAGAAAAAGAGCGTATGCGCTTGCCATAACACCGGCTTCAGTCGGCGTAAACAGCCCTCCAAATATGCCAGCGATGATAATAACCGGTGTTAATAACGATAACAATGCAGATAAAAAACTGCGCCCTATTTCGAACCAATCAATATGATCACGACGAGACATCTTGTGGCGTAAAGCATGAATATAAACGGCTAGCATAAGTGCTAAAGCCATTAAAATACCGGGTACAACCCCGGCTAGAAATAGCTGCGCAACAGAAACACCCGTAATGGAGGAATATAAAACGAAAGGGATCGACGGTGGAAATACTGGCCCAATAGTCGATGATGCAGCGGTAATGGCAGCAGAAAAATCCGGATCATAATTGCGTTCTGCCATTGCCTTAAGCTCAACTTGCCCAAGGCCAGCTGCATCCGCCACGGCCGCTCCTGACATGCCAGAAAAGAACAGAGAGGCAAGCACGTTAACTTGACCTAACCCGCCACGGATATGACCGACACATGCATCCGCAAAATTAAATATCCTATGCGTTATCCCACCGGTGTTCATAAGATTACCAGCCAGGATAAAAAAGGGTATGGCTAGAAGCGTGAATCCTGTCGTAGCGGAAAACATACGCTGGGGCAACATTGCGAGAATGTCGAAATTACCCTGAAGAGCATAGAACCCTACCGAAACCAGGCCTAATGAAACAGCAACAGAGAGACCTATCCCAATTAAACTAACAAGGCATCCTAAAATCAAGAAAGTAATCATATTTCATACCTTTTGTCAGTTTAGAGCGCTAAACCAGCCACTCCAAACTGTACCCTGATAGGTTAATCTAAGAAGTTCAGGAAGGTTTCCATATTGTCCTGCCCAACATGTTCCGCTACACGTGCTCTAGCGGGCCCCATAAGTTCAACAAAAAGAGATAAATCAGGTTCAGTTACCTGCATACCACGCTCTTTAAGCGCTGCAATCTCTTCTTCCTCTTGAGCCATAACAGCTTCACGCATCATCGCTGAAGCCGCTAGGCTCTCTTCTTTAATAATGGTTTGCTGCTCTTGAGTAAGCGAATCCCATGTGTTTTTATTAATCACATGGACCATTGAATTATATACATGCCGGGTCAAGGCTAAATGATCTTGAAAATCGTTTAAGTTATAATGGTATATAACACTAATCGGATTTTCCTGTCCATCAACGACACCTTGATTAAGTGCGTTAGGCAGCTCAGGAAACGAAATTTGTGCTGTCGAAGCCCCAAGCGCTTCAAGTGCTGCAACAATTTGAAGCTCTGGTGGAGTACGTAGTTTTAATCCTTTTACGTCTTCGGGTGTTTCAATTGGCCTCTCATTATTGGTTATATGACGGAAACCATATTCCCAATTTGATAATAAGACTAATCCTTGCGACTCTAGTTGGGGAGCAACCCAGTCATAGAAAGGCCCATCTAAAACGCGGTGCGCCTCTTCATAGCTATCAAATGCAAAAGGGGTCATGACAGTGCCGAATGCTTTAACATATTTATCCAGTCCACCTTGAGTGGGTAGATTCATATCGACGACACCTAAAACCGTCTGTTCTAATTGCTCAGGCGGTGAACCAAGTTCATTAGCAGGATAAAGCTCAACAGAAATTTCATTATTGGTTCTTTGGCTTACATTCTCAGCGAATTGCAACGCCGCTTCATGTCCGGGATGCGTTTCCGCAGCAAAGTGTGCCATTCGAAGCGTAATTTCTTGCGCACTTACGGTGCTTGAAATAATAAAGGCACAAGTACCCGTAATAATATATTTATAGTTCATTTGAGAGTCTCTTTTTAGTTGTTACTTATTATTGAGTTCTACTGGAAAAATATAATTCTTATTCTTTTAAGCAGGCTTGAACACCTGAAAGGTCTTCGTATGCTTTGATAACAGCCGTACAGCTTTCGCTACCGTGCCCCATAATTGAAGCAAGAGCGTAAGTGTTATGTACAGATTGAGCCATGAAAGCAGGCATTCCCGCTTTTCCCAGCCATTCTGCATAATAGCGAACGTCTTTTTGAGCGTTTTCTAACGACATATGTGGCGTAAAGTCACGCCTTAGAGTGAGGTCGCCATAAAGATCCATCATTCCAGACTTACCACCTGCTGCTGAAATAATATTAATAACTTTCGACATATCGAGCCCTTCTTTAGCGGCAAGAGCAAAGCCCTCACACCAAGAAGCCACATTCGCGAATGCTATATAGTTGTGTATCAGCTTAAGGCGGATTGCATGCCCTGATGGGCCGACATGAAATATGTTTTCGGAGTAAGTCTTAAAAACTGGCCGTAAACGCTCCAGTAGTGACTCTTCCCCACCAAATAAAATATTAACCTCGCCACGCTCAGCGTGAGCAGGTGTACGAGTCATAGGCGCTTCTGCGTAATTAATGCCCGCTTTAACGCAAGCGTCACGTAATAGGTCTACATGCTCAACCGAGACGGTCGTATGATCTAAAAAGACAGCATCTTTGGGTAAGGCTGCCAATGCGCCATCTGGGCCTAATGCCAAGGCTCGTACGGCTTCTGCTGTGGTAACACAAACAGCAAAAATATCAGATTTAGCCGCGATCTCGACGGCTGAAGCTCCTGCCGTTGCGCCATGCATAACAGCATCGGCTATCTTGTCTGAATCTAAGTCGAATACAGTGACGCTGTATCCTTTAGCACAGAGGTTTTTAACGAGACCACGTCCCATACCGCCCAGGCCTATAAACCCAATTCTTAGCTCTGGCATTAATGACTCCTTATTGTTTTTGAATTTTTTGCTTAGCAGGAGAGTAGATCACTTCCTATTGTCTGACAACTGTTTTTCAGCTATGTTTATGGTATAAATCTTCATCCCTTGCAACATTGATTTGGCTTTCAGCTCTGTACCGTCGCGAGAGTTTATAAAGCATCTAGGAACGTACCCTGATGAAGACACCAGTAACGTTTGAACGTATTGACCGGCCCCGCCGCTTGCCTGATGAAGTGGCCGCAGCGCTGACGGCGGCTATCGAAAATGGCCAGCTACGCCCCGGAGACCGCTTTCCTACCGAGGCTGTACTGTCTGAAAGCTTTGGCGTTGCCCGCACGGTTGTACGTGAAGCTATTTCGCTACTGAAATACGACGGCGTCGTTGATTCGCGGCGTGGGGTTGGAACCTTTATCACTGAAAACAGCAACCGGTCTGCCTTTCGCATTAGCCCTAGCTGCTTTGAAAAGCGTCAACAAATTATCAAATTGCTGCAGCTACGCGCTGAAGTCCAGGCGGGCGCTTCGGCACTGGCTGCAGAAAAACGCTCTATAAAGCAGATGCAGGGCATTGAAGAACGCTTCATTGAAATGGAGCGGCTGGATGCATTAGGCCCCGATGGCGCCCTTGAATCTAGAGTGGATATTGAACTCGATTTTTATCGTTTCATCACCGAAGCCTCAGGGAATGAATATTACATTGAAGTTATTGGCATGATTGAGGGCAATATCCAAAGCAATTTGCGTTCGGCTTTTCTCAAAAATGCAGCTGCGTCTGAGTTCGGCGTACCCATTATAAACGAGCATCGTGCTGTAAGAGATGCGCTTGCTACACAAGATATCGCGTTGGCTAGACAGGCGACACGCCTTCGTTTTGAACATGCCGCTGAGCGTATCGCGGCGCGTGAAGACTTTTTATAAGTAACAAGGACAAAAATTATGAATAACAAAAATGTTCGTCACGGTGGTCAAGTCTTAGTTGAAGCCCTGAAAACACAAGGCGTAGAACGCGTGTTTTGCGTTCCTGGTGAAAGCTATTTAGCAGCTCTTGATGCCCTTTATGAATCTGGCGTAGAAACGATCGTCGCTAGAAATGAGGGTGGAGCTTCAATGATGGCCGAAGCTGACGGTAAGCTAACAGGCCAGCCCGGTATCGCTTTCGTGACGCGTGGACCTGGCGCAACTAACGCTTCATGTGGTGTACATGTTGCGTTTCAAGACTCCACTCCCATGATCTTATTTATCGGCCAAGTTGCCAGCGACCAGCGCGATAGAGAAGCCTTCCAGGAGGTGGATTATCGTGCCATGTTTAATCCATTGGCAAAGTGGGTGGCAGAAATTGATCGCGTTGACCGAATTCCAGAATACATTAGCCATGCATTCCATGTTGCTCAGAGCGGAAGGCCCGGCCCAGTGGTGCTTTCGTTACCCGAGGATATGCTTTCTTCCGAATGCGATAATGTCGATATTGTACCGGCCGCCGTATTGCCTTCAGGAAAAGCAGCAGACAGCGATGTACATGCAGTATTAGAGCTATTAGCCTCCGCTGAACGCCCTTTAATCATCGCCGGTGGTGGCTCTTGGTCGCAACGAGCGGCTGATGCACTCGGCCAGTTCGCGCAGACAGCAGGCTTGCCAGTAGGCGCCTCCTTTCGGTGTCAGGATTACTTAGACAATAGGCACGCAAATTACATTGGTGATATTGGCATTGGCATTAACCCCAAGCTTGCTGAAAGAGTGCGTAATGCTGATGTTATTCTTGCATTAGGTAGTCGGCTGGGTGAAATGACCACTAGCGGATACACGCTGCTTACGCCACCGATGCCAAAGCAAACGCTTATTCACGTCCATGCCGACTCTTCTGAGATTGGCCGAGTATATCGACCTGACTTAGGCGTCGTTGCCAATGCCGCCGAATTCATTTGCCAGCTGGCAGAGGCGGCTAAAGCGCCTAAAACATCCAGAGAGCGGTGGATTAAAGAAGCCCGCGCTGATTATGAAGAGTGGCAACAGCCCCAACGCACGCCCGGCAACCTGAGGATGGAGAGCGTCATTGCACACCTCAACGAGGATCTTAGCGATGATGCCATCTTAACGAATGGCGCAGGAAACTATTCTGCTTGGTTACATCGCTACTATCGCTACCGCGGATGGCGGACACAGCTAGCGCCCACTAGTGGCTCAATGGGTTATGGTTTACCCGCAGCCATTGCGGCCAAGTTGCGGCACCCAGAACGCGATGTTATATGCCTAGCGGGTGATGGTTGCTTCCAAATGGCAATGCAAGAATTTGGCATTGCCTGTCAATACGGCGCTAACATCATTGTGCTGATTTCTAACAACGGCATGTATGGAACAATCCGAATGCACCAGGAGCGGCATTATCCTGGGCGCCCGTCGGGAACGAATATGCTAAATCCCGACTTTGCCGCTTTAGCAAAGGCTTATGGTGGCTATGGAGCAACGGTTACAAGCGACGAAGATTTTCCTACTGCTTTTGCCCATGCGAAAAATGCTGGCGTACCCGCAATTTTAGACTTAAAAGTTGCGCCGCAAGCGTTATCACCAAAACTCCTATTGGAATCGCCTTAAGCCAAGATATAAGGCTGGTCAGTTAGACCAGCCTTGGTAAAAAAGCATTATTTCCTTAAGCGAATTAATATTTAAAAGCCTAATTTTTCATAAAAATGAAAAACCATTGGCGCACAACTACCCATACCCGGCGGCGCCGGTATAAAAGCGTTCTTTAACGCTTTTTACGCCGTATCAAGAAGACAATTAGCCCTAATACCAGAAGCACAAAGATCACGCCTGCCGCAATCAACCAAGGCATGGCCTTCACCAGCAGCGGCGTTGGGCCGCCCTGGCGTAGCTCGGCAACGCGGGCAGCATCGACGTCAAGCTCGGAGTTGCCGAACTGGCTCAGCACGTAGTTGCTGACGGCGGCGACCTGCTCATCGTTTAGCTGCTCGCCAAACGCGGGCATGGCCACGATATAGTCATTGGTTTCACGGTGTACGCCCTGCAATACCGACATAATCAGATTATCGGCGTTGGCACCCTGCGTCGCGGTATTGTGTATCAGCGAGGGGTAGAACTGATCACCGGTGCCCTGACCGTCGATCTGATGGCAGCTAGCACAGGCGCCGTTATAAAGCGTCTGGCCGTCGGTGCTTTTACCATCGCTCATAGTCTGAGGATCATCGTTGCGCAGCGGCTCCAGCGTGGCAAGGCTTAAGGGTTCACGCTCGCGGGATGCCTGGCTGACATCAATGGCCGGGCCTGTCGCTATAGACGGCACCTGCTTCAAGTAGGCTGCCATGCTGTGCAGGTCATCATCGCTTAAATAGCGCAGGCTGTGCTCTATCGCCTCAGCCATGCCGCCACCGGCCTGTGCTTTGTTCTCAACGTGGCCAGTGCGCAGGTACTGCACCAGCTCTTCAACGCTCCAGTTGCCGATCCCGCTGGCATCGGAGGTAATATTGGGCGCATACCATCCACCAACGTTGGCCCCTGCCAGGTAGCGGTCACTGTTTTCTCCCATCAGCGCGTTACGCGGCGTATGGCAGGCGCTGCAATGCCCCAGCGTATCGACCAAATAGCGGCCTCGGTTGAGAGTGTCACTTTGTTCCGGATCGTGAGTATAGGCGTCGTCCAGGAATAAGAAATTCCATGCGGCCATGCTCACGCGGAGGTTAAAGGGAAACGGCAGCGATGTTTCAGGCGTCGGCTCGTCGACCGCTTCAACCCTGTGCATAAAGTAGCTATACAGCGCGTGAATGTCATCGTCGGTTAAGCCGCTATACGCGGTGTAAGGCATGGCGGGATAAAGATGAGCGCCGTCGGAACGAATACCTTCGGTTAGCGCACGTTTAAACTGTGCTTCTGAGTAGTCGCCAATACCGTATTCGCGGGAGGGCGTGATATTGCTGGCGATAATATCGCCCATGGGCGAGGCAATGACGTAACCCCCTGCAAAAGGCTGCCCAGACTCTTCCGGCGGACGGTGGCAGGCGGAACAATCAGCGGCACGCGCAAGATACTCGCCTTGTTGGATCAGCTCATCATCCACATTCGCTGCGTTACTGGGGCTAGCGGCACCACTTGCATGGCTGGCCAACGAAAACATAAAAGCGACACCTAGGAGCCAAGAGGACGGCAAGCGCATGTTAGATCTCCTTGGCGATGATGTCGGCAATGCGAATACTCAAAGCAACACCGGCAAGCGTGGGATTGATCACCCCTGACGCGGGGATAACACCGGTGGTCGCAAGGAACAGGTTATCGTGATCCCAAGTGCGGCATTCGCCGTTCACTACAGAGTCTTCGGCCTTGTCACCCATGATCACAGAGCCCATCAGGTGGTCACGATTCTGCCAGCCGGTGTCATCTTCAATCACCTGGCCGTTCATGAGGCGCACAAAGTTGGCGTAGTCACGCTTCGCGACATCAGCGGCTGCTTTTACATAGTTATCAACGCTGTAGTTAACCGTCAGCATGGGAATACCCAAGGCATCCTTGTAGCGCGTGCTGGGTCTAACGGTGTTATGGGCGTGGGGCAACATCTCGAACACCGTGGAAATATCCACCCAGCGGGCGGCGTCATGGCGGATGCGGTCGTCAAGCTCAGGGCCCACAATCAGATTATCCAGCAAGCGCTGTGTAACGGCCGTGTTGGGCACCATATTGGTTAAAGCGTGCTTGATGGCCGAGTGCTCGCGACGGAAGTCGCCATCGCGCCAGTTAAAGATACCGCCCTGCTGAACAGGCCCACGGCCCGGCCAGACCGGTTCATCGGCCAGGAACTGCAGCCCCATGCCGGTGTGATCCATCAGGTTACGGCCCACCTGATCAGACGAGTTGGCCACATCAGAAAGCAGCAGCAGTTTAGGAGTTTCCAGGCCATGGGCTGCGACAATAAAGTATTGCGCGCTCAGGCGAGTGTCGTCACCGTTAGAGCTGCGATAGTGCACGGCGGCGATTTTACCGTTGTCGCCCTTTTCAAGGTGGTAGGCGGTGGCATCGGTGATTAGCTTGGCGCCCGCGTTTTCAGCGTGGCGGGCGTGAACGTCGCCGCTGTACATGGCGCCAATCGGGCATACCGGCATGCAGTTATTATTGCCGCTACAGGCGGGGCGGCCATCCCAGGGCTTATGGGTACGGGCGTTGGGCTCGTGAATGAAATGGTAGCCTTCAGCGCTGATTCGATCCCTAATGCGCTGAAAATAATAGGTATCAGCCTCTGGGGAAACGGGGTAAGGCTCCGAGCGCGGAGGCCAGGCATCGCCGCCCTGCCCGCTTTGATCATCGGTATCGCTGCCGGAAACGCCCAGGGCTTTTTCAGCGCGCACGTAGTAAGGCTCCAGCTCGTCATACTCAATCGGCCAGTCGCGCCCTACGCCGTAAAGCGTTTTAAGCTTCATATCGCTTGGAATATAGCGCCACGTTGCCGCCGCCCAGTGCCAGGTCGTGCCGCCAACGAGCTTCAACATGCCGGGAAACAGGTCGAAATCACCGGTGTTTTCGATGTAGTTTTCCTGGTAGGAGGTCGGCGCCCACGGTGCATTGGGGTAAGGGTCGTTGAAATTTCCCTTTCGCGAGGAGGTGCGGAAGTTTTCAACAATCTTCCAGCGCGGCACATGCTCACCCGCCTCAAGAATAATCACCGATTTTCCCTGTTGAGCGAGTTCAAAGGCGGCATTGTTGCCTAGTGCGCCCGAGCCGATAACAATCACATCCGCGTCAAATTGCGTAGCCATGGTAATAAACGGTCCTGAATCAAAGAATCAATACGCTCAACCCGGCGCCTGTTAGCAAACCGGGGGCGTACTTTGGTATAAGTAAGGATTAATCGGTGGCGATGCTGGCAGGCGGGTCGACCCAATAGTCGGAGTGACCGCGGGAATACGTTGGAATAACCGTGGCGTCGATGGTCGGCTCGAACATCAGCGCCCCGGTATAGGTAATAAAGCGGGTGTTATCGGTAGCACTATGCCCTTCAACGCTCCCGGTGAACCCTAAATACCAGGCACTAATAATGGCAATCGCCGCTTGCGTTAGCGCCTCTGGCTGGGTTGCGGCAAAGGCTTTGAAACTGCGCATATCGGTAAGGTTGGCATCATCCATCGCCTGGACCAGCAGCCGCTGGTGATCGGCAAAACGTTCGTCGCTATCCAGCAACGCCTGCCAAACGCGCCCAGCGATACGGGCATCCAGCGCCTCTCTCCCGGTTAAGCGTTCGGAAAGCATCAGGAAATCCTGAATAGCCTGCTCGCTGGTGGCGTCGGGGCTATCCGCCCAAGTACGCGTCGCCCAAGGAAAAAAAGCGGCAGCAGAAACAGCCGCCATGCCACCCAATAACTCACGCCGGGAAAGACAAGGTGTCTTAACTGCGTTGTTTTTCATGGAATTCATTGATAGTCCACGCTTATATTAGCAGGCTAATTAATAGTCAAAATTATACGCGCCCCAATATGCTTATCAACTTTAATCGCAGTTTAAGCTACTCAATATTTTGTATCTGTTCCCGCATCTGCTCAATCAGCACCTTAAGCTCCACCGCGCAGCGAGTGGTTTCAGCCACCACAGATTTTGACGAGAGCGTGTTGGCTTCGCGATTGAGTTCCTGCATCAGGAAATCCAAACGGCGGCCTTTGGGGCCTTTCTGGGCGAGCTGGTGGCTCACTTCTTCGATATGCGCCGTTAGGCGATCCAGCTCTTCATCTACGTCGGCTTTTTGCGCCACCAGCACCAGCTCGGCTTCAAGACGTTGCGGGTCGAGTTCGGTCTTGGCGATTTCTAAACGCTCCAGCAGCTGGGCGCGCTGGCGCTCCAGAATCTGTGGCAGCAGGCTGCGCACGGTGGCGACCTGTTCGCTTACTGCCGTCAGGCGGGCGGTGATCATCTCGGCGAGCTTTTCACCTTCGCGGGCGCGGGCGTCAATCAGCTCGTCGAGCGCCTGGTCAAACAGGGTTTTAGCAGCGGCTTTGATGGCATCTTGATTCAGGTACTGGGTTTCCATCACGCCGGGCTGGTTGAGTAATGCCAAGGTAGTTGGCGGTACGGCGCTGGGCACCTGCTGCTGGATAGCCGCCAGGGCATCGGCAATTTCTTTGAGCCGCTGGGCGTTAACCGCAGGCGCGGTGTTAGCCTCGGCGGCTTCAAAACGCAGGCTACATTCCACCTTTCCGCGCGCTAGACGGTTGCGCAGGGCATCGCGCATTACCGGTTCTAAGTCACGTAAGGTGTCGGGAAGGCGAAAATGCGGCTCTAAATAGCGCTGGTTAACCGAGCGAATCTCCACCTGAAGGGTGCCGAAAGGGGCGGCCTGCTCGGTTCGAGCAAAGGCGGTCATGCTGTGCGTCATTGAAAAACCTGTAGAGAAATTAGCGTGATGGAAGTGTAGAGCATTTATCACCACTCTTGCTTTCAATTGACTCTCTATTCATTCGACGCAGTCAGTGCTGTGCGAAGGGGCAAAGATCACACACCAATGATGTCTGGCTGAACCTCAATGAGCAGTCGGGCGTCTGGCGATGGCGTATCAATCACCTCGAAGACGCGATCAATCATCTCGCCTACGTTTTGTCGCGCCATGATCAGGTGAGGGTGAAACGCGGCGGCCAGCGGGTCCCAGTCAAAACACCCAACAATCATGTCATCTAGCTGGTAGCCGCCCTGCTGAAGCCAGCGCACGACCCCTTCCAACGAAATCGTTGAGTTGACGAACATCGCGCTGGGAAGCGTGGCGCGGGGTCGCATATACGCCTCTAACGCGACCTGGGCCTTATCGGCGGCATAGTCGCAGGGAAGGATGTCCGCCTCCGATGTGGACAGCCCCCGTTCAGCGCGGGCCTGAGTGAAACCGGCAATCCTTTCGCGCGTGTTGTGGTCTTCGCTGCGCCCACCAATAAACAGGATGGCGTCGTCACGCGCAGCCTGCCCGGCCAAGCGGCCAAGAATGGCGTTGGTGAGCTGCCGCGCGCCTTCCCGGTTATCGGAAATAACTGAAGGTGCCTTGCTGCCGGGCAAATCCAGATTAATACTCGCCACGCCGCTTTCGTCGCACATCGCAGAGATAGTATCCGGATCAGTCACCCCGGTACTGACCAAACACTCGACCCGGTAGGCGAGCATCATGCGCGCCGCCTCACGCTCCTGTGCCGGGTCGCGGTTGGTACAGGCGACAATCGCAAACAGGCCGCGCTGGCGCGCCTGGGCTTCAAAATGCTGTGCAATCGAGCTGAAGTAGCGGTTGTCGTAGAGCGGCAGAATCATGCCGATAATACCTGAGCGCTCTCGGCGCAGCGCGCGTGCCTGCATATTGGCAGAATAGCCTTCGCTGTCGGCGAGAGAGAGGATTTTGTCGGCCAGCTTTTGGCTAATACGACGCCGTTGCCAAGAGCCGTTGAGCACGGCACTGACGGTACTAGGCGAGGTGTCGGCAAGCCTGGCCAGATCGTAAATGGTTAGCCGCTTAGGTGGCTCGCTTACCACGTAACCGCTCCTTGAAATAGATAAAAGTAGCATTGACGTGATTTCATAATGGGTCAATGCTGTATAATGCACAACCGATTGTGCATGCTAAGTTAAGAAAACAGATTTTGAGTGTTTACGCATCGCTTGATTAACGTTCAACGCCTTCAGCGTTATGACACTCTCCTAGCATTTTAGGACATAAAGCATCGATGCCTTTTTGACATAGGACAACGCATGTCGGCACCGTCAAAACGCTTCAATGCACTCCATTCCACTGGCTGGGCTAGCCAACAGCAAGCAGACAATGACAATGACAATGAAATATAAAGCACTTCTTACCGCCGTCACACTCACAAGCGTCATCGGCAGCAGTGGCGTAATGGCTCAGACGTCCCCTACTATCGCTGTGGTGGCGAAGATAGGCGGCATCCCTTGGTTTAATGCCATGGAAATGGGCATTGAGCAAATGGGTGAGGAATTAGGCGTTGAGGCTTATATGGTCGGGCCCACCAGCGCCGACCCAGCCTTGCAGGTACGCGCGATTGAAGACCTGATCAGCCGCGGCGTCGATGTCATCGGCGTGGTGCCCAACGACCGTGAAGTGCTGGAGCCAGTGCTGGAGCGCGCTCGCGAGCAGGGCATTATCGTGCTGACCCACGAGAGCCCCGAGTCGGTCAATATCGACTATGACTTTGAGATGATTTCGGCGCAGCAGCTCGGCGAAGAGCACGCCAAATTGCTCGCTGAGACCACCGGCTGCGAAGGCTCATACGCTGTTTATGTGGGCGGACTAAGCGTGCCTGCACACAATGCTTGGGCAGATGCTGCCGTGAACTGGCTGGACGACAATTGCGCAGGTTTGACCCAGGCGGCAGAGCGTTTCGGCGTGGCCGAGAGCGTCGACGATAGCCGTAATACCACCCTCGACCTGCTGCGTGCTCATGAAGACCTGGCGGGCATTATGTCGTTTGGCAGTCAAGGCACCATCGGTGCCGCTCGCGCGGTTAAAGAGCGTGGCCTAGAGGGCGATGTTGCCGTGATGGGGCTTTTCTCGCCGGGTCAGGGGCGTCGTCTTGTGCATGAAGGCGTGATTACTGGCGGTTTCCAATGGAGTCCGCTGGAGGCAGGAAAAGCGTTCGTTGCTCTCGGCGAGATGCTCTATAACGGCGAAGAGATTACCGATGGCGCTGAGCTGCCGGTACTCGGTGAAATCACCCTGGACGGTCATACGATCTTTGCTTCGCAGCCGCTGGAGCTGAGTAAAGAGACCGTGGATGAGCTGGCAGAGCTCGGCCTGTAAGACTGCTTATTCATATCGTGTCAACACTGCCGCGCTCAATGAGCGCGGCAGTTATGTTAAGAGAGCCATCATGTCTAGAGAGGAGCCGCCGATGAGCGAGATCGCGATTCGAGCGCGTCATGTTAGCAAGGTCTTCGGGCAAAGCCGGGTACTCGATGACGTCGAATTCGAACTTCGCCGTGGTGAGGTTATGTGCTTGGCGGGCGAAAACGGCTGCGGCAAAAGTACGCTCATTAAAATTATCAACGGCGTTTACAAGCCTGAGCCAGGCATTGAATTTACATTTGGCGATGAAACTCTCTCAGCCATTAATCCGCTAGAGGCGCGCAGCCGAGGCATCCACGTCATCTGGCAGGATCTTGCGCTCTTTCCGCACTTAACCGTCGCGGAGAATATCGTCTTTGATGACTATGTTTCAAAGCCGTGGCGGCCGATCTCTTATAAAGAGGCGCTGAAGCAGTCGCGCGAGATTATTCAGCAGTTTGGGCTCAATTTAGACCCTACCGTTCGCGTGGGCGACCTTTCAATTGCCCATCGTCAACTGGTCGCAATCTGCCGCGTGCTGCGCGCAGGAGCCAGCATTATTTTTATGGATGAGCCCACCGCTTCTCTCACCTACAAAGAGGTGCATGCGCTGTTGGCGATTACCCGCTCGCTGGCAGGAAAAGGTATTTCGATTGTATTAGTCAGCCATCGGCTGGCAGAGGTGCTTGAGGTTTGCCAGCGCGTCACGGTGCTACGCAACGGCCTGCTCGTGGGCACCTATCCGACTGAGGGAATGACTCAGGCTCGACTCTCCACCTTGATGACCGGTCTTGAGCTAGAGTTCACCCCCCGGGCTGAAACGCAGAAAGGCACAACCGTACTGGAACTTAAGCAACTAAGTCGTGAAGGCGAGTTTGAAGATATTTCTTTTACTCTACATCGCGGCGAAATTCTCGGCCTTACCGGCTTGCTTGGCGCAGGACGCACGGAAATCGCCCACACCATTTTCGGCATGACAAAACCCTCCTCAGGCGAGATCTACAAGGATGGTCAGTTACTCAGGCTGCGCTCCAACCGCGACGCTGTGCGTAACAAAATCGCCTACCTCTCGGAGGATCGACTCCATCTTGGCCTAGTACAGAACCAGTCAATTAATATGAATAGCGCCGTCACTGTACTGCCTTCCCTTGAGAAGCCGCGCGGCTTTCTCTCGCCGCGGCGTATTAAGGCGCTGACCGCACACTGGGTCGAGCAACTGAAGACTAAGGTGAGTGATGCCGAGCTTGCGGTCTCGTCGCTCTCCGGGGGTAATCAGCAGCGCATCGCCCTTGCCAAGTGGCTGGCGACTAAGCCTGAGGTGCTGATTCTTGACTGCCCGACCATTGGCGTCGATGTAGGGGCTAAGGCAGGCATTTTTGACATCATCCGTGATCTTGCCGATCAGGGCGTGGCGATTATTTTGATCTCCGACGAAGCGGGGGAAATTTGGATGAATGCCGACCGCGCGCTGGTACTTCGTGAAGGGCGCATTTCCACTGAAGTGATCCCCTCAGAAACAACGGAAGAAGCGCTGGAGGCGATCATTAATGCGTAATCTTTTATCGCGTACACGACTCGGCACCGAAGGGGTGCTGCTAGGCATTATTCTGGCGCTCTCGATGGTGCTGGCGCTGACCACCGACAGTTTTTTAAGTCTTCAGAACCTGTTTGATCTGCTCAACAATCAGTCAGTCAATATCATATTTGCCGTCGGGCTGGTGGTCGTACTCATCGCGGGGGGCATTGATATCTCTTTTGCGGTGGCCGCCTCGGTGGTGCAGTACGTGGTGATGACGCTACTTATCGACACCATGGGGGGTGGCAGCTGGCCGCTGGGCATCCTGCTCTCAATGCTGATGGGCACTCTGCTGGGACTCTTTAATGCGCTGCTGATTCATCGTTTTCGAATTGTCTCGATTATCGTCACCATCGGTACCTTTAATCTTTTCTTCGGGCTGCTGATGTACTTCACGGGCGGCGTATCGATTTACGATATTCCCGACTGGCTCTACTACTCGATTCCGCTGCTAGATCTTCCTGCTGAACGCGGCTCGGCCACGCTTTACTTCCCAGCTGCCGTCATGACAGTGATGGTCGTGCTCACCTGGTTCATTCTGGCGCGTACCGGCTTTGGGCGCACTATTTACGGCTTTGGCTCAAGTCCCGAGGCCGCCCGCCGCTCAGGTGTGAGTGTTTGGAAAATTCACGCCTTTGCTTACGGCTGGCTGGGGCTATGCGCGGGTGTAGCGGGCCTGATGCAGGCACATATTGTACAAGAGGTTGTGCCCAACGCCTTGATCGGCCAGGAGCTGCCCATTTTGGCTGCGGTAGTGCTGGGCGGCGCGACGCTGGGCGGTGGGCGCGGCTCAGTGCTTGGCGCCGTGCTCGGCGTACTGCTGCTCGCCGTGGTGCAAAATGGTCTGAACTTGTTGGGCGTTACTCCTTACGCCTTCCGCATGATTGTCGGGCTAATTATTTTGATCGCTATTACGACCAGTAACCTGGGCAATCTGTTGCCCCGTTCAACCAGAGCGAAAAACGTATGAATAAGCCTCTGAACACGCCATCCAGCACTGGCATACGCCTGGGTGGCGATACCATTGAAGTAATGGCCATGACGGCCCTTTTAATCGCCAGCATCGTTTTTTTCTCACTGCTGGCACCGGGCTTTCTCACCGCGACTAATTTTAACTCGATGTCGATGCAGTTGCCGGAGCTCGGGCTGCTTTCGTTGGCGATGCTGGTACCGATTATTTCCGGCGGGCTCAACCTCTCGGTCACCTTTACCGCCAATATTGCGGGGCTCACCACCGCTTGGCTGGTGCAGGGCCTGCTAGCAGGCATGGGCATTCTAAGCGTTCCCATGGCGATTATAGTTGGGCTTATTGTAGGTGCCGCTGCTGGTTTTTTAATCGGCTTTATCGTTGCTTACGTGGGTGCGCATCCCATTCTAGTGTCGCTAGGCGCGATGATTTTTCTGCAGGGCGTGGGCGAGTTTTTAACTCGCGGTGGCGGTATATCGGGTATGCCGCCAGTATTTCAAACTATCGGGAGTGGAAGTTTGCTGGGCGTGCCAATTCCCATGCTGATCTTTCTCGCCGCCGCCGCCGGGCTTATGTACGTCATGCACTTCACCCGCACCGGGTTCTCGATCTATATGCTCGGCTCCAACCCCCGTGCTGCCGAGTATTCGGGCATTAATGTGAAACGCGTTCTGATTACCGTCTACACCATTTCCGGTCTGCTCGCGGGTCTCGCGGGCATGGTTATGCTCGCTCGCTTCAATTCAGTGCGCGTAGGCCACGGCGAGAGCTATCTGCTGATTACCGTGTTGGCGTGTTTTCTGGCCGGAGCGAACCCCTTTGGCGGTTTTGGCCGCGTACTGCCACTGGTGCTGGGCTTAATGAGCCTGCAGGTGATCGCCTCCGGTATGAACCTGATGGGCGCTAGCCAGCATCTAGCCACCGCAGTCTGGGGTGCTTTTCTAATTATTGTGATGGCACTGCGTATGCCGTTTATCAAACAGTCGTGAGTAAGGTTTGCCATGAGTCATCAAGCACATGTTCTGGGTATCGATATCGGCACTGGCAGCGCTCGGGCGGGCATTTTCACGCTTGATGGCGTGATGCTTGCCGAGGCGAAAACACCCATTGCGATGCATCGCCCTGCCGAGCACCACGTAGAGCAGAGCTCCACGGATATCTGGAACGCAGTGTGCAGCGCCACCCAGCGTGCCCGCGAGGCTGCGGGCTTGGCGCCTGACGCCATAACCAGCATGTCGGTGAGCGCCACCTGCTCGCTCGTGCTGCTGGATCAACAAGATAAGCCACTTGAGCTCTCACCGGGTGATGAGGCGTGGAATATCATCGTCTGGATGGATCACCGCGCGACTGCTGAGGCCGCCGAGTGCACGGCCACCAACGCCGCACCAATGGTTAATCTGGGCGGTGTGATGTCGCCCGAGATGCAGATGCCTAAACTAATGTGGCTCAAGCGAAACCGCCCCGAGCTTTACAAGCAGATTGGCTACGCCGGAGACCTCGGTGACTGGTTAGGCTTTAAGTGTACGGGCTCCATTGAGCGTTCGGTATGTATGCTCGCCTGCAAGTGGACGTTTGATCCACGCCCTGGGTATGGCTGGGATCACGGCTTTCTAGATCAAATCGGTATGCAGGATGTGCTTGAGCGCGCCCGTTTAAGTGACCAGGCGCGCCCCGTTGGGGTAACGCTGGGACAATTAACCGCGGCGGCGGCCGCCGACCTGGGCCTAACCACCGATTGCACCTTCGCTGTCGGTATGATCGATGCCTACGCAGGTGCCCTTGGCACCCTCGGCAGAAGTCTAACCGACGCCCCTGAGAAGCGCCTGGCAGTGATTGGCGGCACCTCCACCTGCCATATCGGCGCCCAGCCAGAACGGCGCGAGGTGCCGGGCGTGTGGGGCCCTTATCCTGGCGCGCTGTGCAATGGTTTTGTGGCTAACGAAGGTGGGCAGAGCATTACCGGCGCGCTGCTGGATCACTTAATAGCGATGTTCGCCGCCGGCAGTGAATTTGGCGACGATGTGCACGGTACGCTTTCCGATGTGCTGCTGGAGCGCCTGAAAAACGGTGATCCTGCGCCGCATACTCACGTCTGCCCCGACTTCATCGGCAACCGCTCTCCGCTGGCGGACCCAGAAATTCGCGGCACGATTACCGGGCTCACGCTAGATACTCCACGGGAGAGTTTTATTAAAGTCTACTGGGCTGCCGCCACCGCCCTGGTATACGGCACTCGGGCGATTATCGAGCGACTGAATGCGCATGGTTATGCCATTGATACACTGCACTTAAGCGGTGGCCACGGCCGCTCGGCATTACTGCGCAAGCTATATGCCGACGGCACCGGCTGCCAAGTTATCCTGTCTGATGCACCCGAGCCCGTACTGCTTGGGGCTGCCGTGGCGGCGATGGCTGCAAAAGCCAATGGCGACGTATTGAGCGTTGCGAGCGAGTTATCCCCTAGCGAGCAGGTACTGGCGCCTGACTCAGCAACATATGAGCTACATGCAGCGCGATATGCTGCTTTCAAGCAGCTCTACGCCGGGCGGCTCGATTAACAACCACAGTTCCCGGGCCTTAAACCCATAAGCGCGCCCCGAGACGTGTACAATGAAAGGCTTTTCCTAGTTTCGCGTTTATTGAGAGGTACTATTTGTGAGCAGTGCTACGCGTCCTGATGTTGTGCGCCCCAGCGGCCGCCAAGCCGACCAGCTCCGCGAGATTCGCCTGACCCGCGACTACACACGTCATGCGGAAGGCTCCGTGCTGGTGGAGTTTGGCGACACCAAAGTGCTGTGTAATGCCAGCGTTGAAGCCGGCGTGCCACGCTGGCTACGCGGCAAAAATCAGGGCTGGGTTACCGCTGAATACGGCATGCTGCCCCGCGCGACGCACACGCGTAGTGGCCGTGAAGCGACACGCGGTAAGCAAGGTGGCCGTACGTTAGAAATCCAGCGTTTGATTGGCCGTAGCCTGCGCGCAGCGGTGAATTTGAAGAAGCTGGGTGAGTTTACCATTACGATTGATTGCGACGTTATTCAGGCCGATGGCGGTACGCGTACCGCGGCGATTACCGGTGGTTGCGTGGCGCTGATGGATGCGATCCGCTACCTGCAGCGTGAGAAAAAGATCAAAAGCGACCCCTTCAAGCAGTTGGTGAGCGCCATTTCTGTGGGCATTTATAAAGGCGTACCGGTGCTGGACTTGGACTACCCGGAAGACAGCAAAGCCGATACCGATTTAAACGTAGTGATGACCGAAAACGGCGAACTCATCGAAGTGCAGGGCACCGCCGAAGCCGGGGCTTTCACCCGCGCGGAGCTGAACAGCATGCTCGATTTGGCCGAGCAAGCGGGCGATGCGTTACGCGAGCATCAGCGCGAAGCGCTGGGTATGCGTGGTTAAACATTAACGCACGCTAAAAACGCAACAAGCCGACCCAAGGGTCGGCTTGTTGCTTAGTTACCACTTAAAACTACTGCGACGCGGGAAAAGTGCGCTGACTAGTGCTTAAAGCGCTAGATCGTACTCAATGATTAACGGTGCGAACTCGGAGAAGGTCGCATCATAATCAATCCACGCGTCAACCACATGGCGGCGGAAGTTGGGGCCGACTAACTGATAGTCGATCCGCCAGCCTTCTTGGCGTTCACGGGGCACGTCTTGGTCAAGCTTCGGCCACCAAGTGTATTCACCCGCATCGCGGTTAATTTCGCGGAAGGTGTCGATAAACCCGGTAGGGCCAAGCACCTGATCCATCCAGGCGCGCTCTTCCGGGCGGAAGCCTGATGTCAGCTGATTGTCCGACCAGTTGGCCAAATCGACGGTTTTATGGGCAACATGCCAAGTACCGCAGAGGATGTATTCGCGGCGTTTGCGCGACATCTTCGTCAGATACTCTTGGTACTGTTCCATAAATGCCTGTTTGGCTTTTTGATCGCTTCCGTCAGGCATCAAAAAGGAGACAATGCTGAAGCGTTCATAGTCCGCCTGCAGAAAACGTCCTTCATGGTCACACTGAGGAAACCCGAGGCCATACATAATCGCCTTGGGAATTTTGCGGCAATAAAGTGCCACGCCGGAGAAACCGTCTTCTTCGGCATCCAGGAAGTAGCCTTCATAGCCTTCCGGATACAGAATGTGGTCACCCAGTTCAAAACTTTTCGCCTTAATATTCTGCACACATACGACGTCGACATCCTGCTGAGCCAGCCAGTCCAGGAAGCCACGCTCGACGGCATCACGAATACCATTAACATTGATGCTGGCAATTTTCATAAATCGTCCCTTTTGCGTCGCTGCTGTATGATACCCGACGTTTAGACGTTTGGGTAAAGGCAGCGACTAAAACTTGCCATTTACCCCACTTTTATTGTTGCTTTCGTACCTATTTAAACTTACCACCTAGTGAGGAACGCCGTGGCCACTACTCTACAACCCTACCAGCACGATTTCATTGCCTTTGCCATTGAGCAAGGTGTGCTTAAGTTTGGCGAGTTTACGCTTAAATCCGGCCGCGTTAGTCCCTACTTTTTTAACGCTGGGCTATTTCAAACCGGTCGCGCACTAGCCAAGCTGGGGCGATTTTACGCTCAGGCGATTGTCGATAGCGACCTAAACGCTGATGTGCTGTTTGGCCCAGCGTACAAGGGAATTCCGCTGGCGGCGGTCACGGCCGCATCCTTGGCTGATCATCACGACAAAGATATGCCTTACGCCTTCAACCGTAAAGAGGCCAAAACCCACGGTGAAGGTGGCAACATTGTTGGCGCGGCGCTTTCAGGCAATATTCTCATTATTGATGACGTTATCACCGCAGGCACGGCGATTCGCGAAGTAATGAGTCTGATTGAACAAAGCGGCGCGCGTGCTGCCGGGGTGATCATTGCCCTTGATCGCCAGGAGCGTGGCCAGGGCGAACAGAGTGCGATTCAGGAAGTGCAGGCCCAGTACGCGATGCCGGTGGTCAGTATCGTCACTCTAGAGCAAGTGCTTACTTACCTTGAAGAACACGCCGGTGGCGAGATGCTGGCCTATGCGGAAGCGATTAGAGCTTATCGTGATCGCTACGGCATTAACGGCTGATTAGATGGACTGCGCGCCTTCAAACCCTTGTTGGCGCCACGCTTCGTAGCTCACAATAGCCACGGCGTTGGAAAGGTTAAGACTGCGGTTATTGGGCTGCATGGGCAGGCGCAGTTTTTGCTCAGCGGTGAGCGCTTCGTGTACTTGGGGCGAAAGCCCGCCGGTTTCAGAACCGAACAGGAGCACATCGTCGGGAGCAAAGTCAGCATCGCTGTAGCTGCGCGTGCCTTTGGTGGTAACCGCCCAGATGCGTCGGCCCTGCATGGCCGCTTGAAAGGCGCTAAAATCCGCGTGACGGGTAACGTTAGCGAGATCACGGTAATCTAATCCGGCGCGACGCAGCTTTTTCTCTTCCAGGTCGAAGCCAAGCGGCTCAATCAGGTGCAGTCGGCAGCCGTTATTGGCAACTAAGCGCATGATATTGCCCGTATTGGGCGCCATGCGTGGTTCAAAAAGCGCTACGTCAAACATCTCCACCTGCCTATTGTTCGCTCATTTTTGCATTCGCCCAGTGCTGCCGATTGTAATGGAAATAGCACTTAAAATCGTACTCGAAATAACGTGTAACACCCGCAGAGGACTACCTTCGCCATGACGCCCTCCACACCTAAGAGCATTCTTAGCCGCATTAAAGGGCTAAATCCACGCCAACAGGAAGCCGTGCGCTACATTGATGGCCCTTGCCTGGTGTTGGCGGGCGCAGGCTCGGGCAAAACCAGCGTTATCACCACCAAAATTGCTTATTTAGTCCAAGAATGTGGAATGAGCGCCCGCAGGATCGCTGCCGTTACGTTTACCAACAAAGCCGCCCGTGAGATGAAAGAGCGCGTAGGCCAGATGCTTCACGGTAAAGAAGGCCACGGGCTAACGGTTTCCACCTTCCACACGCTGGGGCTGAATATTATTCGCGGCGAGCTGAAAACCCTGGGCTACAAGCCGGGCTTTTCACTGTTCGACCCGGAAGACGCCAAGGCGCTTCTTCGCGATTTAATGAACAAAGACGCCCAGGTAGATGCCGAGCAGATCAACGCCGTGCAGAGCAAGATTTCTACCTGGAAGAATGATTTAGTGCTGCCGAGCGACGCGCTTTCGTTTGCGGCGGATGACGATGAGCATTTTGCTGCACGGGTGTATGAAGCCTACGTGCGCCATCTAAAAGCCTATAACGCGGTGGATTTTGACGATCTGATTTTGCTGCCGGTGGTGCTTTTACAGCGCGACCCCGAGGCGCTAGAGCGCTGGCGGCGTAAAATTCATTACATGCTGGTGGATGAGTATCAGGACACTAACGTCTCTCAGTACCTGCTGGTGAAGCTTTTGATGGCCGATCGCTCCACCTTTACCGTGGTGGGCGACGATGACCAGTCGATTTATGCCTGGCGTGGCGCCCGGCCTGAAAATCTAGTAACCCTGGGCGAGGATTTTCCGCGTTTAAAAGTGATTAAGCTGGAGCAGAACTACCGCTCTACCGCCACTATATTGCGCGCGGCCAACACGCTGATTGCCAATAACCCCCACGTATACGACAAAACGCTGTGGTCTGATATGGGTGACGGTGCGCCGATTAGAGTCATCGTCAACCGCCATGAGGAAGCTGAATCTGAGCGCGTTGCCAGTGAAATGCTGACCCGGCGTATTAAAGAAAAGGCCAACTGGCGCGACTTTGCCGTGCTTTATCGCGGCAACTTTCAGGCACGGTTATTAGAGCTCAAGCTTCAGCACTACCAAATTCCTTACAAACTTTCCGGCGGTACGTCGTTTTTCTCGCGTAACGAGATCAAAGACACCATGGCCTATCTACGCCTGCTGATTAATCCCGCCGATGACAACGCCTTTTTACGCATTGTGAACGTACCGCGTCGTGAAGTGGGCCCTGGAACGGTAGAAAAGCTCGCTAACTACGCCACCGAGCGCTCGATTTCGCTGTTTTCCGCGAGTCATGAGCTTGGGTTGGAGCAGGTATTACCGACACGAGCCGTGGAGCGGCTGTCGCGCTTTACCCACTTTATTGACGGCGTGCGTAAGCGCATGGATCAAGGCGATGCGATTGCCGCCATTCGTGACATGCTGCGGGATATGGATTACGAGGCCTGGCTGTATCAAAACGCCAGCGCGCCCACCGTCGCCGAGCGGCGTATGGGCAACGTGTGGATTTTGATCGACCAGTTAGAAAAGTCGCTCAACCGCGACGCTGACGACGATACCGATGCCACTGAGACGGAAACCGACGGCATTGAAGCCGCGATTTCACGCTTAGTGCTGCGCGATATTCTGGAGCAACAAGCAGAAGAAGATGACTCTGATCGCGTGCAGCTACTGACCATGCACGCCTCGAAAGGGTTGGAGTTTCCGCATGTTTATCTGCTGGGCCTGGAAGAAGATCTATTGCCACATCGCAACGCGATTGAGGTAGGCACCGTTGAGGAAGAGCGTCGGCTAGCGTATGTCGGCATCACCCGGGCACGGCGCACGCTGACACTAACGCTTGCCCGCCAGCGCAAAGCCTATGGCGAGCTGATGGATTGCCAGCCAAGCCGCTTTTTAGAAGAGCTGCCCGCCGAAGATTTAGAGTGGGAAGGCCGTGCGGATAAAGAAGATCCCGAAAAGAAGCAGGCGCGGGGTAAAGACGCGATTGCCGGGCTGCGATCGCTGCTTGGATAATAAAAATCATCCACAGGCCGACATTCAAAACACCCTGTGGATAAGCTAAAGCGTTATTTCAGCACTGGCGATTATTGGTCTTCCGCAATCATGTAATCAACAAGCGCCATCACTTCTTCATCGGAAAGAGTGGGGCGGCCACCTTTTGCTGGCATGGCGCCAATACCATTAATCGCACTGGCATATAAGGCATCAGTGCCTTTTGCCAAACGCGCTGCCCAGGCCGCTGAATCGCCTAGTTTCGGAGCGCCCGCGATGCCGTTAGCGTGGCATACGGCACAGCCCGCACTGGTATAAAGCGCGGCAGTATCGATGGAGCTAGCGGAATCAACTTCGCTGGCGGCCGCCTCTTCTTCGACGCTTGCATCAGCAGCAGCCAGAAGAACGGCCGTTCCGCACTCTTGCCCCTGTAAACACAGCTTACCTACCGGCGCTAAACGCTCGGCCATCGCGTCATGCTCACCTTCTTCAGCAAATGCGCCTGCTGCGCCCGTAAGCACGCTGAGAGCCACTAGACCGCTGATCATTCCCTTCGCTATCACTCTCGTCCCCTTTTGAGTACGGTCTTTTAACATTTATTCTTAACCCTGAGGGCGTGTGCATCAATACCACCGGGGCGCCAAGACGTGCGTATTGAACGAGTATAGCGGCAACACAAAGCGCAAGAAATGCAATAAAGCGTGCTAGGTTACCAACCTACAGACTATAACCTTTATCCTGACAATCAGAGCCTTTGTGCGCTATCTGTTTCGGTGCTTAGTGACTGCGGTTGATGTAGAGGAGTAACCACCCCGCCATGCGCATACTATTAGTAGAAGATGACCCCAGCTTGGCATCGGGCATTCGCTTGGCGTTAAAGCCTGAGCATTTCACGGTGGATCACCTGAAGGATGGTGTCACTGCGCTGGCCGCGTTAAAAGAGGGCGAGCCTTTTGATGCCGTTATTCTCGATCTAGGCTTGCCGCGCATGGATGGCATGCAGGTGTTGGAAGCGGTGAGGCGCCAGGGTAATCGTGTGCCTATCCTAGTGCTGACCGCTCGGGACGCCGTGGATGATCGCATCAATGGGTTAGATTCTGGCGCCGACGACTATTTAACCAAGCCGTTTGAAGTCGCCGAATTAAAGGCTCGCCTGCGTGCTCTGTTGAGACGCAGCAATGGCCAGGTTAATAGTGCCTTGGAGTGCCGTGGCATTCATCTTGACCCGCTGACCATGCGGGTCAGCTACCAGGATCAATTGGTGGTGCTATCGCGCCGCGAGCTAACCTTACTGCAAGAGTTTATGACGCATCCTGGGCGGGTGTTCACCCGCGATACCTTAACGCGCCTTGTCTATGGCTGGGACGAGGATGTGGAAAGCAATGCGATTGAAGTACATGTTCACCATCTGCGACGAAAATTTTTTCCTCAGCTTATTCGCACGCTGCGCGGTATTGGTTACGTAATGGATAAAACCGGCCAGGATGAACGCCCATGACCTCTATCCGACAACGCACACTGGGTCTTGTGCTGCTGGTATTTGGTCTCAGCATGTTGGTGATTGGTTTTATCAGCTATCGCTATGCGGCTCACGAAGTCGAAGAACTTTATGATGCCAGCCTAGCCCAAAACGCGCGCCTGCTAGACGGATTGCTGCAAACGCCCTTACCGGAAGAGTATCGCGGCGCGCTGCTTAATAGCTTGGATAACGCTTTGCAGCGTGCCAAGCAGTGGGATAAACGCTTTGCAGGGCAGCGTTATGAGAGCAAATTAGCCTTTCAGCTATGGGAAGACGACCGCTTATTACTGCGCTCAGCCAATGCGCCTGACGCCAATCTTGCCGACCAGCCTCCTGGTTTCACTAGCCTGCACATCGATGAGCATGAATGGCGCATTTATGTATTAGAAGTATCGAATTCTACTCAGCGAATAGTGGTCAGCGAACGTGAAGATGTTCGCGGAGAGCTCATTAGAGCCGTGGCGCTGCGTACACTGATGCCTGACCTAATCGGGCTGCCATTACTGACTGCTTTTTTATGGTGGTCCATCGGCTGGGGGTTAGCCCCGCTATCGCGTATGGCCGATCAAATTCGCAGCCGCGACCCACACAATTTACAGCCACTAACGCTCAGCCCATTGCCTCATGAGTTAAACACTATTGCTGGAGCACTCAATCGGCTTTTAAAGCGAATTCGGCTGATGCGCATACGTGAAAAGCGCTTCATCGCCGATGCGGCTCATGAGCTGCGCACACCCTTAGCCGTGCTCGATTTACACGCGCAGAATGCGCTGACGGCCGATAACATTGAGGACCGTCAAGAAGCATTAAGCCACCTGCGCAGTGGCGTTGCTCGCTCAACGCGCTTAGTCACGCAGCTACTTACGCTCGCTCGCTTAGAGCCCGAAGAAGAAGCGCTGCCCGATTATCGCCATACGCATCTGCTACGTGAAGTCCGCGAGACCCTTGCCAAACTGTCTCCATTGGCCACAGAGCGCGGCCAGCAGCTGTTATTAGAAGCGGATGAGCGCGCGGCTTGGCTAATGTTAGAAGAGCCGGGGGCAATTGAAACCTTGGTACAAAACTTAGTCGGCAACGCCATTCAGCACTCCCCCAACCGCAGTGTGATCAGTATCACGCTGGCAGCAATGGCACAGGGGTTTCAGCTAATCGTTGATGACCAAGGCCCCGGCATACCGCTAAGCGAACGCAAAAAAGTCATTGAACGTTTTCAGCGTTCTGGCCCCAGTGCGGGTTCAGGGTTAGGTCTGTCTATTGTGGAACGTTTGGTAACTCGCCATGGCGGTACCTTACAGCTTGAAGATTCTCCCAGCGCAGGGCTGCGCGTGATCATTAATCTGCCGCATCCTACCGAGGATGAGCTGCTGAAATTGCTCGCGACACAATAAAATTTATCAATCTCTTAAGGTTGCGGTAAGAATTGCATGTAACTGTGGAACAACACGGTGAACCCGATATTTACGATTCACCTTTTCTCCACATGGAGCGGCCCTAATGAACCAAGTAGCATATTCACCTAAGCCATTGACCCAATTAAGCACCACACCAATATTGGCAATGCCTGCACCCAAGCGGCTATTACCCACTAGCCCTGCGATGACCGTGCTGACTGATTTTTCTCAGCTAATGCCTCAGTCCGTCGATGCAGACACCCCAATAGACGATGCTCATCTAAAAATGCGCCACGGTGGCATACGTCTACTGTTCGTGATGGACAAAAGCGCGCACTGTATTGGCGTTATTACTTCAAAAGAAGTGATTGGCTCTCGGCGGATTAATCTTGCGATGCAGCAGCGCAATCTCAATCGCGAGGAAGTCACGGCTGAAATGATCATGACACCGTGGCAAAAACTCAGCGCCATGCCCGTTTCACAGCTGGGCTCATTGACGATTGAAGACTTAGTACTATCGATGGAGAGCTTTACCGATCAGCATCTATTGATTACTGAGCTCAACGATAACCAAGAACTGAGAATTCGCGGCCTTATCTCGGCAAGCGATATACAGAACGCCGTGGGTAAAGATATTAATCCGGTTCCTATGGCAAAGAGTTTTGCCGAAATTTGCCAAGTTATCACCGGTCACGATCTGTAAATATTGATCTCTTTTGAGGCGTAACCCATAACGCTTATTTCACTCTTTTACACGGGTTGTGCTGGGTTAAGTGCCCTAAGTTACGCTCATAAAGTTACTTTCATAAAAATGCCCCTCATTGAGTTATCAATGAGGGGCATTTTAGCTTTTCGGGCCCGTCTAATACGGTTTAAAATCTTAGAGCCTTAATGGTTTAGAACATCGAGGCATTAATCCATAGATGCGCCGCAATACTGCCGATATAGCCCAGTAAAATGGCCGGCATCCAGCGCAAGTGGCCAGCAAAGGTATAAATACCTCGCGCCTGGCCCATAAGCGCCACACCGGCCGCAGAGCCCATAGACAGCAAGCTGCCCCCGACACCGGCGGTCAGCGTGATCAACAGCCAGTTGCCTTCCGTCATATCCGGGGCCATCGAAAGCACCGCAAACATAACCGGTATGTTATCCACTACCGCCGAGATAAGCCCTAATACCACGTTAGCCCATACCGGGTTCCAACTGCCGTAGAGCGTTTCGGAAAGCAGGCTGAGGTAGCCCATAAAGCCAAGACCACCTACGCACATAACCACGCCGTAGAAGAACAGCAGCGTATCCCACTCGGAGCGCGCGATACGGCTGAAAATATCGAAGGGAACCACGCTACCGAGCTGTTCCAGCTTCTTCCAATCGCCCCGTCGAGAATAGCGCTCACGCTTGCGCTCAAGCGAACGCGGCAGGCTGCGTCGCAGGTAATAGCCAAAGAACTGCAAAAGACCCAGACCAAACATCATGCCCATGGCGGGCGGTAGGTGCAGAACAGAGTGGCACAGCACCGAAATCGCGACGGTAATTAAAAACAGCACGATAATCCGCCGTGAGCCTCGCTTGAGCCAAACGTTCTCTTTTAGCGCTGCGGGCTGACGATTTACAATAAAGAAATTCATAATGGCGGCAGGTACTAAGAAATTGACCAGCGCAGGAACCAACAGCACGAAAAAGCCGCCGAACGGTACTTGACCTGCCTGCCACACCATCAGCGTAGTGATATCGCCAAACGGACTAAAGGCACCGCCGGCATTGGAAGCTACCACTACGTTCACACAGCAAAGGCTGATAAATTTATTATCACCCTCGGCTACTTTCAGTACCACTGCGCACATCAACATCGCCGTGGTCATATTGTTGGCAATGGCTGAAATACCAAACGCCATTACCCCGGTGATCCAGAATAAGCTGCGATAGCTGAAACCTTTGCGCACTAGCCAAGAACGCAGCGCATCAAAAATACGTCGCTCTTCCATGGCATTGATATAGGTCATCGCGACTAGCAAAAACAAAAGCAGCTCGGTGTATTCAAGCAGCGTTTCACGGAAGGCCGTTTCCGCTTCTTCCGGCATACCCGCTTGAACATAGACCCAGGCGACTATCGCCCAAATAAGGCCAGCAGCGACCAGCACAGGCTTAGACTTGCGCATATGCAGTAGCTCTTCACTCATCACCAACGCATAAGCGAGCACGAAGATCAGGACAGAAGAGATACCGGCAATCGAAGCCGTAAGATTAAGCGATCCGGCGGCAGCATAAGAAAGAGAAGGAAAGAGCAGAAGAGTGCAGGCGAGCAACAGCCAAGCGCCTCGGCTAGCATAAAGCCGAGTTGCGAGGACGTTTGGTGATTTCATGGCGATGTGATCCCAGCAGAGAGGAGAAAGACCGCCACGATAATAAGCACACTAACGACATGCTGCAACGCAACGGCTGCGCACAACATGCGACATATTGCCGCATGCTGTAAAGCGTTTTTTATTCATTCACAAACACACGGCGTTAGCCGCAATTGTTATTCCACCGTGACGCTTTTTGCCAAGTTGCGCGGCTGGTCAACGTCGGTACCTTTAAGAACAGCCACGTGATAGCTCAATAGCTGTAGCGGCAGGGTATACAGTAGCGGCGCCAGCGCTTCGTGCACCTGTGGCAAGGTCAATACGCGAATATCTTCCTGGGCATCGATACCCACGCCCTCATCGGCAAATACAAATAGCTGACCACCGCGGGCACGGACTTCCTGAAGGTTGGATTTCAGCTTTTCAAGCAGGTCATCGTTTGGCGCTACCGAAATAACCGGCATTTCGCTATCCACCAGCGCCAACGGGCCGTGTTTCAGCTCACCCGCGGGATAGGCTTCAGCGTGAATATAGGAAATTTCTTTGAGCTTCAGCGCGCCTTCCAAGGCGATTGGGTAATGCGCGCCGCGCCCCAAGAACAGCGCATGCTGTTTTTCAGCAAACGCCTGGGAAAGCGTTTCAATTTTGCTGTCCAATCCCAGTACTTGCTGACACACCTCAGGCAAGGCTTTCAACGCGGCGATAATATCCGGGTATTCAGCCTGCCCCTTGGCTTTACTTACTGACAGCGTTAACAGCATTAATCCGATTAGCTGGGTGGTAAAGGCCTTGGTGGAAGCAACGCCAATTTCAGGGCCTGCGCGAGTCATCAAGGTAAGGTCAGACTCTCGCACCAGCGAGCTTCCCGGTACGTTGCAAATGGCCAACGTGCCAACATAGCCAAGCGTTTTAGCAAAGCGCAAGGCGGCGAGCGTATCGGCGGTTTCACCCGACTGGGAAAGCGTCACAAACAGCGTATTGTCAGGTACTACGGGGTGACGGTAGCGATACTCAGAGGCAACTTCTACCTGAACCGGCACACCGGCGTAGCGTTCAAGCCAATAACGCGCTACTAAGCCTGCGTGATAGCTCGTACCGCAGGCAATGATATGTACTTGGCGCGTCTGTTTAAAAAGCGCCTGCGCATCGGGGCCAAAACTCTCCACTAACACGCTCTGGTCGCTCAGCCGCCCTTCTAGTGCCGCCTCGATAACCTTTGGCTGCTCAAAAATTTCTTTCAGCATGTAGTGACGATATTCGCCTTTGCTGGCAGCGCCATCGCCGTGCTCGAAGGTATGAATCGGGCGCTCAACGTCATTACCATGACGATCAACAATGCGAATGCTGCCCTGCGAGCGCAGCTCAACCAAATCACCCTCTTCAAGGTAGATAAAGCGGTCCGTGACCGGTAATAGCGCTAGCGGGTCAGAGGCTAAGAAAGCCTCATCAATGCCTACACCAATGACCAGCGGACTGCCCTGGCGAGCGCCAACAACCACGCCAGGTTCTGCCGCACACATAACGCCGAGTGCGTAGGCGCCGCCTAGTCCGTTAACAATCTGCTGCGTGGCGTCAAACAGCGATAGCCCATCGACCAACTTTTCAGAAAGTAAGTGAGCGATCACTTCGGTATCAGTTTCTGAGCTGAACGTATAGCCACTGCGCTGCAGATTATCTTTTATATGTTCATAGTTTTCAATAATACCGTTGTGCACTACCGCAACCTGGTTTTCATGCACCAGGGAGTCGCTATGATGCGGATGCGCATTGGCTTCAGAGGGTTTTCCATGGGTTGCCCAGCGAGTATGCGCGATACCTGAAAAGCCCGGCAGTGCGGCGGTATCCAAGCGCGCGGCAAGAGCCGCTACTTTTCCGAGTGCTCTGTGGCGAGTCAACGCGCCATCATTAAACACCGTCATACCGGCCGAATCGTAGCCGCGATACTCCAGGCGTTTTAGCCCTTCTAATAAAATTTCTTGAACGTTGCGCTGGGCAACGGCGGCAACAATGCCACACATAATCAATCTCCTGAGCTATTCACCCATGCTAATTAATCGACAAGCAAAACGGTAAATCAGCGGTATTGGAATATAAATCCGGCCTTTTAATGATTGTTGGCACTGTTTTCTAAAACGTTAACGTTATGAGTTAAGCTTTATAAACTGGGCTTTATAACCTTGCTGGGCCGTTGCCATTCATTCTTTTCTACCTGACGGCTCCGCGTTACCGCCAGCGCGTACTCGGTGACGTCTTTTGCAATAGTTGACCCTGCCCCTATGGTTGCTCCTTTGCCTATCGTGACCGGCGCCACCAGAGAGCTGTTAGAACCAATAAAAGCGTTATCACCAATGTCTGTGTGATGTTTGTTAGCACCGTCGTAGTTACAGGTAATCGTACCGGCTCCCACATTCACATCGCGCCCTAAACGCGCATCGCCTACGTAGCTTAAGTGATTAATCTTACTGCCTTCACCCACATCGGCATTTTTGGTTTCAACAAAATTGCCTACTTTGGCTTTCGCTGACAGCCGCGTGCCGGGGCGTAGGCGTGCGAACGGGCCTATCTGATTAAGGCCTGCCGCCACGGTGCCTTCTATAACGCTGTGAGTATCGACAACGCTTTCTGCACCAATGGTGCTGTTTTTGATCACGCAGTAAGGGCCAATACGCACGCCTTCACCTAACTCTACGTCACCTTCAAACACGCAGCCCACATCGATAAACACATCGTGTCCGCAGGTCAAACTCCCGCGTATATCTAGACGTGAGGGGTCAGCAAGCGCTACGCCTTGGGCCATTAATTGATCAGCCACCTGGTGTTGGTAGGCGCGCTCCAAGCGCGCCATTTGCGCCCGATTGTTGACGCCTTCAACTTCCACAGCGGTGGCAGGTTGGGCAGTACACACCTTAATCCCTTCATCCGCCGCCATCGCAATCACGTCGGTAAGATAGTACTCACCCTGCGCGTTTTCCGCAGAAAGCTGCGGCAACCAGCGCTTTAGCTGAGCGCTCGTCATCGCCATGATGCCGGTATTGCATTCGTTAATCGCGAGCTGAGCGCTGTTGGCATCTTTTTGCTCAACAATCGCCACTGCGTCGCCTGCGGCGTTACGCACAATTCGCCCGTAGCCGCTAGGGTCATCCAGCGTCACCGTCAGCAGCCCCATGTGCTGTTCATCCACGTGGGCTAACAGCTCGCTCAATGATTCACGCTGCAACAGCGGCACGTCACCATAAAGAATTAATACGTTGCCGTTACCTAGCTGCTCAAGCGCTTGAGCGACAGCGTGACCTGTGCCCTTCTGCTCGGCCTGAACCGCAAAGTGCACGGGGCTTTCTGCCAGCGCTTCGCGCAGTTTGTCGGCGCCATGGCCAATGACCACATGAGTACGGTCTGGATTCAACGCAAAGGCTGAATCCAGCACGTGCTGCACCATTGGCTTACCGGCCAACGTATGCAGCACTTTAGGGGTATGTGACCGCATGCGCGTGCCTTTACCCGCTGCGAGAATGACAATATCCAGTTCTTGCATGTTATTCACCTGCTACGGGGGGAACGGTGGTGGTTGCCGGGGCCGGTAACTGCTCAATGCCCAGCTCACCTATCAATGTTTCGCCAAAATAGTTAACAAATTCAGGGCTGGCGACGCTGCGCCATGCATCACCATCATGAATAAGCATTAAAATTTTAAGATTGTTGTCGAGCGCCATCTGCATTGCGTCTTCTTCCCCCACCACTAACAGCGCGGTCGCCCAGGCATCCGCCCAAGCGTTGGAAGGGTGAAAAACAGACACAGAAGCGAGCTGGTGAGTCACCGGGCGCCCTGTGCGTGGATCAATGGTGTGGGAAAAACGCTCACCGTCAACGTCAAAATAGTTGCGATAATCGCCTGACGTCGCCACGGACATGCTTTCTAACGGAAGAATATGCTGAGCCCGCTGCTCACCATCTTCAGGCACTTCAATGCCAATGCGCCACGGCGTTTGCTCGTTTTCATCACGCAGGCCGCGGGCAATCAGATCCCCGCCTAAGTTCACCAAATAATGATTGATATTCTGCTGGTCTAGATAGGCGGCCACTCGATCGGTCGCATGGCCTTTGGCAACGCCGGAAAGGTCGACAAACACATCGCGGGTGCGGCGCGCCTGCATATTTTGGGTATCCGTCTCGATGGCATCAAAGCCCACCTGGGCGAGCTGTTCGGCTAATGCTTCATCGGAAGGGATTTGCTCAGGTCGTGCGCCAGGGCCAAAGCTCCATAAGTTCACCAGGTCACCCACGGTAATATCAAACGCCCCCTGGCTTGCTTCGGCCACCGATTGACTAATGGCCAACACTTCAATCAGCTCATTAGAGAGCGGCTGCCATTCGTCCAACGGCGCCTCGTTGAAGGCAATAAGCTCTGAATCATCTCGATAGGTCGACATCGCATGATCAACGCTTTCTAGCTCTGCCAAAAACCCTTCTTCTAACTCACGCGACTGGCCTTGCGTGAGAGGATCCATAATGGTCACCTGATAAAAGGTGCCAAAAATGTTTCCCTCATAGCGTACGGGCGGCTCCAGTGGCCGGTCATTTTCTGAACAGCCTGACAATACCAACAGGGCACTCATCAATGCGCCTAACACTATCAGCCCGCGTCCCCAACTGATCGTGCGTTCAACACACTTTTTCTCATCAGACCTTTTCATCGTTGCTTTGTCCTAGCTATAAAGCCTTAAAAGAGACGTTCTTAAAAATGAAAGAACCACAGCAGCCAAGCGCCGAACAGTACCCGATAAACCACAAACGGCTGCATCCCTAATTTTTTAATAACGACTAAGAAATAATGAATACACAAATAGGCGCTTAGCCCTGATATCAGAGTGCCCGCCAGCATCGCTACCCAATCAATGGACTGCGGTGATTTAAATAGCCCAACGGCTTCTAAACCGCCGGCCAGCACAATCACGGGGATCGATAGTAAAAAAGAAAAGCGCGCGGCTCCTTCGCGGCTCATTCCCACCATCAGCGCTGCCGTAATAGTAATGCCCGAGCGCGAGGTGCCCGGAATTAACGCCAGCGCCTGGGCGCCACCGATAATCAATACATCCTTTAAGCGCAGCTGATACTCGCTTCGTGTTCCGCGCTTACGCCAGTCGGCATAACCCAACAATAGACCGAAACTAATTAAACTGATGCCAATGATTAACGTAGAGCGCATATAGCCAGAAATAGCATCGTGCAGCAGTAAACCCACTAATCCCACGGGGATCGTTGCTATTGTTACCCAGAAGGCAAGCCGCGCGTCCTCATTGATGCCTTTACCGCGGAGGGCCGCCAGGCTGCTGGTGATCATTTGCCCTATTTCCTGGCGGAAATAAATAATGACCGCGGAGAGGCTACCTAAGTGCAGCGCAACATCGAAGGCTAGGCCTTGGTCTTGCCATTCGGTCAGCACAGGCACCAAAATCAGGTGAGCAGAGCTTGAAACGGGTAAAAATTCGGAAATTCCTTGCACAACCGCTAACACCAACACCTGGAGCCAATCCATAAATAATCCTGTGTCTACATCAATTTGATGGGTTGCAATGTCGCATAAGGATACACATACGCTAATTCTTTGTCCGCCATTGCCTTTGCTGATATTCATTAGCTCAGACACTCAATAACGCTGCTTCATGGCTTGGAAGCAGTGGATGCTATAGAGGATCATGAGGAGTACGCTACAATAGTCGCCAATTGAAAGCCTGCGTCCTTGCAAGGTACCCATGACTCAGACCATCGAAACGCCAGTGGTTCAAGACCACAAGCAACAAAGCCAAGAGGCTAAGCGCGTCACCTATATTGGTGCGTGGCTGGATGCGCTGTTGAGCATCGTCAAAGTGACGATCGGCTTTATGGTGGGTTCCGCGGCACTGATCGCTGACGGTATTCATTCGCTGTCTGATTTAGTCACGGATGGATTCGTGCTGGCGGCTATTCATTATGGTCGTCAAGAGCCTGATAAAGATCACCATTATGGCCATGGCCGGATCGAAACACTCACCACGCTACTACTAGGCAGCGTGTTGATTTTCGTGGCTGGCGGTATTGCCTGGTCGAGCCTAGCCCGCTTGTTTAGCGGTGCTGAGGTCAACGCACCGGGGCTGCTGGCCATTGTTATTACGGTCATCGCACTGTTCAGCAAAGAGTGGATTTTTCGCTACACCATGCGCGTTGCTAAACGCGTTAAGTCTAGATTATTGGAAGCCAACGCCTGGCATTCCCGTAGCGACGCCTTATCTACCGCCGTCGTATTAGTCGCATTGGTGGGTGCCCAGTTTGGTTTGGGCTGGCTAGATGCCGTGGCAGCCATCATTGTTGGTTTATTGGTCGGCAAAGTGGGTTTGGACTTATTGTGGGAATCCGCACGCGAACTGGTTGATACGGCGCTACCGTTGGATGTGCAAAATCAAATGCATGACGTCGCCTGCAGCATTCCTGGGGTAGATAGCGTGCATGATTTGCGAACCCGCCAATCAGCCGGTTGGGTAATGGTCGATCTACATGTCGTGGTAGGCCCTAAAATTACCGTTTCGGAAGCCCATGAAATTGGCAACGAAGTCAGCCGCCGCCTGCGCCATGAATTTCCAGCACTGACCGACGTGATTTTCCACGTTGACCCAGAAGACGATGCAGGTGCCGGCGATCCAAGCCGCCTACCCGGGCTACCGCTGCGCCCGGAAGTAGAGGACGCGCTTAATAAGCGCTGGTACAAACATCCGGTGTGGCGAACGCTAAACGAACTGCAGCTGCATTACCTAGACGACAAAGTCTCGGTATCGTTGATTATTGATGATGCGGTTAACCAGCCCCCGCAATGTCTCGCTAGCCAGTTAAAATCACTGGCCAGCGACATTGAATGGTTAGGGCATGTTGAGGTGATGTTCATTACTCGCGCTGCCAGTAGCTCAATGCGTTAGCCGTTAACGCGTCATTTACCTTAAGCGGCAGAGAGAATAGCCGTCGCAATCGTGAAATAGATCAACACGCCGGTGGCATCAATCAAGGTCGTCACCAGCGGTGCCGAGGCGGTGGCGGGGTCGACTTTAAAGCGCTCAAGCACAAAAGGTAGGCACATGCCTATCAGGCTGCCAAACAGCACAATGGTCACCATGCTAAGTGCCACCACCATGGCAACGGCTTCGCCACCTCGGAAAATACCAATGGGAGTGACCGCGATGGCCATGGTCAGTCCTAGCGCGCCGGCGACCAGCAGCTCTCGTCCAAGCATTTTACTCCAGTCTTTCACACCGATATCACCCGTTGCCATCCCGCGCACCATCAGCGTGGCGGCCTGAGCGCCCGCATTACCGCCACTACCAATCAGCAGGGGTAAGAAGAACACCAGCGCCACCTGTGTCGCAATAATATCTTCAAAATAGGCAATGCCCGCGCCGGAAAATAGGTTGGCAAACACCAGCAGTACTAGCCAAAATACGCGCTTGCGATAAAGGCTCCACAGCGGCACACGGCTCACGCCGTCTTCAAGCTGGCCAATCGACATCCCTTTATGGAAATCCTCGGTGGCCTCAGATTCCGCTACGTCCATAGCGTCATCGTGGGTCACAATTCCCACCATGCGGTCATCGGCATCGATCACCGGTAGAGCTAAAAGGTCGTACTTCGCCACGATACGCGCGACATCTTCCTGAGCATTATCAACCCGCGTGCTGATGACATCTTTGATCATGATGTCATCCACAATGGCGCCGGGGCGCGCCACCATCAGTTGGCGCAGCGACATGGTGCCTATTAGTTGCCCATCGCTATCCAGGATATACAGCTGATACACCGTCTCAGCATCAGGGGCCGTTTGGCGGACGCGCATCAGGGCTTGCGACACCGTCATGCCACTGGCTATGGCGACATAGTCAGAGGTCATGATGGCGCCTGCGGTGCCTTCTTCGTAGCTTGCGAGCCGCTTCAGATCTTCACGCTCTTGATGCGCCATGCTGCGCAAAAGCGCTTCGCGTCGGTCATCGTCCAGCAAATTAAACAGGTCGGCACGTTCGTCCGAGCCCATTTCTTCTAATAGCTTGAGTACCTGGCTGTCATCCAGCTCTCCAACGACTTCAAGCTGGCTTTCACCGGGCAAATAGCCCAGCACGTTGGCCGCCCGCTCGGCAGAAAGAATATTCAACAAAAAAAGCGCTGCCGAGAGCTCTTCATCGTCTTCAATCATCTCTTCAAGCACTTCACCGATATCCGCTGAGCGGATTTCGGCCAACCGTAACATCAAGACAGATTTGCTAGGCACGTCCTTGGCCAGCTCATCGAGTAGTTCAGCTTTTAATGCCTGCAGGCTTTCTTCATTCAGTGCCATAGTTCGTTCTCCCCTTCACGCTGACAAGCATCGTGCTGCCGACCTAGGCCACCATATTAATCGATCGCACTAACTCGTCGTACTGGCAGCCAAAAAAAACGCCCCTTAAACCCTGACCTGCAGGTTTAAGAGACGTTGTTCACACGACAAGCGCGCGGTTATTAGCCTTTGCCCGCCTTTTTACGTAGCTGCTGAATGGTACGCAGCTGAGCAGTGGCTTCGGCAAGTTCAGCGGCAGCTCGGGTATAATCCAGCTCCGTTGACTTCTCATTAAAGGCTTTTAAGGCCTGCTGACGCGCTTCTTCAGCAGCGGCCTCATTGAGGTCGCTGGCACGGGAAACCGCGTCGGCCAGAATCGTCACCACATCCGGCTGGACTTCCATGAAGCCACCCGAGACAAAGAAGTTCTCTTCCTTGCCACCGTCGTGGATCACGCGAACCGGACCCGGCTGAAGCTCGGTCAGCAACGGGGCGTGACCCGGCAAAATGCCCAGGTCACCCAACATCCCGGAAGCAATCACCTGCTCAACAGTACCTGAGAAGATAGATGCTTCAGCGCTGACGATATTGCAAGTAAAGCTATTCGCCATAGCGAATCCCCCTAATGGACGGGATTACTTCTTCATCTGGTTGGCTTTCTCGACAGCTTCGTCGATTGAACCGACCATGTAGAAGGCCTGTTCCGGCATATCGTCGTATTCGCCTGCAAGAATGCCCTTGAAGCCACTAATCGTGTCTTTCAGAGAGACATACTTACCTGGTGAACCGGTGAACACCTCGGCCACGAAGAACGGCTGCGACAAGAAACGCTGGATTTTACGCGCCCGAGATACGGCCAGCTTGTCTTCGTCAGAAAGCTCATCCATACCCAGAATAGCAATAATATCCTTAAGCTCTTTGTAGCGCTGAAGAACGTTCTGCACACCGCGAGCAATTGAATAGTGCTCTTCACCCACTACCAGCGGATCTAGCTGTCGTGATGTGGAATCCAGCGGATCAATGGCCGGGTAGATGCCCAACTCGGCGATTGAACGCGACAGCGATACCGTGGCATCCAGGTGAGAGAACGTCGTGGCCGGCGACGGGTCGGTCATGTCGTCGGCAGGCACATAGACGGCCTGGACGGAGGTGATCGAACCGGTCTTGGTCGAGGTGATACGCTCCTGAAGAACGCCCATCTCTTCGGCCAAGGTTGGCTGATAACCTACCGCTGACGGCATACGGCCCAGCAATGCAGATACTTCGGTACCGGCTAGGGTGTAGCGATAGATGTTATCGACGAACAGCAGAACGTCACGGCCTTCATCACGGAATTTCTCTGCGATGGTCAAACCGGTCAACGCCACGCGCAAACGGTTTCCCGGCGGCTCGTTCATCTGACCGTAAACCAGCGATACCTTATCGATAACGTTGGATTCAGTCATTTCGTGATAGAAGTCGTTACCCTCACGCGTACGCTCACCCACACCGGCAAAAACAGAGTAGCCGCTGTGTTCGGTGGCGATGTTGCGGATAAGCTCCATCATGTTAACGGTTTTACCAACACCGGCACCGCCGAACAGACCCACTTTACCGCCTTTCGCAAAGGGGCAAACCAAGTCGATAACCTTGATACCGGTTTCCAACAGCTCGCCGGAGGCGGCCTGCTCGGCATAGGTCGGCGGCTTGCGGTGGATAGGCATACGCTCTTGTTCGCCGATCGGTCCCGCTTCGTCAATCGGCTCGCCAAGTACGTTCATAATACGGCCCAGCGTCTCCTTACCTACCGGTACGGAAATCGCGGCACCTGTGCTGGTCGTTTCCATACCACGCTTCAAGCCCTCGGTGGAGCCCATAGCAATGGTGCGCACCACACCGTCGCCCAGCTGCTGCTGGACTTCGAGGATGGTCTCAACATCGGAGACCTTTAGCGCGTCGTAGACCTTGGGCACAGAGTCCCGCGGAAACTCTACGTCAATCACCGCGCCGATGATTTGTACGATACGTCCGCTCATCTTGGTTCCTCTCTAAAACCTGCAAATGAAACCTGTCTGCCGGGAGCCTTCATAATAAGAATGTGCTCCCTAGGCGTTATACGGCAGCAGCGCCGCCGACGATCTCAGAAATTTCCTGCGTGATGGCGGCCTGGCGGGCCTTGTTATAAACCATCTCCAAATCGTCGATCAGGTCGCCTGCGTTGTCAGTGGCACTTTTCATAGCGATCATCCGGGCCGCCTGTTCACAAGCGCCGTTTTCCACTACCGCCTGATACACCTGCGATTCGATGAAACGAACCAATAGGCTATCAAGCAACGCCTTGGCATCCGGTTCATACAGGTAGTCCCAGCTTCCGGGACGGGCGTTTTCATTGTCTTGCTCAGCGTCTGCACCCATATCGGATGACAGCGGAAGAAGCTGACGAACAACCGGCTTTTGCGTCATGGTATTCACAAATTCATTGTGCACCACATACAGCCGGTCAAGGCGTCCTTCATCGTACGCTTCGAGCATGACCTTAATACTGCCGATCAACCCTTCAACGGTCGGGTTTTCCCCTAATCCGCTCTTCGCTGCTACCAAATTACCGCCGTAGTTGCGGAAAAAGGTGCTGGCTTTGGCGCCAAGGGCGCAAAAATCTTGCTCAGCACCCTGCTTTTTCCAACCTGCGGCTTCTTTCAGAAGCGCTTTGAAAAGATTGTGGTTCAAGCCACCGCACAGACCGCGATCCGTGGATACCACGATATAACCAACGCGCTTAACCTCGCTACGCTCGACCATATAGTCGTGCCGGTATTCGGGGTTCGCGTCGGCAATGTGGCCAACCACATTACGGATCTGCCTAGCGTAAGGCTGACTAGCTCTCATCAGATCTTGCGCTTTACGCATTTTCGATGCAGCCACCATTTCCATGGCGCTGGTGATCTTCTGCGTATTTTTAATGCTCCCGATCTGGGTGCGTATCTCTTTTGCAGCTGCCATAGCGATCTACCTTTCGTTCGTGGCTCTCAGAAAGCATGCAAACCCGCCCTGACGGGCGGGCCAGACATTACCAGCTCTGAGTCGCCTTGAACTTCTCGAGACCCGACTTCAAGCTGTCTTGAATCTCACCGTTGTAGTCGCCGGTCTGGTTGATCTTGTCGAGTAGATCAGCGTGCTCAGACTTCATGTAGTCGTGCAACGCACGCTCGAAGTCCAACACTTTGCTTACTTCAACATCGTCCAGATAACCTTCGTTGGCGGCATACAGCGAGAGCGCCATTTCTGCTACCGACATCGGCGAGTACTGGTTCTGCTTCATCAGCTCGGTGACACGTTGACCGTGTTCAAGCTGCTTACGCGTGGCTTCATCAAGGTCAGAGGCAAACTGCGAGAACGCCGCCAGTTCACGGTACTGCGCCAACGCCAAACGCACGCTACCGCCAAGCTTCTTGATGATTTTCGTTTGTGCCGAACCACCTACACGAGAAACCGACAGACCTGCGTTAATCGCCGGACGAATACCGGAGTTAAACAGATTGGTTTCCAGGAAGATCTGACCATCGGTGATTGAAATCACGTTGGTCGGAACGAACGCAGAAACGTCACCGCCCTGGGTTTCGATGATAGGCAGCGCGGTCAAAGAACCGGTTTTGCCTTTCACTTCACCGTTGGTGAACTTCTCAACGTAGTCGGCATTAACGCGTGCAGCACGCTCTAGCAGACGCGAGTGGAGATAGAATACGTCACCGGGATAAGCTTCACGGCCAGGCGGACGACGCAGCAGCAGCGATACCTGACGGTAAGCGACGGCCTGCTTAGAAAGATCGTCATACACAATCAGCGAGTTCTCGCCGCGATCGCGGAAGTATTCGCCCATGGTGCAGCCAGAGTAAGGCGCCAGGAACTGCATCGGAGCCGGGTCGGCAGCGCCGGCGGCCACAACGATAGTGTGTTCCATCGCGCCATGCTCTTCGAGCTTGCGCACAACGTTGGCAATAGTCGATTGCTTCTGACCAATGGCGACGTAGACGCAGGTCACGCCCTTGCCTTTTTGGTTGATGATCGCATCAATGGCAATGGCAGACTTACCAATCTGACGGTCACCGATGATCAGCTCACGCTGACCACGGCCGATCGGTACCATGGCATCGATTGATTTAAGACCGGTTTGAATCGGCTCATCAACAGACTGACGAGTGATAACGCCTGGCGCCACTTTTTCAACGGCATCCGTCATTTTGGCGTTAATGTCGCCTTTGCCATCGATGGGGTTACCCAGCGCATCGACAACACGACCAATCAGCTCAGGGCCTACCGGCACTTCGAGAATACGACCGGTACACTTGGCGGTCATGCCCTCTTCAAGCTGCAGGTAGTCACCCAATATTACGGCACCTACGGAGTCACGCTCCAGGTTAAGTACCATGCCAAAGATGGCGTTGGGGAATTCAATCATTTCACCGAACATCGCGTCTTCGAGGCCGTGAATTTTCACGATACCGTCGGAAACAGTGACGATGGTGCCCTGGTTATGGGCTTCGGATGCGACGTCAAGCTTCTCAATTCGCTGCTTGATGATGTCGCTGATCTCGGAAGGATTCAGTTGCTGCATGCCATGTCCCTCAGACTCAAGCGGTTAGCGCGTCATTAAGGCGGTTCAATCGACCACGCACTGACCCGTCAATGACGGTGTCGCCAGCACGCAGGATGACACCGCCGATAAGCGACTTGTCCACCTGAGTAGTAATAGAGATTTCGCGATTTAGACGTTTCTTAAGCGCGTTCGCTAGCTTCGTTTGTTGCTCGCTATCTAACGTGTAAGCAGACGTGACGTTTACTTCAACACGCTGTTCGTGTTCAGCACGCAGGTGCTCGAACTGATCAGCGATTGACTTCAGCGCCATTAAACGACCTTGGTCTGCTAAAACAGCCAAAAAACGCTGTAAAGCTTCATCCTGTTGCTCTGGAATCAGCTTGATCAGCAGCGACACTTTTTGGTCGCTATCTAATTTTGGACTGCTTAAACGATGGCGAACAACGTCGTCGGCTACCGCAAAGCTTAAAAAACTCAGCGCTTGTGACCAGCTATCAAGCGCCTCATGATCACGCGCGTATTCAAACGCTGCCTTAGCGTAAGGACGAGCGACGGTCAGTAATTCCGCCATGATTCACCTCCTTACAGTTCAGCAGCAAGCTCATCGAGTAACTTGCGATGGGCTTGTTCGTCGACCGACGCTTCAAGAACACGCTCGGCACCCAATACGGCGAGATAAGAAACCTGGGCACGAAGTTCATCTTTAGCGCGATTCACTTCTTGCTCAATTTCGGATCGTGCACTCGCTACTAGGCGTTCGCCTTCGGCGCGTGCCTGTTCGCGGGCTTCTTCAATCATCTGGGCAGAGCGCTTATTGGTCTGCTCAAGAATCTGAGAAGCTTGCTCCTTGCTTTCGCGCAGCATCTGTTCTGCCCGCTCTTGAGCAAGCTCAAGGTCGCGGTTAGCACGGCTAGCTGCATCTAAGCCATCAGCAATTTTTTTCTGACGCTCGTGAAGCGCATTGCTGATCGGAGGCCACACATACTTTGTGCAAAACCAGACAAAGATCGCGAAGGCGATCGTCTGCCCGATTAGCGTCATGTTGATATTCACAGGGATGTACCTCTGACAAGTTCGTGGCGACCGGTGTGAAACAAAACCGAGCGGTTAGCGCTCGGCTGAGCTGTCATTAACCGGCAACAACGAAGATCAGGTACATTGCGATACCAACACCGATCATCGGAACGGCGTCTAACAGGCCTGCCATTAGGAAGGTTTTGGTTTGCAGCTGGTCGCCTAGTTCAGGCTGACGTGCAGTAGATTCCAACAGCTTGCCGCCCAAAATAGCGAAGCCAATGCCGGTACCTAGTGCGCCCATACCAATCATGATGGCAGCAGCAATGTAGATAAGTTCCATGGTAATGCTCCTAGTTTTTCAAGTTAAAGGTCGAGGGTTGAGGTTAAGGGTTAATGTGTTGCAAGCATTGCTCGGATTAGTGATGTTCGTGTGCAGCGCTGAGATACACCACGGATAAAACGGTAAAGATGAACGCTTGAAGTACAACGATCAAAATATGGAAAATGGCCCATGGCACATCCAGCACCCAAATAGCCCAGAACGGCAGCATGGCAATCAAAATAAAGATAACTTCACCGGCGAACATGTTGCCGAACAAACGCATTGCCAAACTGAACGGCTTAACCAGCAACGCAACAATTTCGAGTAGCAGGTTAAAGGGAATCAGTGCCCAGTGATTAAACGGTGTCAGTGACAGCTCTTTGGCAAAACCACCGACGCCTTTGACCTTAAAGCTGTAGTAGAGAATTAGCCCGAACACGCCCAGTGCCAGCCCTAAGGTGGCGTTTACATCGGTAGTCGGAACAACTTTCATGTAGTCCACGCCAAGCTTACTAAACAGCACTGGCAAGTAGTCAACCGGTATAATTTTGAGTGTATTCATAAACAGAATCCACACAAACAGCGTCAACGCTAGCGGTGCGATGATCGGGTTATGACCTTTAAATGTTCCTCTGATCATGTCCTCGACAAACTCAACCACCATTTCAACGGCATTTTGCAAACCCGTAGGCACACCCGTCGTGGCCATTTTACCGGCTTTGCGGAAAATGAAGATAAACAGCAGACCCATGGCAATTGACCAGCCCATAGTGTCTAAGTGAATGGCCCAAAAGCCCATTTCACTTGCTTCTTCCGCCGTATGCGCCAGCGACCAACCGTTTTCGGGATGATTACCAAAGGTCAGGTTCTGCAAGTGGTGCTGGATATAGTAAGTCGTAGAGACTTCGTTTCCTGCGGCCATGGACATGTCACCTCAATCAGTTGTGCGATTTTCTAGGCATTAGCGTTTTTTGGCATTAACCAAGGCGTGAACCAATGCGTTAGAACAACCGCCACATAAGCATAAAAAAAGAAAGCGGGGTTTGAGGGGGGCGCTGCTACGAACACTGCAACAAACAGTGCCACCGTCAAACCAAACTTACCTGCTTCGGCACGAAATAGGCGCATCGCTGCCTGCGAGGGCCGATTAGATCTCAAAACCCCCATCCGCTTTATGAAGAAAGCGTGCGGCAGTAAGGCCACTAAGGCGCCTAATAATACCGATAGCGCCCCGGGCGTTTGTGCCAAAAAATAGCCAGCCATCATCCCGATTAAGGTAATAATTAATTGTGTGATGGTCAGGCGAACAATATAGGTTCTGCGTCGCTGGGTTTCGTATCGCTGCATAGCTCTCTGCATGGTTTTCTGCATAGCTCTGGACAAATACCCAGCTCTTTAATAAAAATCGGCTGGCTGCAAAGAGCATATTCTTCGACAAACACAGACAACCTGCACAAATCTTGCGCGATTATAGGGAAGCGCTATCACACCTTCAACCGAGTAGCGTCGATTTTGACCGTTTAAGGGTCGATTTTCGACCAAATGGTTAAAACATGCCCCCTTCTTAGGCAATATTGCGTAGCCTGCTATTTAATATGCATTAAAATACCGTCTAATTCTTCAAGGCTGGTATAGCGAATAGTCAGCTTACCCTTGCCCTTTTGACCATGATCAATGGAAACCGCCGCACCGAGTAATTCGCCTAAATGCGTTTCAAGCTTGGCTACATCGGGTTGCTTAGCTGTGCGACTAGGCGTTTGAAGAGTGGCTTGGCTTGTTTGAACTTTCTTCACCAGCGCTTCAGTTGCGCGCACGGTCATGTCGTTATTGACCACTTCGTGGGCGACTTGCCGCTGCTGCGCACTGCTTAGCGTCAGCAAGGCGCGTGCATGGCCCATATCAAGGTCACCGCGCTCAAGCAGCGTTTGTACTTCGGGGTCTAATGCCAATAAACGCAGCAGATTAGCCACCTGGGTGCGTGATTTACCCACGGCATCGGCAATTTGCTGCTGGGTAAGCTCAAATTCTTCGCCCAGACGTTTAAGCGCCATGGCTTCTTCAATGGCGTTGAGATTTTCACGCTGAATGTTTTCAATTAACGCCAGCGCCAGTGCGACTTCGTCGCTGACGTCGCGAATAACCGCGGGAATAACGTCCAGTTCAGCCAGCTGAGAGGCGCGCCAGCGACGTTCACCGGCAATAATTTCATAGCGATCTACGCCGATGGGGCGTACGACAATCGGCTGCATAACGCCTTGGGTACGAATAGAATCGGCCAGCTCTTCTAACGCTTCAGGCTGAATATCGCGACGCGGCTGATATTTTCCTCGCGTTAACTGAGCTAATGGCAAACGCTCAAGGCGATCTTCAACGACTTCATCAGCCGCGGCGCTAAGCGCTGTATCCGTAAGCTCAAGCGGCGTGCCGCTACCGGCAAGTTCTAGGCTGTCACGACGACGAGCTCCAGCACCAATCAGGGCATCCAGGCCACGTCCTAGCGCGCGTTTACGCGTCATTCGCTTTCCCTCATTTATAACGATAGCTATAACTACAGCGCGTATTGTTTAAAGTGAAAGACGACGGATCATCTCTTTTGCCAGCACACGATAGGCCTGGCTCCCCCGTGAAAACCGGGCGTATTGCGTGACCGGTAGACCATGGCTCGGTGCTTCGGCGACTTTAACGTTGCGGGGTATGGTGGTTTTAAACAACATATCACCAAAGTAATCGCGCAGCTGCTTATCGACTTCGCGGGTTAAGCTAGTGCGCTTGTCGTACATAGTGCGCAAAATTCCCGCAATGGCTAAATCAGGATTAACGTTTTGCTTGATTTGCTCAACGGTATCCAGCAGTGCTGATAGCCCTTCAAGCGCGTAAAATTCGCACTGCAAAGGGATAAGCACGCTATTAGAAGCCGTTAACGCATTGACGGTTAGCATATTCAACGAGGGCGGGCAGTCGATCAGCACCACATCGTATTCATCCGCTACCGATGCTAAGGCCGTTGTTAGGCAGCTTTCACTTTGCTCACGATCTAATAATTCTACTTCAGCGGCGGTTAGATCGCCGTTACCCGGTAGAACGTCGTACTTAACTGGCAACTTTTTGACAATCGTTTCAGCCGCGGTAGCGTCGCCCAGTAGGACATCCAGAACACTTTTATCAAGCTCGTATTTGTCGATGCCGCTACCCATGCTGGCATGACCTTGCGGATCAAGATCCACCAACAGCACGCGACGGTCAAGCGCTGCAAGACTCGCCGCCAGATTAACGGCCGAGGTGGTCTTGCCCACGCCGCCTTTTTGGTTGGTCAGGGCAATGATCTGGCTCACTTACTCAACTCCTTCTGGGGTCAGAATCAACAGCTGCCGCTGGGCCGCTTCAAAGGGTACTTCCAGCAGATGACGCGCGTGTAATTGAATACCCTGGGGCAGGTCGCGCAGTTCATCATCCGCCCCCGGACCTTTCATAGCTAACCATTGGCCATTAACGGCCGGCAGTTCACGCGTGAGCGTGACAAAATCAACGAGACTAGCAAACGCCCTCGAGATTATCTGATCAAACGCAGCTGCTTCGAACTGTTCAACGCGGGCTTGGACAGGTGTTACGTTTTTTAACCCTAGTTCCATGACCGCTTGGCGTTGAAAGCGCACTTTTTTACCGTTGCTGTCTAGCAGCGTGACGTCTAGCTCAGGATTCAAAATAGCCAACACTATTCCAGGTAATCCAGGGCCTGCGCCAACGTCGAGTAAACGCGGCCCTTGCACATAGGGCAATACCACTGCGCTATCCAGCACGTGGCGCGACACCATTTCATCTAAATCGCGCACCGCCGTGAGGTTATAAGCCCGGTTCCACTTGTGCAACAGCGCGAGAAAGCCTAGCAGCTGTTCACGCTGATGTTGACTGACGTTAATCGCCAGTAGGTGAAGGCCTTTATCTAAACGTTGCGCAACGCTTACGGGTAAACTTTTTAGTAACACCGTTAGCGAACTCATTCGTTTACCACGTCGGCAGCCGCTACCAGTCGGCGTTTTTTCAGATGCACCAGCAAAATTGAAACAGCCGCTGGGGTAACGCCCGAAATACGCGCCGCATGGGCCAACGTTTCTGGCCTAGCGTCAGCGAGCTTTTGGCGGATTTCGTTAGATAAGCCTTCTATCTTTAAATAATCCAACTCAGCGGGCAAAGGCGTTGCTTCATGACGTTTTAGCTTGTCTATCTCATCCTGCTGTCGATGGATATAGCCTTGATATTTGGCTTGAATCTGTACCTGTTCAGCAACCGTTTCATCAGTGACAAGCGTGTCTTCGAGGCCGGGCAAATGGGCCAAGTCGCTGTAGTTGAGTTCAGGGCGTTTAAGCAAATCGCTTAAGCAGTATTCTCGTGATAGCGGCGCGCCGGTTTTTTCAGCCACTTTCTCAGCAGCCAAACTTCCCGGTTGAATCCAAATGGTTTTAAGTCGTGCGTTTTCTTGCTCGATTGCTTCACGCTTTTGACTAAACGCCGCCCAGCGGGTGTCATTAACCAAACCAAGCTCACGGCCTGCTGCGGTGAGGCGCAAATCAGCGTTGTCTTCTCGCAGCAGTAAGCGATATTCCGCTCGCGAGGTAAACATGCGATAGGGCTCTTTGGTGCCCATCGTGATCAAGTCATCAACCAGTACGCCCAGATAAGCTTCGTCGCGGCGAGGGTACCAAGCATCTAACTCTTGCGCGCGGCGTGCGGCGTTCAAACCGGCGAGTAACCCCTGGGCACCGGCTTCTTCATAGCCCGTCGTGCCGTTGATCTGGCCAGCGAAGAACAGGCTGTGGATAAATTTAGTTTCCAGCGAGTGTTTTAAATCGCGTGGATCAAAGAAATCATACTCAATGGCGTAACCAGGCCGCGTGATGTGTGCGTTTTCCAAGCCTTTGATAGAGCGCACAACTTGAATCTGCACGTCAAAGGGCAGCGAGGTCGAGATTCCATTGGGATACAGCTCGTGAGTGTCCAGGCCTTCGGGCTCGATAAACACTTGATGGCTCGACTTGTCGGCAAACCGATGGACTTTATCTTCAATCGATGGGCAGTAGCGCGGGCCAACGCCTTCAATCACGCCAGAATACATGGGTGATCGATCAAGGTTAGCCAGAATCAGATCGTGAGTCTGCTGGTTGGTGTGAGCAATGTGACAGCTCACTTGCTGAGGGTGCATTTCCCGCGACCCCAGATAGGACATCACCGGCGTTGGTGTATCGCCTGGCTGTTCTTCCATCTGTGAAAAATCAACCGTTTTAGCATTAATGCGCGGCGGGGTGCCTGTTTTTAAACGATCAACCCGAAACGGCAACGCCCTTAATCGCTCGGCGAGAGCGTTGGAAGGCGGATCACCTGCCCGGCCGCCCTTGCTTTGATCCAAGCCAATATGAATCACACCACCCAAAAATGTCCCGGTACACAGCACAACGCTTTGAGCATGAAAACGAATACCTGTTTCGGTCACAACGCCACGTACGGTGTCATTTTCGACGATTAAATCACCGGCCGCCTGCTGGAAAAGCGTCAAATTCGGTTGGTTTTCCAACATTCCGCGAATAGCCGCCTTGTAGCGGACACGGTCTGCCTGAGCCCGAGTAGCTCTAACGGCAGGCCCTTTGCGTGAATTCAGCACACGAAACTGGATGCCACCTAAATCCGTGGCAAGCCCCATAGCGCCGCCCATCGCATCGATTTCTTTCACCAAATGGCTTTTGCCAATGCCGCCAATCGCAGGATTACACGACATTTGGCCCAGTGTTTCGATGTTGTGAGTGAGCAGCAGGGTCTGACAGCCCATACGAGCAGAGGCCAGTGCGGCTTCAGTTCCCGCATGGCCACCGCCGATGACAATCACGTCAAAGCGGTCGGGATAATTCAAGAGACACCTCGTCTTGTGCCATTGGGCACGGATGATGTGAGCCAGTGCTTATGCACCCTAGTTCAATACGCCGGCAAGTATAAACCCCCTGTGGGTAACCGTCAGGTTTTTCCACACCCACTCAAATTGAGCAGTCTTTATTAATAACAATATAAAGATAAGATAAGAGAAGTTCTGTAAATGTAATAACTATTAGTGTGGACAATTTCTGTGCATAAGCAATTAATCCATTTATCTTTCATTAGGTTACATTGTTGACTTCTACATGTTTGAACAGCGTATTGCCTGGGCAGAAGCGGTGCTACTCCTGTGGATGAAATACCCCTTTATCCACAGCATCAATTCTACACGCCTTATCCACCGTCCTATACCTGGGTTGTTACCGCACCTGTGAACATCCAGAGCATGCCTGTTAACAAATGCTAATAGATCCCTATGGCAGGCCCTATAGACGCGAAGTGGATAAAAGTAAAAAAACTTTATCCACAGGCAAAAAAAAGCCTGTCACGAGGACAGGCCGGTAAAAAAAGCAATTTAACGCGCGTTTAAGTCACCATTAATGTCAAATCAGCGCTGAAAAAGTAGGGTCGATCTAGTGTTTTAGTACCCGTGCAAGGAAGGATTGGGTGCGCTCATTTTGTGGCGTATCAAACAGTTTTTCAGGCGCTCCCTGCTCAGCAATTTCACCTTTATGGATAAAAATAACGCGATCGGCGACTTCACGGGCAAAGCCCATTTCATGAGTGACGATTACCATCGTCATCCCTTCTTTGGCGAGTTCGCGCATAGCGTCCAGTACCTCACCAATCATTTCGGGATCAAGTGCCGATGTAGGCTCGTCAAACAGCATCAGGCGCGGTTCCATTGCCAAAGCGCGTGCCAGTGCGACACGTTGCTGTTGGCCGCCAGAGAGCTGGCTTGGGTACTTCTCGGCCTGATCAGCGATACCCACACGGTCTAGCAGACGTTTGGCACTGCTGACAGCATCAGCGCGGCTAGCGCCGCGTACTTTCATCGGTGCTAACGTAACGTTGTCTTGTACGCTGAGGTGGGGAAATAGATTGAATTGCTGAAAGACCATACCGACTTCAGTACGAATGGTTTGTAACGCTTTAGTGCTTTTTCCATTCGGCAGAAGTTCGTTGCTATCAACCATAAGGCTGCCTGCCTGAAATTCCTCAAGGCCGTTGATACAGCGAATCAGAGTCGACTTACCTGAGCCGCTGGCACCGATAATCACGACCACTTCACCAGGAATAATGTCGAGATCAATGTTGTTGAGTACGTGCAGGCTGCCAAAATGTTTATTGAGCTTCTGCATACGTACAATTGGCTGCGTTGTGTTGTTCAATGTCTCGCTCATTGCGCGTGTCCTTATTGTCCGGCCAGACCTCTACGCTCAAGCTGGCGTAGTAAGATTGAAAGGGTCCAGGTGATCGCTAAATACATCAGTGCGACCATGAAGTAGACCTCAAGGGCGGTGAACGTGGTGGAAATGTAGATTTGTCCCTGACGTACCAGCTCGCCAACGCCAATCACTGAAAACAGTGAGGTGTCTTTAATACTGATAATGCCCTGATTACCCAGTGATGGAATCATCCGGCGAAAAGCCTGGGGCCAAATCACATAGCGAAATGCCTGGGTACGGGAAAGGCCGAGTGATAGCGACGCTTCCCGCTGGCCACGCTCAATCGATTGAACGCCACCGCGGACAATCTCAGAAATATAGGCGCCAGAGTTAACGGCAATCGCAGCAATACCCGCGACGAGCGCATTAATAGGGCTACCCAACAGCTGAGGTAAGCCATAAAAAATGAACAGTACTTGGACAAGAATAGGCGTACCCCGAAACACCTCAACGTAAAAAATAGCCGGCCAGCGTAGCCAGCGCAGGCGGCTAAGCCGCAGCAGGCCAAAGAAAATGCCGATAAAAAAACCAAATGCCAGGCCGCCAAATGAAATAAGTAACGTCCAGGGAATGCCAGGTAGCAGGTAAGGAATAGATCCAAACGCTGCCGACCAATCAAACTGAAAATTGACGTCCACGCGTAGACTCCTGAAACAATAAAGATGAGAAAAAACACTTGAGAAACGCAGCAGGGCCGGGGGCTATGGCCACCCGGCCCTGTAATGATGCTATGCGGTTAGCGAGTCTTTAATCTCACTCTTCGCTAGGCGCTTCACCAAACCACTTTTGATAAATTTCATCGTAGGTACCGTCTTCTTTCATCGCGGCGAGCGCTTCATTGGAAGGTTCTACCCATTCGCTGCCTTTATGAAAAACGATGCCGTATTGCTGACCTTCGTACAGCGGGCCAACGACCTTAGTGCGCCCTTCACCGCGGGTTTGTGAGAAGTAGGCAACGTTAGGCGCATCGTAGAACACCGCATCGACGTTACGGCCTAATAGCGCCATATACATATCGCTCATTGCCGGGAAAGGGGTGATGTCGGCATCTTCCCCTAGCTCAGCCTGTAGGAAGTCGTAGCTGGTGGAACCGATCCGTGTAGCGATAGGCAGTCCGGCGAGGTCTTCGATGCTTTGTACATCGTCGTTGTCAGCGCGAACAATAATTTGTAGACCGGAATCGTAGTAAGGGTCTGAGAAGTCAACTATCTCAGCGCGCTCTGCGGTAATGGTCGTACCGGCAATGGCGATCTCTTGGCTGCCGGTTTGTACGGCTGGAATGATGCCAGCAAATTCCATTGTGGTGAGATTAACTTCAAAGCCTGCACGCTCAGCCACTTCGTTGATGATGTCCATATCGAAACCGACCATTTCACCGGTTTCTTGATCCAACATTTCAAAAGGGACAAAGCTTGGATCAGTCGCTACGTTTACCTTCGGTAATTCAGCCATGGCAGCCGTAGTGCCGGCTAATCCAAGGGCTAGCACAAGCGTTGTTTTAGTGAGACTGAGTGGTAGCGCTACTTTCATAAGTTTCCCCGTGTTTTATGTGACCTATCGTGGCTTTTCAAACGTTTTTGTCGTTTGAAAAAAGCCTTAAGGCCGTTATTGACCTATTAACCTTGGCGAGAAACCGACAAGGCGTCAAGTCACGGGGTGTGCTTTGAGCCAACGCTGTTTAGACCATAAAGGAGGCGCCACAGCCACAGGTAGCGGTAGCGTTAGGGTTTTGCACGCGAAAACGAGCGCCTGCCAGCCCTTCTTCATAATCGACGGTGGAGCCGACTAAATATTGATAAGACAGCGGGTCGACCACTAATGAGGCCTCTCCAAACGCGATGACAGTGTCGTCGTCGGCAACGTTTTCAGCAAAATCGAATCCGTACTGAAAACCAGAGCAGCCGCCGCCGGTAACGTAGACGCGTAGCTTTAGAGATGGGTTATTTTCTTCTGCAATCAGTGCATTAATGCGTTTGCGTGCACTATCAGACAGCAGTAATGGGGTCGGAATAAAGGCTTCTGCACCGCTCATGGGTACCTCCCGCGAGCTTAAAGAACGAATAAATCGGCATTGGGGGGTGATTATGGGTAATTCCCAGCAAATTGGTCAACTATTGCTGGGAATTAGTCGAACGTTAAGGCATTAGTGCAGGCGCTGTTAAGCCCATTTTTTCATCAAAGCCAAACATTAAATTAAGGTTTTGAATCGCTTGGCCTGAAGCACCTTTGACTAAATTATCAATCACCGATAGCACCACCACGGTATTGCCATTGCTAGGGCGATGCACCGCCAGCCTGCAGGTGTTGATACCTTTGACACTGCGCGTTTCGGGATGACTTCCGGCAGGCATGACATCAACGAACGGCTCGTCGGCGTAGCGCTGCTCAAACAGTGCCTGTAAATCGCCTGGCTCAGCGGTTAGTTGCCCGTAAAGCGTGGCGTGAATGCCGCGAATCATGGGCGTAAGGTGAGGCACGAACGTCAACCCGACCGGGGCATGACTAATATCCTTTAGGCCTTGGCTAATTTCCGGTAAATGGCGGTGACCCGACGCGCCATAAGCTTTCATTGATTCACTGGCTTCGGCGAGCAACGAGGCCACTTTTGCGCCGCGGCCCGCGCCGGTAACGCCGGATTTGCAGTCTGCAATCAGCTGTTGGGGATCAATCAATCCCGCTTCCAATAGCGGTAGATAGCCCAGCTGCACGGCCGTGGGGTAGCAGCCGGGTACCGCAATTAAACGTGCGTCTTTAATTTTTTCGCGGTGCATTTCCGGCAGGCCATAAATTGCCTCGTCCAGTAGCGCTGGTGCGCCGTGGGGCTGCTCGTACCAGCGGCTCCACTCATTGGCATCGCGCAGGCGAAAGTCAGCCGATAGATCAATGACGCGCGTGCCGTTGTCGAGCAGCTCACCCGCCAGTGCGTGGGCAACGCCGTGGGGCGTGGCAAAAAATACCGCATCCATGGCACCCAGCTGCTTAGCATCCGGCTCGCTAAACGCCAGCGTGTCGTAATGGCCACGCAGATTAGGGTACATATCGCACACTTTGACGCCTGCCTCTGAGCGCGATGTAATCGCGGCGACTTCGACGTGGGGATGCTGGGCAAGCAGCCGCAGTAGCTCAACGCCGGTATAACCGGTACCGCCAACAATGCCGACCTTAATCACAAATAACTCCTTGCGGTTTTACAAAAACAGATTTTAGAAAAAAATGTACATTACTTTTGAACCTGAGTATCGATAGCAACAGCCTAAGCGGATTGCTGCGGGCTGTCTAAGCGTATCGGGCTATGATACACAAGAGGGTGAAAACACAAGAACACTAAGACTATCCCAAGACACAGAGTACCAAGGCAAAAAAACAAGGAAGGTCGTCGTGGCGCGTTTTTCCCGTTCGGATTTTACTCTAGAGAGCTTTCGTCGCCAGTTGGCCAATGTCGATGCCCTTCCACAGCTTTGCTTGCTGGGGCTCGTCTCTGGAATTATTACTGGCGCGGTAATGGTGGCATTTCGCCTGCTCTTGGAAACCGGCGCCGCGCTGTATATGACCGATGGCGACCCTGAAGCGTTTGAAAGCATGGCGCCATGGCTGCGCACGCTGCTGCCAGTGGTGGCGGTTACCTTGGTCGGTGTTCTGCTGTATCGCCAAAAGCCCGCCGCGCGCAAGCTAGGTGTTGGCCATGTAATTGAGCGTCTTTCCTACCACCAAGGCCGCTTTCCGCTGCGTAACTGGCTTAACCAATGGTGGGTCGGGGTTATTTCTGTGCTGGGTGGGCTATCTGCTGGCCGCGAAGGGCCCGCTATTCATTTAGGTGCGGCGGCGGCAAGTGGGTTAGGCCAACAGATGCGTCTACCTAATAATAGTTTAAGAGTTCTAGTCGCGTGCGGTACCGCTGCAGGCATTTCTGCTTCGTTTAATACGCCTATCGCCGGGGTGATCTTCGCCATGGAAGTTGTCATGATGGAGTACACCCTGATGAGCTTTATGCCGGTCATTTTGGCCTCTACGATGGGCGCGCTGGTAGCACAGCTCGCTTATGGCAATGAACCGGCTTTTCGTATCCCTGAAGTGGCGCTTGGTTCGTTAATGAACCTTCCTTGGATTGTGCTCACCGGGTTATTTATCGGTCTGCTGGCGGGGCTATTTATTCATATTTCGCACAGTCAGCGCATACAAGCTTGGCCGCTTTGGCTGCGTTTAGGGCTAGTCGGCGTAGCCACTGGCGCGGTTGCCTGGTGTTTTCCACAAGTACAGGGTATTGGTTACGACAGCGTGGCGGCTGCGCTCAATAATCAGTTGGAAATTAAAGTCCTGCTGGCGCTGATGATCGCCAAGCTGTTACTGACGGCGCTGACCGTTTCTGGCGGCGTGCCGATTGGTATTATCGGCCCCGTGCTAGTCGTCGGCGCGGCGACAGGCGCGCTGTTTGGATTGCTGGGCGGCTGGCTGTGGCCCGATAAAGCCGCTGACCCCGGTGTTTATGCCATGCTAGGCATGGCAGCGATGATGGGGGCGGTGTTGCAAGCGCCGCTGGCAGCGCTGATGGCGCTTTTGGAGTTGACGCATACGCCGAGTATTATGCTGCCCGGCATGCTGGTGGTGGTCGTTGCATGTCTCACCTCGCGTCAACTTACCGGCTGTGAAGGTTTTTTTATTAGCTCGGTGCGCTATGGTTTGCACCCTTTGCAGCAACCGCTGATGCAAGCGCTCTCACGCGTATCGGTGCCCGCCGTTATGGAACGTCAATTGGCGCGAACTGAACGAATGATTACCTGTGATCAGGCGCGCCTGCTGCTTGAAACGAATCCGGTATGGCTGGTAATCGAGCGTTCAAGTGAGGAAAAACCGGTGCTGGCGCTCAAAGCCGCAGAGCTTGCACGCTGGTTACTCGAACATGATGAAGCGCTGGAAGGCAAAGATCCGCCAGCAGATGAGTTGATTGATTTATTAGAAATTCCCGGGCAACGCTTAGACTTGGCGCCGATTGGGCTGCAGGCAACGCTTTCTGAAGCTTTTCTAAAACTTCAGGATAATGCGCTGGGGGCGCTGTATGTCGTTCATGGTTATCGACCTAAGCAGCAACGGATTTCAGGTATTATTACCCGTGGTGCTATCGAACGTTATTATCACTACACAGAGCCCCGCGGTGCTGATCCCCGTGAAAACGATTTACGAGAGAAAGACTCATCAGTTTAAGGAGCGATAATGTATCTATGGGTGAAGGCTATTCACTTAATAGCCGTGGTGACTTGGTTTGCCGCACTGTTCTATCTGCCGAGGCTATACGTGTATCACGCCACCGCACGAGATAATGGCGATGATCAGGCAATGAGCTATTTTAAAACCATGGAGCGCAAGCTTTACCGCGGCATTATGATGCCTTCTATGATTGCGGTGCTGGTGTTTGGCGGTTGGATGCTTTACTTGGTGCCGGCATGGTTTAGCCAAGGCTGGATGCACGCTAAGCTGACCTTGGTAGCCGTGCTGATTGCCTATCATCACGTTTGTTTGATTTATTTAAAGCAGTTCGCTCAGAATCGCTGCACCAAAAGCCATGTATTTTTTCGCTGGTTTAACGAAGCGCCCGTCATTGTGCTTATAGCGGTTGTGTTACTCGCGGTTGTGAAACCCTTTTGATGCGACAACCGCTTCCTCCCGTTGTCTTGGTGCTGGCTGGACATGATCCGACTGGCGGTGCGGGTTTAATGGCTGACAGCGAAGCCATTTCGGCCTGCGGTGGTTGGGCTGTCACTATTCCCACCGCGCTGACGGTACAAAATTGCCATAATGTGACAAGGGTAATGCCTGCCGACCCTGCCGCGATGCGTCAAATGGCCGAGGCGATTAGTGAGATGCAGGTCGCGGCCATTAAGATTGGCTTGCTTGCAGATGAAGCCACGCTGCGTGCAGCGGAGCAAATTATCCGCCGCTTTCCAGGCGTTCCCGTGGTCGCTGACCCGGTATTTAAAGCAGGCGGGGGAACTGAGTTATCCACACCCGCTCTACGGCAGCTGTTTATTGATCGCGTGCTACCGCTTGTGGATATCTTAACGCCTAATCGCGCGGAGCTCGCTCAGCTTACTCCAGACATCGACACCCCTTACGATGATACCGCTCGCGCGGTGACGCTGATGTCTCAGGGGTGCCAGGCGATTTTAGTAACGGCCACCGATGAACCATTGCCGGGCAACGAGCATCAGGTCGTCCACACATTGCATTCGCCAGAGACCACTCGCCAATGGCAGTGGCCGCGGCTGCCCGAACAGTTTCACGGCTCCGGCTGCACGCTTGCTTCAGCTATTGCCGCACGCTTGGCTGTAGGTGAGCGCTTACCAACTGCCTGTGAGCAAGCTCAGCACTTTACCTGGGAAAGCTTGTCTCAAGGCTTTCAGCCACCCAGTGGCCAGTGCTTGCCTAACCGCTTTTCACAGGCTGTACGCTTTTGATCCTATCTTCTGTACGCCTTTTATTTAGAGGATGTCATGACCACATCAGCTGAACTATTCGATCTAGCGAGCCGCCATATTCCCGGCGGCGTAAACTCGCCTGTCCGTGCGTTTAAAGGTTTGCACCGTCCGCCGGTTTTTATGGAGCGCGCTCAGGGCGCCTTCCTGTTCGACGTTGAAGGTAACCGCTACGTAGATTATGTGGGCTCCTGGGGACCAATGATCACAGGCCATGCCGATCAGGACGTACTGGCAGCCGTACGGGCTCGTTTGGATAATGGCCTTTCGTTTGGCACCCCAACGGCGGTGGAAACCACCATGGCGGATCTCATCTGCGAGATGATTCCCTCTATGGATATGGTGCGTATGACGAGCTCGGGTACCGAAGCCACCATGTCGGCTATCCGCTTGGCGCGGGGCACCACGGGGCGCGACAAGATTGTTAAGTTTGAAGGTAATTATCATGGCCACTCGGATTCACTGCTGGTAAAAGCCGGCTCAGGGGCGCTTACCCACGGTGAACCTAGCTCACCGGGCGTACCCGCTTCACTGGCTGAACACACGATCACGCTGTCGTATAACGATCCTGAAGGCGTTGAGGCGTGCTTTGCTGAGATTGGCGATCAGATTGCCTGCATAATCGTAGAGCCAGTGGCGGGCAATATGAACTGTATTCCACCCCAGCCGGGCTTCTTAGAAACGCTGCGCCGGGTGTGCAATGAACATGCTAGCGTGCTCATTTTTGATGAAGTGATGACCGGTTTTCGCGTGGCGCTAGGCGGCGCACAGGCACACTATGGCATTACCCCAGATCTAACCTGCCTGGGTAAAATTGTCGGTGGAGGCATGCCGGTGGGCGCGTTTGGCGGTAAGCGCGAGATCATGCAAAATATTTCTCCCATGGGCCCTGTGTACCAAGCGGGCACACTGTCCGGTAACCCACTGGCCATGGCGGCGGGAATAGCTCTATTGACGAAGCTTCGGGTACCGGGTTTTCACGATGCGCTAAGCCAGCGGGTGAATACGCTGTGTCAGGGGCTTCAAGAGCGTGCCAACGCTGCACGTGTGCCGATGATGACGCAATCTGCTGGCGGCATGTTTGGGCTCTTCTTTACCTCTCAACGCCGTGTGGATAACTTTGCCCAAGCCACGGCCTGTAATCCAGATGCTTTTCGTCGCTTCTTTGGCGCGATGCTGGATCACGGTGTTTACCTGGCCCCTTCTGCCTATGAAGCGGGTTTTATGTCGAGTGCTCATACCCCGGAAGATATCCAGTTCACCCTGGACGCGGCAGAGAAAGCCTTTGCAGTTATGTAACAGCAAGTAACGTAAAGCTCGCTATACTGCAAGAGCCGCTCATCACGAGCGGCTCTTGCGGTAAACGAGGTATAACAATGCAACGACCAACGGCTTGGCGATATGCGATGTGTGCGGTGGGGCTAATAGCATGCGCCCCACTGCTGGCGCAGTCGTCTCAGGAGCAGACTATGAATGAGATCCATATCAGCATGAGCGGCTCTCCAGGCGCAGAATTTTCAGCCCACTGGCGTATTACCCATGAAGGCGAAATAACGGAGCATGTCGAGGAGCGTGGGACGGTACCTGCCGAGTACACGTTTATTGGTACTGAGCTGGAGGGTACCGTTAAATTGTTGAGTGATGATGAGCGGCTGGACGTTGATATTCAAAAAGGCACTAACCGCACTCGTTCATCTACCCAAGGGGCGGGCGGCACGTTAACGCTAGTGATGCGTTGATGATGACTAAATAACGCACATAAAAAAACCGCCCATGTGAGGGGCGGTTTGAGCTTTCATCAAGCTTTACAGCTTAGTTGCCTTGGCTCACGGTATTCGCGTTGCCATTACCATAAGTCACGATACTAGACGTATGCTGAGCCATGAAGCCACCGCCTTGAGTAACATTCTGGTTGTTATAGCTACCGTTGGTGTTGATATAAGAATCATGCGCATAGCCAGACTGCATAACGTTTTGTGTGTTGTAACTTCCCGAGGCTAGGATAGTGCTTTCAAGCGCATAGCCGCTTTGGCTAACGTTGGCAACATTGTTGTTACCATTTAGGTAAGCATAGCTATCATTGGAGGAGCCGCTTTGAGTAATGTCAGTAGTATTGGAAGAACCAATTTGCTCCACTACGGAAGTATTTGCTGTGCCTTCTTGGCTAACAGTAGCCGTGTTGCCATTACCTTCAAGATAGGCATAGCTATCGTTATATTTGCCATCTTGGGTAACGTTGGCAGTATTGTACGTGCCAATTTGCTCCGCTACGGAAATATTTTTCGAACCATCCTGGTCCACCGTTGCACCATTATTGGTGCCTTCTTGATACACGGTTGAATCGTTTCGTGAACCTAGCTGCGTAACACTAGCCGAGTTACTTTGGCCAATTTGATCGATGCCTGATTTATTAAGGCCGGACTGAGTTGTCGCTACGCCAGCAATATCATCTTGCGATACATTTGCTGAGTTATTGTTACCTTCTTGATAAATACGCGAACGCTGAGAACCCCACTGATCAACAGTGTTAGTATTATTATTACCACTTTGATAAATGGTTGATTCGCTACCCGCCGCCCAGTACTGTGCCGAAGCAGCAGTGCTCATAGCGAAGGCAACAGCAGCGGCGATAGTGGTGATTTTAGTTTTCATGGTGTTTCCCCATTATGTCGTACTTGCTTTAGTTATTACTGAACAACGGATGTTGTTCAGTAGGTTTCGACGGTGACCGGGCGTGCATTGTTTGAAAATGCTTGTTGTTCAACACTAATGCCACGATAGCCACTCCCCGATTGTGAAATCTGTATATCGCTTCGATTGCCAACTTGACGCACAGAAGCATTTAATTCTGCGGATGTGCTTCCTGACTGAGCAATATCAGCGATATGGTTTGTGCCCGCTTGAAAGACATTGCTAACGTTATTGCCACCCACTTGATTTATATTGGCGGCGTTGTAATTACCTAATTGGTAAATACTGGAATAGTTGCCTGCCTGATAGCTGGCTGATTGGGATATGTTGTTACGATTATTGTTACCAATCTGCGTAATAATGCTGTAATTACCATGACCATTTTGAGCGGCTGCCTGCTTAGAAAACTGCTCGATGCGGCTGTTGTCAGCATGAATTGACCAAGAAACTGAAAGAGTTGCCGCTAACAGTGTCATCGTCAGTGCTACTCGCTGGGTTACGATAGTTTTCAGTTTCATGACATTTCCTTTTGAAACGGTTTGTATCAATTTGTATTTTATGTGTTGAGTTTGAACCAATTTAAAACTTCTGCTATCAGATTATTTCTTATTTGAGATGTGAAATTTTTCATATTTTTTATTTTAAAAAGACTAAATTTCTAATATTTTGGTTATTAGTTTAAATAAAGAATGGCTATGCAAATTGCATAGCCATTCTTTTTTACTAATGTTTTTATAACTATTTTTTACGACCTTTTAAAAAATGGTTACTTATAACAAAGGAACGGGTGCATCTAGGTAGTCTGATAAAATAGTGTCTTGAAAATTAACATTATTGGCAAGGTTCCAAAGATTGCTTTCGACACCGCGTGCCACCAAGTGAATAACCGCTGACTCAATGGCGGACATAACGGCCAGCTGCACAGGTTCATTCGTGGTGAGGCCAACTTCTGCTTCTAACAAGCGACGGAAGTCTATAAATCGATACACGCCTGCTCGCATCTCTTTAGAGTAAATCGTTTTAGTGGTAGTAACGTTAGCGAGTACTTCACCTGTGGATATTTCAACGGCACGTAAATTAATCGTGACTTGATCAACCTGGTACTGGCCCGACGCCCCAATACCAAAGTATTCTGCGCCAGCGCCCCCGGTTCTTACGTTGGATTCATAGGCAATAATGCCGCCTTCCAGCATCACAGAGGCTGCTCGTAACGATGGGAGCGTATCGGGTTGGCCAAAGCGCTCAAATTCCGCACGTATAATCCGCCTTTCAGTGAGTAGGTTTTGTAGGCCCACTCGTTCAAGCGGTATGAACCAACCAGAGTCAGCTAGTGCACCGGTCAGCATCGCTGCAGCACCCTGCGTGACGGCGGTAGAGAAAGTGCTGGCCGGTGCGGGGCGATATTGGCCGGTTTGATCACGGAAATCATAGACAGAGACAAAAATACGCCCGGACGGCGGCGGTAAAGCGACTAAATCTTGATAGGTTGCGCCGCGCGGCGTTAGCGTTGCTTGCGCGCCTTCCAAGTTTTCGGATGTCGCGACCATCCCAGCACAGCCGCTGAGTAAACTGACCATAACCAGTGTTGCGATAATTTTCATGATGATCCCCTGATACGCACGTAGCATTAAGTAGGCGGATGTATCGCCTTGTTAGTTTTTTTATCTTTAAAACAGGCAATGCATTAGGGGTTAAACAAACCGCCCACGCTGATATTGGTCACATCGCCAGTGACTTTATCGATGACTCTGACAACCAATTGGCCGCCGTCATCGCGAACCACTACGCTGAAATCACCGCTATCAAAAGACCCCTCGCCAACATCGCCTGTCCCTACGTCACTGATTAACTGGGAGATCAGCCGGCTTTCAAGACTTTGGACGAGCCGTTCGGTCGAAGACAGAGACTCAATGCCACGAGCATTTGGATCGGTGTTGGTGTCTTGCGACTGGGCTTTACCCAGTAGATAACTGCCCATAAAAGGGTCACCGCCGAATGAAGGGTTCAGCGGCTGATATACGAGCTCTCCAGCATTCGCCTGAAGAGTGAGCACGCCGGCTAAAAGGATCGTTGCCATGGCGCCATTAGCCGTTTTATTTAGTATTTTTTTCATTAACGTAGCTCCTCTGTTCCCAAGTCTTTGTCTGAGGTAAGCGCCGCCGCTAGCTGTTTGCGTAGCAGCGCTTCTTCGACGGTTTGTACGGCTTCCCCTGCGGCTCGATCAGCTTCATTTATGCGAGGGGAAAGCTGTGTTCGGAAATACATCTGATTGCCTTCCATCACCCATATTTGGCTACCCCAGCGCGCATCAGGACGCTCACTGATAGTGATGGTGGCGTTACCAATAATTAGGTTATCCATTGCGCGTTGGCTAAAGGCGCGATAGAAGGTTTTTCCCGCCATGGTGATAGTGCGATCCACCATCACGCCGGTGAGCTCACTGCCGCCATAAGTGTTGCCTTGAACCTCCGGGCCATCAGGGCTAGAAAGTTGATTAATCGATTCAACAGCCGCTTGCTCGTTGGCTGGCAGCGTATCTATGGGAGCAGCAGGTTCGTTGGCTAATGCTAAAGGCGACGTTACCCACACCAAGAAAGTAAGAAGGCTTAGCGACCAGCGATGCATTAATGACATAGCGAGTTAACCTTGCGCGTAAGCGCTAGCGTGGGCGCTGTAGACTGCGCGCGGTTTCGATATTGGGGAGAATGGGTCCCAGGTTTTGATGAATCCAATTCAGCGCTTGAATGCGGTTATGAACATTTATTTTGCGAAAAATATTGTAAAGATGAGACTTAACCGTGTGCTCACTCACAAACAGTTTTTCGGCAATTTGCTGATTGGATGACCCTGCGCTAAGCAGCGAAATGATTTCCATTTCTCGGTTAGTTAATCCACAGGCTGGGCGGAAAGAATTGCTTTGATATTTGCGGTAAAACAGGATTAGGCGAGCCATTAAATCGCGCGACATCCACAGCTCGCCCTGCAGTAAGGCGTGTATTCCTTTACAAATCACTTCAAGACTTTCATTACGATAAAACACCCCTTTCAACTGAGCGCATGAAAGTGCTTCTAGCGCGTGATCCATATCGTGAATATTGAAGGCTGCGAGAGGCAGTTTGGTTAAGGCATCGGGTAGTTTATCTTGCCACTCTGGCAGCGCATCAATGCCGATATGATCGCTATCAATCAGAATCAACACGTTTCCCGATGCGCAAATGGGTAGCGACGCTTGGGGTGAGTAGATACTGATTTGACAGCCGGTATGTTTGTTTAGATATTCAGCGAACAGCTGCGCCTGGGCGCTTTTTTCGGTAACGATATAGACCAAGCCGATAGACTTATCCTGCGACATTGGGTAGCCCTCATGGAAAGAAAGAGTGAGCAGGGAACCAATGAATTGTTGCCTATAAGATACCTTTCGTAAAGTTATGTTATTAAAAAGATGGTAAAAATAATTATTTCTAAATTTATGATTCTTGCTAATAAGATAAATATTATTTATTTTCAATGTCTTATTTTTAAATTAGTATTTTATAACTTATCAATTGCTAAGATACGTTCAGTAACATTTTGTTGGCTTTTGATACTACGAATGAGGGCGTAAACTGACGCTCTAATGTCTGGAGTGTTTGTTATGTCAGCAGCCAATACCCTTGTTCTTGCCAGTGGAAACAGCGGAAAGTTAAGAGAATTCAATCAGTTACTTTCACCTTTAGGCTTTGATGTTCGCCCTCAAGCAGACTTTGGGGTTATTGATGTCGAAGAAACGGGATTAACATTCGTAGAAAATGCTCTGCTCAAAGCCCGTGAAGCGAGTCTTATTAGCGGTTTACCCGCGCTGTCGGATGACTCTGGCCTCGAAGTAGACGCATTGAATGGTGCGCCTGGTATCTATTCCGCGCGATATGGCGGCGAGCCGAAAAGTGATCAGAAAAATAATGACACGTTACTAGCCGCGTTAAGCGATTGTGCGGAAGGTCAGCGCAGCGGGCGCTATTGGTGCGTACTGGTTTACTTGCGCCATCCTAAAGACCCAGTTCCGGTAATTGTACAGCGCAGTTGGGAAGGTGAAATTCTTGCTCATCCGCGGGGTCAAGAAGGGTTCGGCTACGATCCCCTTTTCTGGCTTCCTGATCAGGGAATGAGCGTTGCGGAGCTGCCCAGTGAAACTAAAAATCGCCTTAGCCACCGAGGCCGTGCACTTCAGGGCTTGGTAGAGTTACTGAAGGTGGCGCATGGCTGATACGCTGCCGCCGCTATCGCTTTATATCCATACGCCTTGGTGCGTACGTAAATGCCCCTATTGTGATTTCAATTCTCATGAGCCGGGTTCGCACGGCTTCACGCCGAAGGCGTTGCCTGAAGATGCGTATCTTAAGGCGCTGTTACAAGATCTGGATGGCGATCTTGCATTAGCCGCTGAGCGGGAAATACAGACGATTTTTATCGGCGGTGGAACGCCGAGTCTGCTTTCGCCACTGTTTTATGATCGCTTACTGCAAGAAATCAAGCGCCGGCTACCTTTTGCTGACGATATTGAAATTACCTTAGAGGCTAACCCAGGCACTACTGAGCAAGAACGTTTCATTGGCTACCGTAATGCGGGTATTAACCGCTTATCGCTGGGTATTCAGAGCTTCCAGCCCGCCCAGTTGCATGCACTTGGGCGCATTCATAGCGGCCAAGAAGCCGTGACAGCGGTTACTCAAGCGCGGCAGGCTGGGTTTACCAATATCAATATTGATCTCATGCACGGTTTGCCAAAGCAAACGCCTGAGCTTGCAATGGATGATATTGAGCAAGCCTTGGCGCTAGACCCGCAGCATCTTTCTTGGTATCAGCTGACTCTAGAACCGAATACCGCTTTTCATTCCAACCCCCCTTTATTGCCGGAGGAGGAGGCGCTTTGGGATATTCAGGACACGGGGCACCAGCGTTTAGAACAGGCAGGATTTGAGCGTTACGAGATTTCGGCTTACGCCACGGCTAATCATCAAAGCCGTCATAATCTTAATTATTGGCAGTTTGGTGACTATTTAGGCATTGGTGCAGGTGCCCATGGCAAGCTTAGCCACATTGATCAAGACAAACAGTGGAGTATCGAGCGGCGCTGGAAAACTCGCCAGCCCGATGCCTACCTCAAACGTATGGACGATTTGCGCGGTTTTGTGGCGGGCAAGCAGCTAATAACAGCAGATGAACTGCCCCTTGAGTTTGCCATGAACGCGTTGCGGCTGACGGAGGGCGTGACGCTGGGTACATGGACAGCTAACACAGGGCAGCCACATACTCTGTTACTGGAGCGTTTACAGTCCGCCGATAAAAAAGGACTTTTGATGCAAATGCCTGAAAAACTGCGTGCATCGCCTCAAGGTCTATTATTCTTGAATGAGTTGCTGGCATTAATTGGCGATGATTGATAAGTAATAAACCAACTATCTTTTAAGAAACAAACGTTTGAAGATAAATAAGGAGTGAGTGATGCGTATTTCTCGACTACTGACACCGTTGGCCGCTGCTATTTTAGTTGCAGGCTGTGCCACCTCTGACCCCTACGGTGGCCAAACGCAGCGCTCAAGCACCGCTATGGGTTCGGGTATTGGTGCCGCAATTGGTGCTGCTGCAGGTGCGCTGTCGGGCGACGGCAGTACTAGCCGTCGCGACCGAGCGTTGATTGGTGCTGCCGTCGGCGCTGCCGCAGGTGCTGGCGTTGGTGTTTATATGGATCGCCAAGAGAAACAGCTGCGTGAAAATTTGCAAGGTTCACGTATTGAGATTGATCGCCGCGGTGATGATATCGTTCTCAATATGCCAAGTGGCGTCACCTTTGGCTTTGACTCGGCCGATCTTACCAGTGAAGCACGCACGGCACTGAATGAAGTCGCGAACGTATTGACGCAGTATCAAGACACTCGCGTTAACATTGCTGGCCATACCGATAGCACCGGCGATGCAAGCTACAACCAGCGCCTTTCTGAACGCCGCGCCCAGGCTGTCGGCAGTTACTTAACCCAGAACGGCGTGGGCTCTATGCGTCTCAATACATCGGGATATGGTGCAACGCAGCCAGTCGCTAGTAACGACAACGAACAGGGCCGTGCCCAGAACCGTCGCGTCGAAATCACGTTGACCCCAACCGGTGATGGTCAGGGCCAGCGTTAGTAAGCGATTCGGTTAACTACTTATTGCCGCTGATAGCCCGCTATGCGCACATAGCGGGCTTTTTTATTCATCTGCTGACGAGTCCCCATGCTGTCATATCAACATGCCTACCATGCCGGTAACTTTGCCGATGTACATAAACATCTGACGCTGTACGCGGTGATTGATTATTTATTACGTAAAGAATCCGCCATTACATATGTTGATACTCATGCAGGGCGTGGCCTTTATCCGCTAAGCGGGCAAGAGAGCCAGCGCCTGCAAGAGTACCGCGAGGGTATTTGGCCACTTTGGCAACAGCCTAGCTCCAGCGATCCGCTGTTAGGCGCATGGAAAGAGGCGCTGAGAAGTGCGCAGCCGGACGCAGCCACGTTAACGCATTACCCGGGTTCCCCCTGGTGGATGAGCAATGCGCTACGTGAGCAGGATAAGCTGCGTCTGTTTGAGCTCCACCTGGGTGAGCACAAACAGCTTAACGCCCAGGTATTAGCGCCTAACGCCCAGCGTATTTTTGGTGACGGTCTGGCGGGATTAACGGCTATGCTGCCGGTGAGAACGCCGCGGCTGTGCGTGTTGATCGACCCTAGCTATGAGCGCAAAGTGGAGTATCAAGAGGTCGCTGAGACGGCGGTAAACGCATTGGAAAAAGCCCGCCATGGCGTGATGTTAATCTGGTATCCATTGCTACCGGCAGGCCATCATCAGGCGTTACTAGATACGTTAAAGGCGAGTGGAGTGCGCAAAATCTGGCGCAGCGAGCTGCTATTGCGCGCCCCAGCCGAGCAAGCTCACGGCATGTATGGCAGTGGCATGCTAGTGATCAACCCGTCCTGGGGATTAGACCAGCAGCTAGCGGCGGCAATGGCGGAGATAACGCCGCTACTAGGCTCCAACAGCCGCTATCAGGCGGACTGGTGGGTGCAGGAGTAGCTGTCTCTGCTATTTACCAATACAGAAGCTACCAAATATTTCGCCGAGCAGATCATCTGCGCTGAACTCGCCGGTGATCTCGCCTAATGCCTGCTGGGCGTCACGTAAGTCTTCAGCCAGCAGCTCTCCTGCGCCATAGCCATCAAGCTGGGCGCGGCCGATATTTAGCGCTGTCATGGCGCGGTCAAGCGCATCCAGATGCCGTCGCCGGGCAGAGAAACGGCCTTCGGTGGTGGCGGCAAAGCCCATGACCTCTTTCAAGTGCGTTTTTAAGTTATCCACACCCACCCCCGTTTTAGCAGATAGCCGCACGATTGGTGTGTCTGTGGATAGATCTAAACACGGCTGCTCAGCGCTGGTGTCAATCTTATTACGGACTAAGGTTAAGCGCTGCTGGTCCGGTAGGCGTGCCACGAACTCTGGCCAAATCTCCATTGGGTCGATTGAATCGGTGGTCGTGGCATCGACGAGCAGCAGCACCCGGTCGGCTTTTTCTATTTCGGCCCAGGCGCGAGCGACGCCAATTTTTTCAACTGCATCGGGGGTGTCGCGTAGCCCGGCAGTATCGATGATATGCAGCGGCATGCCATCGATATGAATATGCTCACGCAGCACGTCGCGGGTCGTTCCGGCGATATCGGTGACGATGGCGGTATCCTGCTCGGTAAGCGCATTCAGCAGGCTAGATTTACCTGCATTCGGACGCCCTGCGATCACTACACTCATTCCTTCGCGCAGCAGCGCGCCTTGGCCCGCGGCTCGACGCACATCGCTAAGCGCCTGCTGCACGCTGTTTAAACGCTGTGCCACATGGCCATCGGCAAGAAAATCGATTTCTTCTTCTGGAAAATCAATGGCCGCTTCGACATAAACACGCAGCTCAATAAGACGCTCTACTAGTGCGGAAACCCGCTTTGAAAACTCGCCCTGTAGCGAACGCACGGCGTTTTCTGCCGCTGAGCGTGAGGTTGCATCAATCAGGTCGGCAATAGCTTCTGCTTGGGCAAGATCCAGCTTATCGTTCAAAAAAGCCCGTTCGGAAAACTCACCTGGTCGCGCTAAACGAGCGCCTAGCGCTATGCAACGTTCCAGCAGCATATCCATGATAATCGGGCCGCCGTGCCCCTGAAGCTCGAGTACGTCTTCACCGGTAAAAGAATAGGGGCCATTAAAAAGTAGGGCGATTCCTTCATCAATAGTGTCCTCAGCGCCCTGAAAGGGGCCGTAATGAGCGTACCTAGGCGCTGGGCAGTGCCCAATCATAGCTTGGGCGATCTCGCGGCAGGCGGGGCCTGAGACTCGTATAATACCGACGCCACCGCGCCCAGGAGGAGTCGCCAGTGCCGTGATGGTGTCAGGAGTGTAGAGGCGTTCGGCCATGGTGGCTCTCTTTAAAAGTGGGCAGAAATATTAAAGGATAGATCCAGTATTGATCAAACTAGTGTGAATTTATCAGCCTTAAAACGCCAGACCCCCGCACGAGGCGGGGGTCTGAAGGCACAGCTTACAGCGGTAGATTACTGTCTCTTTAACTACTTAGTTCTCATGCCTTTGCCGATGCTCGGGTCGTTTTCGATTTTGCGCGTAATGTAGTACTGCTGCGCCACCGAAATGATGTTGTTGACCACCCAGTAGATGACCAGACCCGCCGGGAACCACAGGAAGAAGAAGGTAAAGATGATGGGTAGCATCTTCATAATCTTCGCCTGCATTGGGTCCGGAGGCGTTGGGTTCAACATCTGCTGAACGAACATCGAGATGCCCATAATGATCGGCAGGATGAAGTACGGATCCTTCATCGACAGATCTTGAATCCAGAACATAAACGGCGCGTGACGCAATTCAACTGACTCTAGCAGCATCCAGTACAGAGCGATGAAGACCGGCATCTGGATCACGATAGGCAAACAGCCGCCCAGCGGATTGATCTTCTCTTTCTGATAGAACTTCATCATCTCTTGAGACATTTTTTGGCGGTCGTCGCCATACATCTCTTTTAGACGCTGCATTTCCGGGCCAAGTTTGCGCATCCGACCCATAGACTTGTAAGCCTTGGCAGAAAGCGGGAACAGCACGGTCTTCACCAGCACGGTTAGCAGAACAATCGACCAACCCCAGTTGCCGACGATTTCATGGATATGATCTAGCAGCCAGAACAGTGGGTTAGCAATAAACCAAAGCCAGCCGTAATCCACGGTTAATTGCAGGTTGGGAGCGACCTGTTCTAGGTAGTCCTGAACCTTCGGCCCCATGTACAGCGTTGCGCCCAGGGTCGCTTCGCCCTCTGCTGCAATGTTGCTTGTGGGGCCAGCAAAGGCGACAACGTTACGATTACTTGAATCGCTGGTAACGTAAAACAGGTTCTGCTGATCCTGCTGGGGTGCCCATGCTGATACAAAGTAGTGCTGAATAATGGCAATCCAGCCACCCTGCGCTTCACGGTTTTCAAACTCACGATTTTGAATATCTTCAAAATCGATTTTCTCGTAGCGCGCGTCCGGCGTTGAGTAAGCAGCACCCAAGTAGGACTTCATGCCCATGGAAACGCCGCTGGAAGGGTCAGGGCTATTATCACGTGCCAACTGGCCAATAAAGCGCGCAGTAACGGGTGCATCGGTATTGTTAGCGAGGTAGTAATTGACGTTGACCGCATAGCTGCCGCGCTCAAAGGTAAGGCGTTTAATGATATCAACGCCGTTAACGTCAGCGGTTAGATTAACGCTTAGCTCATCATCGCTATCGCCTAAGCGATACTCAGAATTTTCGGGCGTGAATGCGATGCGACTAGCTTGACCGTCGAGCTGCAGCCCTGAGCGTGCGACATAGCTGCGGCTGTTGTTATCCGACAGCAGCACGTAGTTGCGCTCTGAATCGAGTGCTTGCTTGTGCTGTGGTAAAGCAGCATAAACAATATCGCCACCGTGGGGATCGATACGCACATCAAGAACGTCGGTCGTCACGGCAATAAAATCGCGGCTTGTTGACTCGCTTTCAGTGCTGCTTGCTATGCCTTCTCCAACCGGATCTTGCTGCGGAGAACTGCTGGGAACGGCTAAGCCATCGTCAGTTTCGACATTGCTAGGCACTGCCGAGTTGCTGCGTTGCGTCATTTCAGGAGCCGAATCAAAATTTGGCTGCCCGTAATCCTGATTCCACTGGACGACTAACAAATAGGCTAGTACGGCTAGTGGAATCAGTAATAAAAGTCGTTTTACGTCCATGAGGGTTCTGCCCGCTGGGTGGTGAACATGCTAGTGGCGCAGTGTCATTTACTCGTCCCTTGACACACGAAAGCCTGCCGGGGGGCAGGCCGAGGTCGAGCGGCGAGGTGTGCACCAAATGTCACGTGTTACGCTCTGGCGTTGGTGCTGCTGTTACCGCCTGTGCGTCACGCTGGAGTCGCTTCCACATGCCATATAACTGGCGATGTAAGGTGTCGTTATCGATATCCTGAACACCCCGTCGAGCAAGAACCACGATATCCACAGAGGGTAAGTGGTCTTGGCGAAGGCGCACGGATTCTCGTACGAGACGCTTGAAACGGTTGCGGTCTACGGCGCGTTTAACATTTTTTTTGCTGACTATCAGTCCAAGGCGAGGGTAACCCCGAGTACTTAGGCGAACTAACGCCATCATACCTTTGCCATGCACTTTTAAGTCGGCTTGTTCAAACACGTGACTGAAGTCCCCAGCATTTAGTAACCGTAATTGCCGGGGAAAGCCTTGCTGCGGCACACGCAATCCGAGATCAGGCGCTCAGACGCTTGCGGCCTTTGGCACGGCGGCGTGCTAGGACGGCGCGACCGTTTTTGGTTGCCATACGAGCACGGAAGCCATGCGCGCGCTTGCGCTTGAGAACGCTAGGTTGAAAAGTGCGTTTCATAACTCGTTATTCCCACGTGGTTTAGGACGGAAAGTGAATTCCAAAAAGCCCGGTCCAGTGAGGAACTAGCCGGGGAGATTCAATTCAAGACCGGAAATTGTAGAGACTTCCTACGCTGGGTGCAATTTTTCCTTGCATAAAAACCCTTGCAGCGGCATCGCTGCGCTGCTTTTGGGGCATTGTTAGGCAATCGACCCTACCACTATTATTACTAGTTAGTAGTTCTAAACCTGTTGTTATTAATAGTGGGGATACTATTTGTGGATAAGTGATTTTAATAGCCATATTTCAATAGCCTATAATGATAAAAAATCTGTGTGTAAGTGTCGTATAAGCGGTCTAAAAGGTGTTGGTTAGATGTTTATAACCTTTAAGAAAGCGTTATTATTAATATTTATCCCCCTTTCCTCCCGAGCTTTTCCCGTAGGCTCATCGCGAGTTGTCCACAGGCCAATATGGGTCGCTAAACCCATGTGGATAACCGGGGCTTTGAGCGCTACAATGGTCGGCCGTTTTCAACCGATGGTGAGATG